>CAYZII010000032.1:0-13211 GCA_964478415.1 uncultured Methyloversatilis sp.
CCTTTTGAAAAATAGCCGCACTAGTATGAAAGCTTTTCTGCATTGCATTTTTCTGCTGCTTTTCTCCGCTGCCGCAGCTGCACAGCCGACCTATTCGTTCGGCGTGCTCTCGCAGCGTTCCGCAGTGCTCACCGCGCAGTACTGGAATCCGATCCTGGAGTATGTCGAACAAAAGAGTGGCGTTCATCTCCACCTCAAGGCGGCGCGTACGGCGCCGGAATCGAACGATGCCACCGAGCGCGGCGAATACGACTTCGTCTATTCGAACACGATCTTCCAGCCGAAGATGGCGAAGGCCAATTACCAGGTCATCCTGCGGCCGCGTGAGGAGGCGATCACCGGCCAGATCGTCACGCTGGAGGATGCGCCGATCCGTTCGCTCGAAGACCTGGCCGGCAAGGAAGTCGGTTTCCCTTCGCTGGCCGCCTTCGTCGGCTATGCCGTGCCGATGGATGCGCTGCTGCGCCGCGGCATCGAGGTCAAGCCGGTGTTCGGTGGCAACCAGGAAGGCATCATGGGGCAGCTGAAGGCGGGCCGCGTGATCGCCGCCGGCGTCAATAACCAAGTGATGCGCTTCTTTGCCGCGCGTGAGAATCTGCGCTACCGCGTGCTGTGGGAGTCGCCGCCCTACCACAATCTGCCGATCGCCGCCCATCCGCGCGTGCCGGCCGACGTGGTGCGCAAGGTGCAGGAAGCCTTCGATGGCATGGACAACGATCCCGAGGGTCTGAAGGTGCTCGAGGCGAGCGCGAAGATCATCGGGCAGAAGCCACCTTATGGTTTCCGCAAGGCAACACAGGCCGATTACCAGAGCTATCTCGATTTCTACGCCCGCACGGTCGTCAAGGATTTCAAGTAAATGGCAGTCAGTCTGCGCGCGCTCTGGGACGGTCTCCCTTTCGCGGCGCGGCTGCTGACCACGGCGACGACGGCGCTCGTCGTCGCCAGCGCGGTGATGCTGCTCACCGTGGCGCGCGAGGATGCGCGCCGCGCGCGCGAAGATCTCGCAGCTACGCTGGCGGCCGAACTAGATACGCTGCCGGCGGCGCTTGCCGAAACGGTCGTGATCGGGGATTTCTCGACATTGCAGCAGACGCTGGATCGTTACGCGACACGCCCACTCATCGTCGCCGTCAACTATCGTGACACCAGTGGGGTGGTGCTGAAGACAAGCGTACCCGAGCCACCTGAGCACGCGCCCCAATGGTTCAGCGATCTTTTCGGGTACTCGCCAGTATCCGGCCAGGCCAAGGTCATCGTCGGCGGACGCACCTACGGCGAGGTCGAGCTTTTCTTGAGCCCGCGCCAACCGACGTTACGCGCCTGGCGCAGCCTGCAGCAACACCTGGGCATCCTGCTGGTGGCGGTCACGGTCGATTTCATCGGCATCTGGTTGATCCTGCGTTTCGGCCTGCGGCCCCTCGAGCGCTTGAAATCCGGTGCTGCCCGTCTCGCGGCGGGGGACTTGTCCGTGCGGCTGGAAGCGCGGGGCAGCCCCGAGCTGCGCGAGACCATCGAAGCCTTCAACCGCATGGCCAGCCATCTCGAAGCCGCCCGCAATGCGCTGCAGGAAGAAAGCGAACGGCTGGCCACGATCCTGGCCTCGATCGGCGATGGCGTGATCGCGACCGACGCCGATGGCTGCGTGACATTCATGAACCCGGTGGCCGAAGCGCTCACCGGCTGGCCTGCCGCCGAGGCCCAGGGCCGTTCGATCCTGCAGGTGTTTCCGATCGTCAATGAGCATACGCGCCAGGGGGTGGAATGCCCGGTCGGCCGGGCGATCCGTGAGGGCGTCATCGTGGATCTCGCGAACCACACGCTGTTGCTCGCCCGGGACGGCAGCGAGCGACCGATCGCCGATTCCGCTGCGCCGATCCGTGATCTAGAGGGGTGCGTTCTCGGCGCCGTGCTGGTGTTCCGCGATCAGACCGAGGAGCGGCGCACGCTCGAACGCTTGCGGCTGGCGGCCAGCGTCTTCGAGCACGCGTTGAATGGCGTGATGATCACCGATGCCCAGCGCCGCATCGTTTCCGTCAACCCCGCCTTTTGTCGCATCACTGGCTATCGGGCTGAAGAAGTGATTGGTCGTAGGCCGCGCATCCTTTCTTCCGGCAAACACGAGGCCAGTTTCTATGACGCCATGTGGCAACAGATCCGTGAAACCGGCCACTGGCAGGGGGAAATCTGGAATCGCCGCAAGGACGGCGAAATCTATCCGGAAGAACTGACGATCATCGCCGTCACCGATGAGCAGGGCGAAGCGACCAACTACCTCGGCATCTTCCGCGATCTGTCCGAAATCAAGCGCAAGGAAGCCCAGCTCATCCATCTCGCCCACCACGACCCGCTCACGGGACTACCCAACCGCAGTCTGCTCAACGACCGCTTCGCCGTGGCGCTTTCGCAGGCCCAGCGCAGCACCAAGAAGCTCGCCGTCTGCTATCTCGATCTCGATGGCTTCAAGCCGATCAACGATCACTTCGGTCATCCCATCGGCGACCGGTTGCTGATCGAGATTGCGAAACGGCTTTCTGCGGCGATACGGGGTGGGGACACGGTGGCGCGGCTCGGCGGCGATGAATTCCTCCTGCTGCTAACCAGTCTCGCAAACGTCGAGGAATGCGAATCGGTGCTGGAGCGCATCCTCGCTGCCGTCGCGGAACCGATGGAAATCGATGGCCAGGCGCATTCCGTCACCGCCAGTATCGGCGTCACCCTCTACCCGGACGACGCCGCCGATGCCGATACGCTGATGCGCCATGCCGACCAGGCGCTTTACATCGCCAAAGAAGCCGGGCGCAACCGCTATCAACTCTTCGATCCTAAGAAAGATGCCATCGCCCGCAGCCGGCGGGCTTTCTTCGAGGAAGTCGAAGCGGCTTTGGCGCAGGATCAATTCGTGCTTTTCTATCAACCCAAGGTGAATATGCGCGAAGGGCGCATGATCGGCGTCGAGGCGCTGATCCGCTGGCAACACCCGCAACGCGGGCTGCTCTCGCCAGGCGAATTCCTGCCGCAGCTCGAAGGCAGCGAGCTCGAAATCCGTCTCGACGAATGGGTGATCGACAAGGCATTGGCACAGATCGGGCGCTGGCGCAGGCAAGACCTGGAAATCCCCATTGCCGTCAACATCGCGCCGGCTCATCTGGCCCGCCCCGATTTCAGCAGCCGCCTGAAAGCCCAGCTTGACCGTCATCCCGACACGCCCAGCCGTCTGCTCGAGATCGAAGTGCTTGAAAGCGCGGCTCTCGCGGACCTTGAGCATACTGCCGAGGTGCTCGCCGCCTGCCGCAGCTTTGGCGTGCGCGTCGCCCTCGATGATTTCGGCACCGGCTACGCCTCGCTCGCCTACCTGAAACATCTGCCGGTCGATCTGATCAAGATCGACCAGGGCTTCGTGCGCGGCGCCCTTTCCAGCGCCAGCGATCTGGCCATCGTCGAAGCGGTGATCGGTCTGGCCGAGGCTTTCCATCTCGAGGTGCTCGCCGAGGGGGTGGAAACCATCGCGCATGGCGAAGCCCTGATCCATCTGGGCTGCCTGCTCGGCCAGGGTTACGGTATCGCTCGGCCCTTACCGGCAGAGGCGCTTGCCGACTGGCTCGCCCGCTGGCAGGCGAATCCGGCCTGGACATCGCTGCCAGCCCATTGGGCGCGCGACGAGGCGGTGTTGCTGGGCGCAGAAATCGATCACCGGTTGTGGATCGACCAGTTGCAAAAATGGCTGGCCCAGGAAACACCCCAGGAACAACCGCCCGAGCTCGATCGCTCGAAGTGCCGCTTCGGGCGCTGGTACTACGGCCCCGGGCAACTGCATTACGGGGCAGTTGCGGAATTCCGGGCGATCGATGAGTTCCACGAGCGCGTGCATCGGCTCGCCCAAGACATCGTTGCCCAGAAACTTGCCGGCCAACCCACGGAAGTCCAGACAGCCGAGCTCTTGGCGCTACGCGATCAACTGATCGAGCAGCTGCACGCGCTGGCGAAAGCCATCGGCGTGGCCTGAACGCGCCCTCGGACGGCACTGGGCAGAAAGACCGTCACACATTAAATGCAAAGTGCGGGCCGAATGCCGCACCACTACGAGATGTCGCGGTCATGCCGCTCATTTCGTACCCGGTTCCATACCCGGTTTTCGTCTCGTCACCGGGCATCATGCCGCCTGCACCGCCTGACGGATCGCCTCGGCAACCCACTGGTTGAGGCTCTGCCCGTGCGCGGCCGCCGCGATGGCGGCGGCTTCGTGCAATTCGGGATCGACGCGCAGGGAGAATTTGCCGGAAAAGTGCTTGCGCGGATCGACGCCATCCTCGGCGCAGGCTTCGAGGAATACACGCAAGGAAATCTCGCCTTCGTGGCGCAGACCATCGACATCCTTGGCATAAAAATCGGCGCCGCCGTTTAGCCCGACGAACTCTCCCCGGAACATCTGAATGTCCGGGTCGAATGAGATGACCGCCTGATAGCCGTTGATCGTCATAGTGTTCATGGTTTCACTCCGTGTTCTTCAAGCCACTTGCGGATAGCCTCCACCGCGCCCTTGTCCGTGGTCGGCTCGGGATGAGGTCGGTGGAATACCCGCCTATCGCCAAACAAGCGCACCAGCACGCGCGATCCTTCCCGCTCGGCAACCTGCCCGCCCAACTCGACGAACAGCGCCTCGATGTCGGCCCAGCGAACATTCGCCGAGACAGGCCGGGCGAAGATCAGTTCGAGGGTACGCCGGTGCTTGCGCTGCATAAGTTTATGGTATCAGATAACGGTGTCAAATGTTGAGGAAAATATCTGCCCGTCGAAGCCCCGGATCATCGGCTCATTCGAGCAATCCGCAGGGCGAACAGTGCTTGTGGGTCGGCACCGAGTGCATTCGCCACAGCGACGAATTCGATCAAATCCAACCTTCTTTCGCCACGCTCGTATTTCGACACATGGCTTTGTGGCCGCCCCAGACGTTGCGCGACATCGATTTGGGTCAAGTCTCGACGCAAGCGTTCCTCGGTGAGTAACTCGCGCAGGATCCCGTAACGAGGGTCGTGCAGGGGATTGGGCATCCGCGCACGTTAATAACCTGTTATCGAATATCCCAAAGTCGGTTATGATGAATAAAAATGGAATCTGCGGCGCGTGTGTTGGGTCGTGCCGTAATTCGACGTCGTGACCGAGCACAATTTCCACCCCCGCTATCGACCCGAGATCGACGGTTTACGTGCGCTGGCCATCCTGCCTGTGGTGGCTTATCACGCCTTCCCTCGTTATGCGCCCGGAGGGTTCGTCGGCGTCGATGTCTTCTTCGTCATTTCCGGCTACCTGATCTCGCTGATTCTGTTCAGAAGCCTCGAAGCCGGCGATTTCAGCTTTCGCGAGTTCTACGCGCATCGCGCGCGCCGGCTCTTCCCGGCTCTGCTCACCGTGCTCGTCGCTTGTTATGCCTTCGGCTGGCTGGCCTTGTTGCCCGACGAGTTCAAGCAGTTGGGCAAGCACATCGCGGCCGGCATGGGCTTCGTGCAGAACATCGTCTTGAAGCGCGAGGCCGGTTATTTCGATGTCGCGAGCGAGCTCAAGCCCTTGTTGCACCTCTGGTCGCTGGCGGTCGAAGAGCAGTTCTACCTGCTTTTCCCGCTGCTCGCGTGCTTTTCTGGCGTGCCGGGCTTAATTTCCTCACCGGGGTGCTGCTCATTGCCACCGTCTCGTTCGTGATGGCGAAAAAAGGTGTGCACACCGACGCCGTCAAGACCTTCTACTATGTGCATACCCGATTCTGGGAGTTGATGGCGGGCGCTGTGCTCGCTTACTTCCATTCCGTCGGTCGTTGGCCCGCGCAGATGACCTGCTGGGCCCACGCGGCGATTTTCAATCGCCTGATCTTTCGCCACGTGCCGCCTGTCGAGCGTCAGGGTGCGATGTTCGTCAATCTGCTGGCGTTTGTCGGCCTGTCGTTGATCGTTCTGGCCGCCTTCAAGCTGAAAGCCCAGCAGCCGTACCCTGGCGCGCGGGCGCTGGTGCCGGTCGCCGGCACCTTGCTCCTGATCCTGGCTGGTCGGGAAGCATGGATCAATCGGCGTATTCTCGCGCACCGCTGGATCGTAGGCATCGGCCTGATCAGCTACCCACTCTATCTGTGGCATTGGCCGATCCTTTCTTATCTGCGCATCATGGAAAGCGCAACGCCTTCCCGTGCCTGGCGTATCGGCGCCGTGGCGGTCTCTTTCCTGCTCGCTTGGCTGACCTGGCGGTTCATCGAGCGCCCGATGCGCTATGGAACGAACTACAGGCGCACGAAGACGGCGCTACTGATCGTTCTGGCTTGTCTTATCGCAGTATCGGTTTCGTCACCTATCAGCGCGACGGGCTGGCGTTTCGCATCACGCAAACCTTGAAATATCGAGACACCTTCGATCCCAAACGCCATCCTTGGGCAGCCGAGAACCAACAGGACCATTGCAAGGCACGCATCCGGCCGACCGATTCAGGAATCTACTGTCGTCAAGGCCAGGATATGACCCCCCACCGTGCTCCTGTTGGGCGATTCGCATTCGGTGAGCCTGTTTCCTGGCCTCGACCCCCTCCTTGCCGCTCATGGCGAGAACCTGATTGAGGCCGGGGGGGGATGTCTGCCGTTTCGGGGTGTCGTCAGTGTGGACAAAAAGATGCCGACGGAAACGCACATGCTTTGCCCGGCCATCATCGGTAGCGCGCTCGATTTTGCGCTGGCCACGCCGCAGATCCATACCGTGATCCTGGCGGCGCGCGGGCCGATTTATCAGAGCGGAAAAGGATTTCCCGGCAGGGAGGGTTATGTCGATGAGCTTTATCATGACAGAATTATCCCCTTCGTGGATCGGCCGGATTTACGGGATCACACGGCGGTCTGGGCCGAGGCAATGCGGGCCACGATCACGGAGCTGCTGGCCAAGGACAAACGGGTGATCTTCGTGCTCGACAACCCGGAGCTCGGCTTCAACCCGCAAAGCTGTGTCGATATCCGTCCTTTCCGGTTGAATCCGAAACCGCTGCGCTCGCCGTGCGCCGTGGCGCGCAGCGAATTCGATGAGCGCAACGCCGACTACCGCGCTTTGGTGAAGAAAATACTCGCCGAATTCCCGCAAGTCGCGATCGTCGATGGCGCAAAGCCATTCTGCGACGAGCGCTGGTGCTGGGCAATGAAGGATGGCGAAATGTTTTATCGCGACGACGATCATCTTTCGACCCGCCGGCGCGCATTTGGTTGCGAAAGAAATTCTCGCTGTGTTGAAGTAATCAAGCCCGGCTGCCGGCGGCAAGCTTGGGTTCGCCGTCCCTCCCGCGCCGACTTTTGCGGTCAGACGTTAAACAGGAAATGGATCACATCGCCATCCTGAACCACGTATTCCTTGCCTTCGGCGCGCATCTTGCCGGCCTCCTTTGCGCCTTGTTCGCCCCCACAGGCGATGAAATCCTCATAAGCGATGGTTTGCGCGCGGATGAAACCACGTTCGAAGTCGCTGTGAATCGCCCCGGCCGCCTGCGGCGCGGTGTCGCCGCGGTGGATGGTCCAGGCGCGCACTTCCTTGACGCCGGCGGTGAAAAAGGTCTGCAGGCCGAGCAGATGATAGGCGGCACGGATCAGGCGATTGAGGCCCGGTTCCGACATGCCCATCTCGGCGAGGAATAGTTGCTTGTCTTCGTCGGAGAGATCGGCGATCTCCGCTTCGATCGCGGCACAGATCGGCACGACGTCTGCATTCTCTTGTGCGGCGTGCGCCTTGACGGCTTCCAGATACGGGTTGTTCTGGAAGCCATCCTCTTTCACGTTGGCGGCATAAAGCACCGGCTTGGCAGTCAGCAGGAAGAACTGACGCAGGGTGTTGCGTTCCTCCTTCGACAGCGCCAGCGCCCGCACTGGCCTGGCCTGATCGAGCTGCTTTTGGCATTTTTCTAGCACAGCGACGAGCAATTTCGCCTCCTTGTCGCCGCCGGCCTTGGCTTGCTTCGAGTAACGCGCCAGCGCCTTCTCGACGGTGGCGAGATCCGCAAGACAGAGCTCGGTGTCGATCACCTCGATGTCGCGTAAAGGATCGACGCTGCCCGCCACATGCACGATGTTCGGATCGTCGAAGCAGCGCACGACATGGACGATCGCATCGGTCTCGCGGATGTTGGCGAGGAACTGGTTGCCCAGGCCTTCGCCCTTCGAGGCTCCCGCGACCAGGCCGGCGATATCGACGAATTCGACCACGGCCGGCACGACGCGCTGAGGTTTGACGATCTTCGCCAGTTCGTGCAGGCGCGGGTCCGGCACCTCGACGATGCCGACGTTCGGCTCGATGGTGCAAAACGGATAATTGGCCGCTTCGATACCAGCCTTGGTCAGCGCGTTGAACAAGGTGGACTTGCCGACGTTGGGCAGGCCGACGATGCCGCATTTGAGGCTCATGGTGAATCCGGGGAGTTGGCAGGGTTAGAAGGGGAAGACGGTTTGGGGCGCGTATTGAGCTTCTGCATCGCGGCGTTGAAATCGCCTTGCGCGAGCAGGGGCCAGGCATCGAGCGCGCGCTCGAGCGCCGCCTCGATCGCCTCGGCCTCTTCCTTGCGGGGCGGTTTCAGCACATAGCCGATGACTTCGTTCCGGTCGCCCGGATGGCCGATGCCGACACGCAGCCGCCAGTAGTCCTGTGTGCCGAGATGACTCGTGATGTCCTTCAGGCCATTGTGGCCACCCAATCCCCCGCCGAACTTGAGGCGTGTTTGCCCCGGCGGCAGATCGAGTTCGTCATGGACGACGAGGATCTCGGCGGATTGGATGCGGTAGAAGTGCGCGAGCGCCCGCACCGACTGGCCGGAGCGGTTCATGAAGGTCTGCGGCATCAGCAGCAAAACTTCTGCGCTGGCGCAACGGCACTTGGCGACCAGGCCGTGGAAACGTGCCTCGCGCGCGAAGGTGGCACCCAACCGGACAGCCAAACGCTCACAAAACCAAAACCCGGCGTTGTGCCGGGTTTCGGAATATTCCGGCCCGGGATTGCCGAGGCCGACGACGAGACGCAGCCTGGCGGACAATTACTTTTTCTCGCCCTTCTTCTCGGCAGCGGCGGCGGGATTCTTCTCGGTGATGATCTGGGTTTCGGCGGAAGCGGCTTGCGCTTCTTCCTCCGCAGCCGCACCCGCACCGCGCACGACGATCGTCGCCACGACTGGATCGCCTTCACCATGATGCACCGCTGTGACACCCGCCGGTAGCGTGAGCTGCGAGACGTGCAGCGACTGGCCAGCCTTCATGTCCTTGAGGTCGACTTCGATGAATTCGGGCAAGTCTTTCGGCAGGCACTGGATGTCGAGTTCGGTCATCACGTGCTGCACCATGCCGCCGTCGAGCTTGACGCCCGGCGCAATGTCGGCGTTGATGAAGTGCAGCGGCACCTTCTGATGGATCATGTGCTCGGCATCGATGCGCTGGAAATCGACATGGCGAATCTCCCGCTTGACGGGGTGCATCTGGACGTCACGCAGCAGGCACATCTGTTTCGTGCCGTCGACGACGAGCTGGATGATCGAGGAGTGGAAGGCTTCCTGGCGCAGCGCCTGATAGAGCTCGTTGTGATCGAGCTCGATCATCTGCGGGGCGGCATTGCCCCCATAGAGAATGCCGGGAACCTTGCCGGCGCGGCGCAGGCGGCGGCTCGCACTCGTTCCCTGCGCTTGACGCTTGTTTGCATTGATTTCGAATTGCATGGTGTGCTCCAGTAAAAAGCCCTGCCCGCGACCAGACAGGGCGGTTAGAAAAACCTACTCCATGAACAGCGACGAGACCGATTCCTCGTTGCTGATGCGGATGATGGTCTCGGCCAGCAGGCCGGCGATCGTGACGACACGGATCTTCTTGCAGGCGAGCGCATCCTCGCGCAGCGGAATCGTATCGGTGACGACCAGCTCGTCGAGATCGGATTCCTCGATGCGCGCCACCGCGCTGCCCGACAGCACCGGATGCGTGCAATAGGCCATCACCTTCTTCGCGCCGTGCTCCTTGAGGGCGCGCGCTGCTTTGACCAGGGTGCCGGCAGTATCGACGATGTCGTCCATGATCACGCAGCTGCGACCTTCGACGTCGCCGATGATGTGCATCACTTCGGCGACATTGGCCTTCGGGCGCCGCTTGTCGATGATCGCCAGATCGGTCTCCAGCCGCTTCGCGGCGGCGCGGGCGCGCAGCACGCCACCGACATCGGGCGAGACGACCAAGAGATCGTCGTGGCGCTGTTTCCAGATGTCGCCGAGCAGGATCGGCGTGGCATAGATGTTGTCGACCGGGATGTCGAAGAAACCCTGGATCTGGTCGGCGTGCAGATCGACGGTGAGCACGCGCTGCACACCGACGGCCTGCAGCATGTTGGCCACCACCTTCGCGGCGATCGGCACGCGCGCCGAGCGCGGCCGGCGATCCTGGCGCGCATAGCCGTAATAGGGCACGGCGGCGGTGATGCGTCCTGCCGAAGCGCGTTTCAACGCGTCGGCGAGGATCACCAGTTCCATCAGGTTGTCGTTGGCGGGGGCGCAGGTCGGCTGCAGGATGAAGACATCCTTGCCGCGCACGTTCTCGAGCAGCTCGACGTTGCATTCGCCGTCGGAGAAACGGCCCACGGTGGCGCGGCCCAGCGAGATGTTGAGACGCTTGGCGACATCGGACGCCAACTTCGGATTGGCGTTGCCGGTGAAGACCATCAGACTGTCGTAGGCCATGGCGTCCCTGAAAGAGAAACGGGCAGCCTCAGGAAATGAAATGGGACTGGGTCTGCCCGTGATGTTCGTGGCTGGGGAGGAAGGATTCGAACCCTCGTATGCCGGAATCAAAATCCGGTGCCTTAACCAGCTTGGCGACTCCCCAAGGTTTCGGCTAAAAAATGGTGCAGCGCGAAGGCCGCGAATTTTCCGGGTTTCCCGCTAGGCTGTCAATGGCTTGGCGCGTTGCCCAACCCGTAAAATCGCCATATGCCGGAAAACCGCATCCTGACCGTTCCGAACCTGATCACCTTTGCACGCCTAGCGCTGCTGCCGATTCTTTTATGGATGCTGGCGATCCGGCGCTTCGAGATGGCTTTCTGGCTGTTTCTCGCCGCCAGCCTCGGCGATGGTCTCGATGGCTTCCTGGCACGCAGGCTCGATCAGCGCTCGCGCCTGGGTGCGCTGCTCGATCCGATCGCCGACAAGCTGTCGATTCTCGGCATCGCCTGGATTTTCGCGTCTCAAGGCACACTGCCGGTCTGGATCGCTGCGCTGATGACGTTACGTGATCTGATCATCGTCGCCGGTGCACTGGCCTACCGGCAGTTCGTCGGCACGCTGGAGATGGCGCCGACGCTCTTGTCGAAGATCAACACACTGCTCGAATTCCTGCTGCTCGCCGGCGTGCTGGCGGCGCAGATCGGCTGGCTCGAGACCACCGCATGGCTGGACGCCACCCTTGGCCTCGTCGCATTCACGATCCTCGTCTCCGGCGCGCAGTATGTCTGGGTGTGGGGCAGGAAGGCCCGCGAACATGCGCATCGGCATTGATCTGGGAGGCACGAAGACCGAAATCGCCGCCCTTGCCGACGACGGCAGCATACTGCTGCGCCAGCGGGTGCCCACACCGCGCGGTGACTATGCGGCAACCATAGCCACTATCGCGCGCTTGGTGCATGAGGTCGAGACGAAACTCGGCGCTGGCGGAACGGCACACTTACCCGTTGGCATCGGCATCCCGGGCGCCGAATCGCGCGTCACAGGCCTCATCAAGAATGCGAACTCGACCTTGCTGATCGGCAAACCTTTGCGCACCGACCTCGAGGCGGCGCTACGCCGACCGGTGCGGTTGGCCAACGACGCGAACTGCTTCGCGCTCTCGGAAGCCGTCGATGGTGCCGCGGCAGGCGCGGAAGTGGTCTTCGGCGTGATCCTCGGCACCGGTGTCGGCGGCGGCATCGTGGTGCGCGGACAGGTGCTCACCGGCATAAACGCGATCGCCGGCGAATGGGGCCACAATCCCCTGCCCGGTGCAAGCGAAGGCCGGCCTTGTTATTGTGGCCGGCTGGACTGCATCGAGAGCTATCTCTCCGGCCCGGCGCTGGCTGCCGACGGAGGGGCGGACGACGAGGCCGCGATGCAGCGCTACGAGCGCAGGCTCGCCCGCGCGCTGGCGCAGGTGATCAATATCCTCGATCCGGACGTGATCGTGCTGGGCGGTGGCGTCTCGAATCTCGACCGGCTGTATGATCGCGTCCCCGGCCTATGGGGCGAGTGGGTCTTCTCCGACCACGTCGCCACGCGGCTTCTCAAGAACAAACACGGCGATTCCTCCGGCGTGAGGGGCGCCGCCTGGCTTTGGAACAAATAACAAATGCATAACCCGCATCCTCGGCCCGATTTCATCTTCGATGTCGATCTTGCTGATTTCGATGACAAAGTGATCGAGGCCTCGAAAGCGACACCGGTGATTGTCGATTTCTGGGCTGACTGGTGCCCCCCCTGCCGCGCGCTGACACCGGTGCTGGAGCGCGTGACACTCTCGTTCGCCGGTCGGCTCAAACTCGCTAAAATCGAGGTCGATGCCGGTGCAAACATGAAACTCGCCGGCCGCTACGCTCTCAAAGGCTTCCCCACCGTGCTGCTGTTCATCGATGGCGACATCCAGGGGCGCTTCTCCGGCGCGCGCGCCGAGCATTGGGTGAAAGAATTTCTCATGGCGCACGGCATTGCGGAGTAAGCTACGCGGCGATGCGCAAGAATCTGCCTGTCACTGGGCGAGAAATCCCTGTCCCCGAGGGAGAAACGATCGTCTCCTGGACCGATCGGCGCGGCGTCATCACCGACGCCAATACGCTTTTCTGCGCGATTTCCGGCTATTCCTGCGAGGAGCTCGTCGGCCAGCCGCACAACATCGTGCGGCACCCGGATGTGCCGCCGGCCGTCTTCGCCGATTTGTGGCAACAGCTCGCAGTGGGCCGTCCGTGGCGCGGCATCGTCAAGAACCGCGCGAAGAACGGCGATCATTACTGGGTCGAGACCTTCGTTGCGCCGGTAAGGGAAAAGGGCGAGGTCACCGGCTTCCTTTCCGTGCGCCATGCGGCGAGTCGGGCACAGATCGCCGAAGCCGAAAAGTTGTACGCGAAGCTCTGGCAGGGCGGGAAGCTTTCCGGTTCGAGACTTGCCTGGCGCAAGCGCTGGTCGATCCGTGCCAGGCTCACTGCGGTGTTGGCGAT
>CAYZII010000032.1:13311-16826 GCA_964478415.1 uncultured Methyloversatilis sp.
GAGGCGCTGCTCGCCGGCCGCTTCGACGAAGCGAATCTGGTGCTGCTGACGAAGATCAATACGCGGCTGACCGAGGCGCTGGCGGCGGGCAAAAAACTTTCCGGCGCGCTCGTGGAACAGGCCCGTGCCGATTACCTCGCCGCCGAAGCGCGTGCCCGGTTGATCCGCCTCTTCGCCATCGGCGGCGTCCTCGGCACCTTGCTGCTCATCTGGCTTGCCCGGCGCCATCTGCTCGAGGCGATCGCCAGGCCGCTCGAAGAAACCCGCGCCTATCTCGACCGCATCGCTGAAGGCGATTTCCGTCAGCCGATCCCAATCGACGGCCGCGACGAGATCAGCCAGGTGATGCGCCGGCTGGCCGTGATGCAGGCGCGCCTCGAAGCGCTGATCGACGCGCGCGCCGCCGCCGAGCAGGTGGCGCGACTGAAAGCCGAATTCCTCGCCGTGATGAGCCATGAGATCCGCACGCCACTCAATGGCGTGGTCGGCATGACGGACTTGTTGCTCACCACCGCGCTCGACCACGAGCAGCAAGGCTATGCGAAGACCATCAAGGCGTCCGCCGATGCGCTGCTGGCGCTGATCGACGACATCCTCGATTATTCGAAGCTGGAAGCCGGCGGCATCGAATTCGAGCGCACGCCGATCGATCTACGCAGCCTGCTCGAAGCGGTCGTCGACATCGTCGCGCCGCGCCTGAGGGGCAAACCGGTCACCCTGGCGAGCCATTGGGCGCCCGAGCTGCCACCCGTCGTGCAAGGCGATGCCCATCGCATCCGCCAGATCTTGCTCAACCTGCTCGGCAATGCGGTCAAGTTCACCGCGCGGGGCAGCATCGAACTGTTTGCCCGGCCGCTCGAACGGGAGGGAGAGAAATTCATCGAGTTCGCGGTGCGCGATACCGGCATCGGCATCGCGCCGGAAGCGCAGGAACGGCTGTTCAAACCCTTTTCGCAGGCCGATGCTACGACGACACGCAAATTCGGTGGCACGGGACTGGGGCTGGCGATCTCGAAACGCCTCGCGTCAGGCATGGGCGGGGACCTGATTTGCGAAAGCACGCCGGGGCAGGGTTCGACGTTCCGACTGACCCTGCCCTTGCGTGTCGCCTCTGCCGATGCCCTCGCACAGGCGGGCAACGCGCCAGAGCGGGAAACGCTGGCCGGCAAGCGCATCCAGCTCATCTGCATTGATGCGGTGCAAGAGCGTGTATGGCGTCAGATCCTCGCCGCCTGGCGTATCGATCTCGCTGGCACGCCCCCCGATCTGCGCCTGCTGTGCGAAACGGAGGGCATGGATTTGTCGTCGGAGATTCGGCGCTGGCAGGACGGCACGCCCCTCGTCATCGCACTGTCCTCTGCAGCCCGCGAGAAGAGGCTGGCCCTCGCCGCACAAGGGCTGACCCTGATCGAACCTCCGTTGAAGCCCTCCCAAGTGCATGACGCACTGGTCGCCGCTCTGTCAGGCCAACGCGCGGCACAGCTCTCTGCCGCTGCCACGCCGAAGAGCGTTGCAGTGCAGCCCCCCACCGGCCTGTCGATCCTGCTCGTCGAGGACAATGCCGTCAATCAGCGCGTCGCGGCGGCGATGCTGGAAAAGCTCGGTCACCAGGTGAAAATCGCCGCCAATGGCCGCGAAGCGGTCGAGGCGTGCGCGAGTGAGCCGTTCGATCTCGTGCTGATGGACTGCCAGATGCCGGAGATGGACGGGTTTGCCGCCACCAGAGCGATCCGCGAGCGCGAGGCGCAGACTGGCAGTCATCTGCCGATCATCGCGATGACCGCCAACGCCCTCGAGGGCGATCGCGAAAAGTGTCTCGCCGCTGGCATGGACGATTATCTTTCCAAGCCGATTACCCGCGAGCGGCTGGAAAAGACGCTCGCGCGCTGGCAGGCAAACCGAAAGCCGCCACCACCATCACAGGAGAGCACTACGATGTCATCGTCTACGACCCCTTGGCTCGATCGCGCGCGCCTGAGTGAAGTGACCGGCGGCGACGCGGCGCTGGCGCGCGATCTGGTCGAGCTCTTCGCCGCCGATCTGCCTGCGATGGCCGCACGTCTCGAGACGGCGCTTGCCGCCGCCCCGGCCGAAGGCATGGGACGGCTGATCGCCGCGGCCCACGAAATCAGGGGCGCGGCCAGCAATCTCGGGCTGAGCGGTCTTGCGCAAGCGGCCGCGGCGCTCGAGGCGGCCGCCAAAGACGGCGCCCTGGACCGACTCGAAGCGTTGCGGCAAGCCTTTCTCGCCGCGCGCGGCGAATTCGAACGCCTGTGGGAGCACCATCATGACAAGCCGCTGGTTTGAGCGGCTGCGCCGTAGCCTGTTGCTATGCTGGCTGCTGGCCACGGCGCAGACGCTGAAAGCCGAGACCCTGGTGTTCGCGCCGCTGCCGATGGAAAACCAGGAGGCGGTCGTCGCCGCCTGGCGCCCGTTTCTCGGCTACCTCGAAACGAAGCTCGGCGTCGAGTTCCGTATCGCCTACACCGACAGCTACGCCGCGCTGCTCGATCGGTTTGCCGCCGGCCAGATCGATCTCGCTTATCTGGGGCCGCTGCCCTATGTAGCGCTGAAGAAGCGCCTGCCACAAGCCGTGCCACTGGTTCATTTCAAGGAAAAAAGCGGCGAGGCGGTCTACACCTGCGCGCTGTTCGCACCTGCCGAGGCGAAGCGTACGTTGAAAGGGCTTGCCGGCAAGAAGATCGCACTCACCCAGCCGCTGTCCACCTGCGGCTATCTCGCCGCCAGCGGTCTAATGCGCAACGCCGGCGCGGACATCGAAAAGAACCGCTATCGTTACCTAGACAAGCACGACGCGGTGCTCGAGGCGCTGGCGGCCGGCGAATATGATCTGGGCAGCGCCAAGACGACGATCGGCAGGAAATATGCCTCGCTGGGTCTGGTCGCCTTGGCCGAGACCCCACCCTTTCCCGGTTTCGCACTGATCGCCCATGGCGGACGCCTCTCCAGCGCGCGCCAGAAGCTGATCCAGCAGCTCGTCATCGAGGCGCCGTCTGAAGAGCGTGCCCGCTGGGGTGAAATGATCCGCCACGGCGTCGTGAAGGCGGATGACCGGGATTACGAGGCGGTGCGCACGCTCCTGCCCCCCCACCCCATCCCCGAGAAAGGCAATTTCTGAACATGGCCGGTCAGAAAGCCCACGCTTTACGCTCCCTGTTACCCTGGCTCATCGGCTGGCTCGTGCTCTGGGGAGTTTTTCTCGCCTGGGAAAACTACGAACGCGACGAACGGCTGAGTCAGGAAGAGGCGCGCGCGATCGAAATCACCGCCACCACCTACCGTGCCGCGCTCGAGCAATACCGGCTGATGGCGCAATTGCTCGTCGACACCCATCTCGCCAAACCCGAGGTGAGCGCGCTGATCGCTGCAGGCGTGGCAGCGCCGGAAGACGAGGCGGCGTTGCAGCGCGGTCGGCTTTATCGTCATCTTGCACCCGCCTACAAGAGCCTGAGCAGCCAGGGCGTGCGCCAGATGCAGGTGTTCACGCCGGACGG
>CAYZII010000032.1:16926-24026 GCA_964478415.1 uncultured Methyloversatilis sp.
CCGAGCTTTCCAGCGACTACCTGATCGAAGATCCCCGCTTGATGCTACCCGATACGGCGCCCCGCTCGCCGATTCAAAAAACGCTGGATGCGCGGCTGGCCCGCATGCCAGAGGTTGCCCAGGACATGGCCGGGCACAAGGCGTTTGCCGTCGCCGTCGAGGACGAAGACAATGCGCCCTGGCTGGTGAGTTTCCTGCCCATTGCGGACGTCGACGGCCGCCACGCCGCCTATCTCGTCACCTATCAGGAAGCACCACCACAACTGGTGATCCTCTC
Source organism: uncultured Methyloversatilis sp. (assembly GCA_964478415.1). GTDB lineage: Bacteria > Pseudomonadota > Gammaproteobacteria > Burkholderiales > Rhodocyclaceae > Sulfuricystis. Next base: position 17,204 of record CAYZII010000032.1, read on the forward strand.
GCATGAATACCTGCTGATTTCCGCGATCGCCGGCATCCTGTTGCTGGCTCTCGCACTGGCCGGCTGGCGCATGCGCCAGATGCACGGACGGCTTGCCGCGGAACGTGCCGAACTGGCGGTGCTGACCGAATCGATGGGCGAGGCGCTCTACCGCACCGATGCGGCGGCGCGGCTCGTCTATGTCAACCCGGCCTTCACCCAGCTTCTTGGCTTTACGCCGGCTGAAGCGCTCGGCCAGGGGGCGCATGGCCTTTTCCATTGTGCGCCCGACGCCCCCACGCCGGCGGAAAGCTGCCCGATTTTGCAAACCATTCGGCGCGGCGAACGCTTCCACGGTGAGGAGATTTTCTATGACCGTCAGGGACGGCCGATTCCGGTCGAGGTGGTCAGCGTGCCGCTCGTCGCAGGCGGCCAGCCGGCCGGCTCGGTCACCGTGTTCCACGATTTGCGCCGGCAGCGCGAGCTCGCCGCGGCGCTCACCGCGGCCAAAGAGGCGGCCGAAGCCAATGCGCGCGCCAGGAGCGAATTCCTCGCCAACATGAGCCACGAGCTGAGGACGCCGATGAACGGGGTGATCGGCATGGTCGATCTGCTGCTCGCCGAAGACCTCTCCGCCACCCAGCGCGAATATGCGGAAACCATCCGCACGAGCGCCAAACACCTGCTCGCGCTGCTCAACGAGATTCTCGACTTTTCGAAGATCGAAGCCGGCGCGATGACGATCGAAAAGATCCCCTTTGCCCCGGCGGAGCTGATCACGAGCTCGATCGACGTCTTCCGCGCCGAGGCCGCTAAAAAAGGGCTACGCCTTGACGTCGAGCTCTCGCCGCAGCTGCCAAACGCGTTGCGGGGCGACCCACTGCGGCTCCGTCAGGTGCTCGCCAATCTCATCGGCAACGCGCTCAAATTCACCGCTGCCGGCTCGGTGACGGTGGCCGCCGACTGGCAGGCAGAGCGATTCATTCTCACGGTGCGTGATACCGGCATCGGCATGGATGAGGCCACCGTGGCCCGGTTGTTTACCCCTTTCACCCAGGCCGACGGCTCGACCACACGCAAATACGGCGGCACGGGGCTGGGGCTGGCGATCACCAAGCGGCTCGTCGAGCTGATGGGCGGCAAGATCGAGGTCGACAGTCGGCCCGGGCAGGGTTCGACTTTCCGCGTTGAGCTACCTGCGCCGCTGGCAACGCCCGATGCAGACAGCGCCGCTTCCCCGCCTGTGCCCTCAGTCACCAGCGCCGCGCCAGAAAAGGGCGCGACGGCGCTCTCGATCCTGGTCGCCGAAGACAACCGCATCAACCAGAAGGTCGTGACGGCGATGCTGGAACGGCTCGGCCATCGCGTCACACTCGTAGGCGATGGCCGCGAAGCTGTAGCAGCCTATCAGAATGGCGCTTTCGACCTGATCCTGATGGATGCGCTGATGCCGGAAATGGACGGTTTCGCCGCCACCCGGGCGATCCGTAGAATGGAAGCCGAACGGGGCGGGCATGTGACCATCGTCGCGCTCACCGCCAGTGTGCTCGAAGGCGATCGCGAGAAGTGTCTTTCCGCCGGCATGGACGATTTTCTTGCCAAGCCAATCACGCTCGACAGCCTCGACAAACTTTTGAAAGAATTCTCAGATGGCGATCGTGCTCGCGGTCGATGACAACCTGACCAACCTGCGCCTGATCGAGGCGATGCTCGGCCAGCTGCCTGGCGTCGAGAGCATCACGCTCGACGACCCGCAACTCGCGCTCGACTGGTGCCAGGAAAACCGCCCCGACCTGATCCTGCTCGACTACATGATGCCGGGGCTCGATGGCCTCGAATTCATGCGCCGACTGAAAGGCGGCGGCGAATTGCCGGTGATCATGATCACTGCCGACACCGAGAAAGCGGTGCGCTACCAGGCGCTGGATCTCGGCGCGCGCGATTTCCTCAACAAGCCGCTCGACCGCGCCGAATTCACCGCGCGGGTACGAAATCAGCTCGCGCTGATCGATGCACAGAAGAAACTTTCCGACCGCGCCGCCTGGCTCGCCGAGGAAGTCGCCAAGGCCACGGCGCAGATCGTCGCGCGCGAGCGCGAAACGGTGCTGCGCCTGTCGCGCGCCGCGGAGTTTCGCGACCCGGAAACCGGCGCGCATTTGCTGCGCATGGCCAATTACACCCGCCTGATCGCCCAGCAGCTTGGTCTGGCGCGCGAGCAGGTGGAACTGCTGTTCGAGGCCGCGCCGATGCATGACATCGGCAAGGTCGGTATCCCGGATGCGATCCTGCTCAAACCCGGCCGGCTCGACGAGGCCGAATTCGAGATCATGAAACGCCATGCCGAGATCGGCCAGCGGATCCTCGCCGATTCGGCCGCGGATCTGCTTCGCGCCGCGGCCGAGATCGCCTGGTGCCACCACGAGAAATGGGATGGCAGCGGCTATCCGCGGGGGCTTGCCGGCGAGGCGATCCCGCTTTCCGGCCGCATCGTCGCGGTGGCCGACGTCTTCGACGCCCTCACTTCCGAGCGACCTTACAAGCGCGCCTGGCCGCTCGACAAGGCGCGCCAGTTCCTGCTCGACAACCGTGGCGCGCATTTCGATCCGGCCTGCGTCGATGCCTTCCTCGCCGTCTGGGAGGAGGCCTTGGCGATCCACGAGCGTTACCAGGACAGCGAGGAATGATCATGCTCGATGCGATCCGTTTCGCCGAACTGAAAGCCACCGGCCGCTTGCCTTCGCCTTCCGGGCCGGCGATGAAGCTGATCGAACTGCTGGGGCGCGACGATGTCGCGCTGCCGGAGATCGTCCGTCTCGTGCAGCAGGATCCGGCGCTCACCGGCCGCATCCTGAAGCTGGCCAACTCTGCCGCCTTTGCCCGCCCGCGCCCGGCCGTGGCGATCTCGACCGACATCCTGATGATGATCGGGCTGCCGACCCTGCGGCAACTCGTGCTGGCTTTCGCGCTGATCGATGGTCACCACGGCGGTCCCTGCCGCGCGTTCGATTACAGCGGTTTCTGGTCGCGGGCCGTGGCGCGCGGCGCAGCGGCGCAGACGCTGGGCTGCGGCTTGCGGCTCGCCCCCCCCGCCGAACTGTTTACGCTGGGGCTGGTCGCCGAGACGGGCAAGCTGGCGCTCGCCAGCATCGAACCGGCGCGCTTTGCCGAAGTGCTTGCCAAAGTCGGCGCTGATGAGGCGGCACTGGCCGAAGCCGAACGTGCCGCTTTCGGTTTCGACCATCAGGAACTTTCCATCGCGCTGCTGCGCGACTGGGGCTTTCCGGCGCTGTTTCTCGATGCCGTAAGACTCGGCCTGGGGCCGGAAGAGCCGCCGGGGGCCGACAATCCCCGCCTCTTGAAGCTGGCGCTGCTGTTGCGGCTGGCCGACGCACTCTCGCGGCTGATCGAGCAACCCGACGCAACGAGGCAGGCGCAGATCGAAACCCTGCAGCGCCTGGCGCGCCGGCTCGAGATGACGCCGCAGGATTTCTTGACGCTGGCCGATGAAAGCCTCAAGGCCTGGCAAGAATGGGGGACGCTGCTGGGCGTGCCGACGTTGACCCTGACGCCGTTCTCGGTGCTAGAAATGGTCATCCCGGCGGGCGACGGAGCCGAAAAGGAGCCACTGCGCGTGCTCGTCGTCGATGACGATGCGGCATTGCGCCGGTTGCTCGATCATCTACTCGGCAAAGCTGGTTACGAGGTGCATACTGCCAGCGACGGCGCGGCAGGATTCCGACAGGCGCTGGCCTGGCGGCCTGACATCGTGATCACCGACATCCTGATGCCCAACAAGGACGGCATCCGGCTGACACACAAATTGCGCGCCTCCGAGCTCGGCAGCGCGCTCTACATCATCGTGCTGACCATCCTCGACGACGAAGACAAGCTCGCCGAGGCATTTGCCGCCGGCGCAGACGATTACATCCCGAAGCCGGTCAAGCCCCGTGAGCTGCTCGCGCGTCTGTCGGCTGGCAGTCGTATCGTGCGGCTGCAGAAGGAACTGGCACGCCGCAATCTGGAGCTGACTGCGGCGCTGCGGCGCGCCGAGCTCAACGCACTGACCGATTCGCTCACCGGGCTACCCAACCGGCGCTACATCGTCGAGCGCATGGCGCAGGAATGCGCCGCCGCCGAGCGCAGCGACCGGCGGCTGTCGCTGTTGATGCTCGACATCGATCATTTCAAGCGCATCAACGACACCCACGGCCATGCGGTCGGCGACGCGGTGTTACAGGAAATCGCCCGGCGCATCGAAGCGACCAAGCGTCTGTCCGACGTGGCCGCGCGTTTCGGCGGCGAAGAGTTCGTCGTGCTGGCCATCGACACGCCGCTCGATCCCGCGATTCGTCTGGCCGAACGGCTACGCGCAGCGATCTCCGACCTGACGTTTGCCATCGGAGATTTGCAGCTTACCGTGACGGTCAGCATCGGCGTGGCCGAGAAAGCCGTGGACTGCAACAACCTCGATTCGCTGGTCAAGGCGGCTGATGCCGCGCTCTATCAGGCAAAGAACAAAGGACGCAATCGCGTGGAGACGATCGAATGCCACGCCTGAGCGCTGCTGTCCCGATCGATCCCTGGACCCGCGTCTTCGCGCCGTTCGCTGTCGGCTATTTCCTCTCTTACCTGCTCAGGAACGCCAACGCCGTGATTTCACCGGAGCTGACCGGCGAACTGGGTCTGACGGCCGCCGATCTAGGGTTGCTGACCTCGGTGTATCTACTCGCCTTCGGTGCCTTCCAGTTGCCGTTGGGATTGCTGCTCGACTGCTTCGGCCCGTGTCGGGTCGAAGCGGCGTTGCTCTTGATTTGCGCTGCCGGCTGCGCGCTGTTCGCCAGCGGCGTCGGTATCGCGCAACTGACCCTGGGCCGCGCGCTGATCGGGCTGGGCGTCTCGGCCTGCCTGATGGCGAGTTTCAAATCCTTTTCGCTGTGGTTTCCGCTCGAACGGCAGGCTTCGCTCAATGCCGCAATCATGGCCGTGGGCGGCTTCGGTGCGCTCACCGCCAGCGCCCCGCTCGCTGCCTTGTTGCCCGTGCTCGGCTGGCGCGGCATTTTTTTCGCCCTCGCCGCGATGAGCCTCGGCGTCGCGCTGCTGATCTTTTTCTCCCCCGAAAAGCCCGGACCGAGCACACGCGAGACGCTCGGCCAGCAGCTCGCCGGCCTCGGCACGATCTACAGAAGCCGCGCCTTCTGGCGCTTCGCGCCACAGACGACACTGGTCGTCGGCGGCTTCATGGCCTTGCAGGGGTTGTGGGCACTCCCTTACATGACCCAGGTCGATGGGCTGTCACGCGAGGCCGCGGCCCGGGTGCTGCTCGGGATGGCGGGGGCGATGATGATCGGTTTTCTGTCCATCGCCTTCTTCGTGCGGCGTCTTGCCCAGGCAGGTCTGCCGCCAACGTGCCTGTTGGCGATCGGCATCGGCTGTGGCTTGCTCGATACGCTGGCCATCGTGCTCGATCTCGCACCTGCCTGGCTGCTCTGGCCGGTGCTCGGGCTGGTGTTCGCGGTCAGCAATCTCGCTTATGCGCTGCTCTCTGCCACGTTTCCGGTGCAGCTCGCCGGCCGTGCGAATACCGCACTCAACTTCGGCACCTTCGTCGGCGCTTTCGGCATCCAGTGGCTGTTCGGCCTCAGCGTCGATGTGCTGCAAACGCATGGGTTTGCATCGTCTACCGCTTACCGGCTCACCCTCGGTGGTCTGTGGGTATTGCAGACAGCGGCCTGGTTGTGGTTTTTGCGCGCTGCGCAGAGCGATAAACCTCAGGGCTGACGCACACCCAGGTCGTGTGCGAAGGAGTTGCCGGGATAGTGGAAAGCGACGGGGCCATCCGGCTTGGCGTGGATAAACTGGTGCACCGCTGGGTCGGGGGAAGTGCTCAGCTCCTGCGGGGTACCGGCGGCGACCACCCTGCCCTCATGGATGAAATAGGCATAATCGACGATCTTCAGCGTTTCCGGCACGTCGTAAGTGACGACGATCGAGGTGGCACCCAGGGCATCATTCAGGCGCCGGATCAGCTGGGCGATGACGTTGAGCGAAATCGGATCGAGGCCGGCGAACGGCTCGTCATACATCGTCAGCAGCGGATCAAGCGCGATCGCGCGGGCGAGCGCGATACGCCGTGCCATGCCACCGGAAAGTTCGTTCGGCATCAGATGGCTGGCGCCGCGCAAGCCCACCGCATGGAGTTTCATCAGCACCAGATCGTGGATGATCTCTTCGGTGAGATCGGTGAGCTCGCGCATCGGAAAGGCGATGTTGTCGTAGACCGGAATGTCCGAGAACAACCCGCCGGCCTGGAACATCATGCCGATCTGGCGCCGCAAGCGATACAAACCCGCATCGTCGAGTTCATGCACCACCTGGCCATCGAAGATCACCCGGCCGCGCCGGGGCCTGAGCTGGCCCCCGATCAGTTTCAAGAGCGTGCTCTTGCCCGCCCCCGAGACGCCCAGGATGCCGACCAGCCTGCCACGGGGCACGACGAGATTCAGGCCCTTGAAGACCTCGTTCGCCCCGAAGGAGAAATGCAGGTCTTCGATGACGATCAGTGGTGCAGCGATGTTGCGCCCCTTTGCGGAATCTTCCACTGTGCGACTAAGCCGCTTTCCGTTCGAGCAGCTCGACACGGCGATCGAGTTCACGCACCCAGTTTTCCAGGCCGACATGCTCGTCCCGGCGCACGATCACTTCATAGAGGTGGTCGAGTCTTTGATTGATCTTGTCGATGCGCACCGAGAGATCGGCATTGACCTTTTCGATGCGCGCCGAGAGATCGGTATTGACCTTTTCGATGCGCGCCGAGAGATCGGTATTGACCTTTTCGATGCGCGCC
>CAYZII010000033.1:0-23937 GCA_964478415.1 uncultured Methyloversatilis sp.
ACTATACGCCCGCTGCCTGATGGATGCGATCTTCCTGTTGCTGCAAGGCCCACATCTGGGCGTACAGCCCGCCACGCGCCAGCAGACTGCGATGCGTGCCGCGTTCCACGATGCGTCCTGCGTCGAGGACGACGATCTCGTCGGCGTTCATCACCGTCGACAGGCGGTGGGCGATGATCAGCGTGGTGCGGCCCACGGCGGCCTGATCGAGTTCGGCCTGGATGGCTTTTTCCGTCTTCGAATCGAGCGCCGAGGTTGCCTCGTCGAAGATCAGGATCGGTGGATTCTTGAGCAGCGCGCGGGCGATCGCGACGCGCTGCTTTTCGCCGCCGGAGAGCTTCAGGCCACGTTCGCCGACGCGCGTGTTGTAGCCATCCGGCAGGCGCGCGATGAATTCCTCCAGGTGGGCGGCACGCGCAGCGGCCTGCACTTCGGCAAAGCTCGCCGTCGGCCGGCCGTAGCGGATGTTGTATTCGAGCGTGTCGTTGAACAGCACCGTGTCCTGAGGCACGATGCCGATCACGGCGCGCAGTGAAGCCTGGGTCAGATGGCGTATGTCGTGGCCGTTGATGCGGATCGCGCCACTCGTGACATCGTAGAAACGGAACAAGAGCCGTGCCAGCGTGCTCTTGCCCGAGCCGCTGTGGCCGACCACCGCGAGCGTCCGACCGGCGGGGATTTCGAAGCTGACATCGTGCAGGATCGGCCGCCGTGGCTCATAGGCGAAACCGACGTTTTCGAAAGTGATCGTGCAGGGGCCAGGTGGCAAAGGGCGTGCATCCGGAGCATCCTGGATTTCGCGCTGTTCTTTGAGCAGGGCAAACATGCGCTCGATGTCGGTGAGCGACTGGCGGATCTCGCGATACAGCACGCCGAGGAAATTGAGCGGAATGTAGAGCTGGATCAGGAAGGCGTTCACCAGCACGATGTCGCCGACGGTCATGCTGCCATCCATCACACCGAGGGCGGCACGCCACATCATCATTGTTACGCCGACCGCGATGACGCCGGCCTGGCCGAGGTTGAGATAGGAGAGCGAGACCTGGCTCTTGATCTGCGCGGCCTCCCATTTCTGCATATGTTGGTCGTAGCGCGCCTTTTCCCAGGCTTCGTTGTTGAAATACTTGACCGTCTCGTAATTGAGCAGGCTGTCGATCGCACGGGTGTTGGCGGCCGAGTCGAGCTCATTGACTGCGCGACGCAGATGGACGCGCCAGTTGGAAACGAGAATCGTGAATACGACGTAGACGATCAGGGTCGTTACCGTGATCAGCGCAAAGCTCGACTCATAACGTGCCGCAAGAATGCCGATCACGAGGGCGACTTCGACGATCGTCGGCAACACCGAGAAGATCGTGTAACTGATCAAGGTGCCGATCGAGCGCGTGCCGCGCTCGATGTCGCGGGTGAGACCGCCCGTCTGGCGCTCGAGATGAAAGCGCAAAGACAGGTTGTGCAGATGCTCGAACACCTTGAGCGCGATGGTGCGCACCGCGCGTTGCGTGATGCGGGTGAATAACAGCTCGCGCAGCTCGGTGAAGAGCGCGACACCGAAACGCAGCACCCCATAGGCGGCGATCAGGCCAAGCGGTGCGATCAGGAAGGCTTGCGCCGGCGAGGCGGGCGCGAAGCCATCGACGATCTGCTTGAAGACGATCGGCACTGCGACATTGGCGAGTTTCGCGCCGATCAGGCAGACGAGGGCGAGCAGGACGCGGCCGCGCCAATGCCAAAGATAGGGGAAAAGTGTTTTGATGGTTTGCCAGTCGTGGCGCTCCGCCGGTGGGGGCGGGGCCGGTAGGGCGAGGTCACGGCGCATTGCGTCATTTTATCAGTCCGCGCCCCTTGACCTGTCGCGGTATGATTCGGCCATGAATGCGAATGCGGAAATGGCCGGAGACCTGGGTGAACTGGCTTTGCGGGTGATGCCGCTGCCGCGCGACGTGAATGCGGCGGGCGACGTTTTTGGTGGCTGGGTGATGGCGCAGGTCGATATCGCCGGGGCGATTCCGGCGATGCGACGCGCGCGCGGCCGCATCGCGACCGTCGCGGTCAATTCCTTTCTGTTCAAGCAGCCGATTTCTGTCGGCGACGTCGTCAGTTTCTACGCCAAGATCGTCAAGGTGGGAAGAACCTCGATCACCGTCGATGTGCAGGTATTCGCCGAACGCAACCCGGCCCATCCCGTTATCGTCAAGGTGACCGAGGCCACCTTGACCTATGTCTGCCTGAATGCCGACGGCAGCAAGCGTGAAGTGCCGCCGGCCGAGTAGCGGCGGCGTACGGGAAAGGTCAGGCGTGAGCGGCGCTGGGCGGGTGCCGGTTTGCCAGCGCCGAGTTTTGTGCCGCGAGCTGGGCCTCCTGCGCCTCGAAGGCGTCGATTTCCGGCTGGATGATGGTGCGGGTGACTTTCAAGCGTTCTGGCGTGGTCTTGAATTGGCGTGGTTGCAGAATGTCGAGCAAGGAGATGCGGGAATGGTTCATTGCCTGTCCTCTCAAACGACGAAAAAAAACAATCCGACCCAAAGAGACAGGCAAGGGTTCCCTGTCGGGGGGCGAAATTTGTAACTGAATATTGGGGCCGGGGAAGTCTGACGGCCACGCAGGGCGAAGCATTCATCAGGCAACGGAGCGCGACATGGAGGCAGACTGGATCGGCTGGCGGGAGGGGTTGCTGCTGTTCCTAGGGCTGATCGCCGGTTTTCTGCTGGCTTCGATGCACTGGCGCTGGCGCGAGAGAAAGAAAACCGCGCAAGGCCCCGCCCAGACCCCGCCTGTCCCGGCAGGAAACGCCATCGAACAGGACGGGGCAGCGGCAGGCGCTTTCGACCAGCAGTTGGCCGCGCAGCTCACACGTTACGATTTCGAGCGTGAAATTGCAAAATTGCACGAAGAAGTTGCCAAGTTACGCAAAGAAGTCGCCGAATTGCGTGCATCGCGCAATGTGTCGCCGCACTATGCCGAAGCGCTCGGGCTTGCCCAGCGCGGCCTGAGTGCCCAGGAAATCGCCGACCGGATGGGTATTTCGCTCGCCGAAGCCGAGCTGGTGTATGCGTTGAGCCGCGGCGAAGAGCTTTTCAAGGAACGCGAACTCGACGACGGCGTCTGGCAGTCGAATCGACGGCGCTGACGGACCGTGTTCCCCGAGCGCATGGCTCCGGGCGATAATCATGCGAAGGGTTCATTTTTGGAGGAAGCCATGACACGTCAGATCATCAGCACCCCCGCCGCTCCCGCCGCGATCGGTACCTATTCGCAGGCCGTACGGGTCGGCGATACCGTCTATCTTTCCGGTCAGATCGGCCTCGATCCCGCGACAATGCAGCTCGTCGAAGGGATCGATGCGCAAATTACGCGCGTTTTCGAGAATCTCAAGGCCGTGGCGGTCGCCGCGGGAGCGACGCTCGATGACGCAGTGAAGGTGAATATCTATTTGACTGATCTTGGCCATTTCGCGAAGGTCAATGAGACGATGGCGAGATATTTCAGCCAGCCTTATCCGGCACGCGCCGCCGTTGGCGTGGCCGCCTTGCCACGCGGCGCATTGATCGAAGCCGACGCCGTACTCGTCATTGGCTGAGCACACCTCCATTCCCGGTGCGACGCCGTACGTCGCCGCGAAGCTCAAAACGCTCGGCATCGCGAGCCAGGGCGATCTCGTCCTGCATCTGCCGCTGCGTTTCGAGGACGAAACCCGCATCACGCCGGTGGTGGAAGCGTTGCCGGGAGCGGCAGCGCTCTTCGAGGTCACGGTCGTCGCGACCGAAATCGTCGCTCACCCGCGTCGCCAGCTCGTCAGCCGTGTCGCCGATCGCAGTGGCGAACTGACGCTGCGCTTTCTACATTTCTATCCGAGCCAACAAAAGATGTTGCGCGCCGGGACGCGTCTGCGTGTCTATGGCGAGGTGCGCGGCGGTTTCTGGGGCAGCGAGATCATCCATCCGCGCCTCCGTGTGCTGCATGGCGAGGAGCCTCTGCCGACGTCTCTGACGCCCGTCTATCCGACGACCGCCGGCTTGTCGCAGACCACCTTGCGTGGCCTGATCCGCCGCGCTCTCGAAGCAGCCGATTTGTCGGAAACCCTGCCCGATGCGCTGCTCGCGCGTCTTTCCCTGCCGGATTTCGCCACCAGCGTGCGGGCACTGCATGCGCCGCCGCCCGGTCTCGATGCCGAGGCTTTAGCGCGATACCAGCATCGCTACCGACGACGCATTGCGTTCGATGAACTGCTCGCCCAGCAGCTCTCGCTGCGACGGGCTTATGCCGCGCGGCGTGCGCAGGGTGCGCCGGTGCTCGCCGGCGATGGCCGTCTGACCGGGGCGCTGCTCGCCCGGTTGCCGTTTCGCCTCACTGCTGCGCAACGCCGTGTCTGGCATGAGATCGAAACCGATCTCGCCCAGCCTTGGCCGATGCAGCGCCTGCTGCAGGGCGATGTCGGCAGCGGCAAGACCGTGATCGCGGCGCTGGCCGGCCTGCGGGCGATCGAGGCCGGTCATCAGGCCGCGCTGATGGCGCCGACCGAGATTCTCGCCGAGCAGCACTGGCGCAAGCTTTCCGCCTGGCTTGCGCCACTCGGCATCGAAGTGGCCTGGCTGTCGGGTAGCCTGAAGAAAAAGGAAAAACAGGTGATCGTGCGCAAAGTCGGCGCTGGCGAGACGGCACTGGTAGTCGGCACCCATGCGCTGATCGAAGAAAGCGTCGAATTCGCACGGCTGGGTCTCGCGATCGTCGACGAGCAGCATCGCTTCGGCGTGCGGCAACGCCTGGCGCTGAAACAGAAAGGGATCGCAGCACACCAGCTGGCGATGTCGGCCACCCCGATCCCGCGCACGCTGGCGATGAGCTATTACGCCGATCTCGACGTCTCGGTGATCGACGAGCTGCCACCCGGGCGCCGTCCGGTCGTGACCAAACTGGTCAGCGCCGCGCGACGCGACGAAATCATTGCCAAAGTGCGCGAGCTATGCCGTGCCGGCCGACAGGCTTACTGGGTGTGCCCGCTGATCGAGGAGTCGGCAGCGCTGCAGTTGCAAACCGCGGTGGAAACCTGGGCGCGGCTGCGCAGCGAGCTGCCCGGGCTGAACATCGGCCTCGTGCATGGCCGTCTCAAACCCGAAGAGAAGGCGGCCGTGATGGAAGGCTTCGTCCGGAACGAAATTCAGCTCCTCGTCGCGACGACGGTGATCGAAGTCGGTGTCGATGTGCCGAATGCGAGCCTGATGGTGATCGAACATGCCGAACGCTTTGGTCTTGCGCAACTGCATCAGCTGCGCGGGCGCGTCGGACGCGGCGCGCAGGAATCGGTCTGCGTGCTGCTCTACGAGCCGCCGCTGTCGCAGCTCGCGCGGCAGCGCCTGAAAATCATCTTTGAGAATCAGGACGGCTTCGAGATCGCGCGCCAGGATCTTGCCTTGCGCGGTCCGGGTGAATTCATCGGCAGCCGGCAAAGCGGCCTGCCGCTGCTGCGTTTCGCCGACCTCGAAGACACCGCGCTGATCGAAGCGGCCCGCGAAACCTCCGAGGCGATGCTGGCGCATTGGCCAGACCATGTCGAACGCCATTTGCGGCGCTGGCTGGCGGGACGCGCCGAGCTGCTCAAGGCATGATGCCTGGCCGTCGGCAACCCCGACCCAGGATCGTAGAATGCCTTGTCATCGCAGGCCCAACGGCCCTGCTAGGGAGGAAAAGATCGTGAGATTTGTCCTGACGCTATTGATGTTGTGGTTGTCTTTCCCGCTGTTTGCCGCCGGCCTGGCCGACAGCATCATCGTCATCGACCCCTATGTGCGGATGCCGCCGCTGGCTAGCCGGATCACGGCCGGCTACCTGCGACTGAAAAACACCGGCGAGCGGGAAATCAAGCTCGTTTCCGCCACCGTGCCGGTGGCCAAAATCACCGAGCTGCACACCCATATCAACGACAACGGCATCCTGCGCATGCGTGAGGTGAGCGCCATCACGATTCCCGCCAACGGCGAAGTCAGGTTCCAGCCCAGCGGCTATCATCTGATGCTGATCGATCTCAGCCGGCCGCTCAAGGAAGGGGAGCAGATGCCGATAATTTTGAGCTTCGAGGGCGGCAGCAGCAAGGAAGTCTCAGCACTGGTGATGAAGTCGCCGATTGGCCTTCCCGTCCGATAGGCAGGCATCATCAGCATTGTGCTGCCAAGCCAGCATGACACGGGGGCGGTGCCTGAGCCGTATGCAAGGTTAAAATAAACGCGTGGCCACCCTCTCCCTCGTCAAGCAACGTCTCGATCTGTATGAAAAGCTGATGCGGCTGGACAAGCCGATCGGCATCCTGCTGCTGCTCTGGCCGACCTTGTGGGCGGTGTGGATCGCTTCCGGCGGGCGTCCGCAGTGGCACATCCTGGCCATCTTCGTGCTCGGCACGGTGCTGATGCGTTCGGCAGGCTGCGTGATCAACGATTATGCCGACCGCAATTTCGATCCACACGTCGAACGCACCAAGACCCGGCCTTTGGCCTGCGGCGCGGTGACGGTGTACGAGGCGTTCGCGTTGGCGGGTTTTCTCGTTTTCCTGGCCTTCCTGCTGATCCTGCCGATTCTCACGCCGCTGTTGCTGACGCTGAGCATTGCGGCGTTGTTCCTCGCCGCGACGTATCCCTTTACGAAGCGCTTCTTCGCCATTCCTCAGGCATATCTGGGAGTGGCGTTCGGTTTCGGCATCCCGATGGCCTTCGCCGCGATCGAGGGGCGCGTGCCGCCGCTCGCCTGGGTGATGCTCGCCGCGAACGTGTTCTGGGCCATCGCCTATGACACCGAATATGCACTGGTCGATATCGAGGATGACAAAAAGATCGGCATCCGCACCTCGGCGCTGACCTTCGGCCGCCATGCGGTGACCGCCGTGATGCTCTGCTATGCGGCAGCGCTGATCCTGCTGGGCTATGTGGGCTGGCGTTACGGTTTCAGTTGGGCATTCGCCGGCGGGCTGTCCGTCGCAGCGGGCATTGCCGTCTATCATTACACGCTGATCCGCGAACGCGAGCGGATGCGTTGCTTCAAGGCCTTTTTGCACAACAACTGGTACGGCGCGGCGATCTTCGCCGGCATCGTCGCCGATTACTTGATATTCTCATGACTGCCGCCCAGGATTTGCGGGAATTCATCGCCCGCCTTGAAGCGCGTGGTGAATTGAAACGCATCGCGGCCCCCGTCGATCCGCGGCTGGAAATCACCGAGATCGCCGACCGCGTGTTGCGCGCTGGCGGCCCGGCCTTGTTGTTCGAAAAGCCGACGCATGGCGAAATGCCGCTGCTGGCGAATCTCTTCGGCACGCCGCAGCGCGTGGCGCTCGGCATGGGCGAGGAGGGCGACTGGCAGACCAGCCTGCGCGAAGTCGGACGATTGCTTGCCTATCTGAAAGAGCCCGAGCCGCCGAAGGGCTTGCGCGATGCCTGGGAGAAACTGCCGATCCTGAAACAGGTGTTGAACATGGCACCGAAGGTGGTGCGGGGAGCGCCCTGTCAGGACATCGTCTGGGAGGGCAAAGACGTCGATCTGGCGCGCCTGCCGGTGATGACCTGCTGGCCGGGCGATGCCGCACCCCTGATCACCTGGGGATTGACCGTGACACGCGGCCCCAACAAGCCGCGCCAGAATCTCGGCATCTATCGCCAGCAGGTGATCGCGCCGAACAAGGTGATCATGCGCTGGCTCGCACATCGTGGCGGCGCGCTCGATTTCCGCGACCATTGCCTGAAGAATGCGGGGCAGCCTTTCCCGGTCGCGGTCGTGCTCGGCTGCGATCCGGCGACAATCCTCGGTGCGGTGACGCCGCTGCCCGATACCTTGTCCGAATATGCGTTCGCCGGTCTGTTGCGCGGCGGCAAGACCGAGCTGACGCAATGCCTCGGCAACGATCTGCAGGTGCCGGCGCGTGCCGAGATCGTGCTTGAAGGCGTCATTCATCCGGGTGAAACCGCAGTCGAAGGGCCGTTCGGCGATCACACCGGCTATTACAACGAGCAGGCCGAGTTTCCGGTGTTCACGATCGAGCGCATCACGCTGCGGCGCAATCCGATCTATCACTCGACTTACACCGGCAAGCCGCCGGACGAGCCGGCGATGTTGGGTGTGGCGCTCAACGAAGTCTTCGTGCCACTGCTGCAGAAGCAGTTTCCAGAGATCGTCGATTTTTATCTGCCGCCCGAAGGCTGCTCGTACCGGCTGGCCGTTGTGAGTCTGAAGAAACAGTATCCGGGGCATGCCAAACGCGTGATGTTCGGCATCTGGAGTTTCTTACGCCAGTTCATGTACACGAAGTTCATCATCGTCGTCGACGATGACATCGACGTGCGGGACTGGAAGGAGGTTGTCTGGGCGCTGACCACGCGTGTCGATGCGGCGCGCGATACGCTGATCGCCGAGCACACGCCGATCGACTATCTCGATTTCGCCTCGCCGGTCGCGGGGCTGGGAAGCAAGATGGGCATCGATGCGACGAACAAATGGCCGGGCGAGACGAGCCGCGACTGGGGACGCCCGATCGTGATGGATGCAGCGGTCAAGCGTCGCATCGATGAAATCTGGAACCAACTGGGAATCTGATCATGGCCGACTTCGACGAACACGGCAACATCATCCGCCCCGCCGAGGCGACAGAAGAGGGGCCGCGTGCCTGGTGTCACATCATGTATGGATTGCATGCGCTCTCGGCACTTTCGGGCATCCTCACCTCGGCTTCGATTGCTGGCGCCTTCGTATTCGGCTGGCCCTCGATCATCGCCGTGATCATCAACTACGTCACCCGCGCCCAGGTGCGTGGCCAATGGTTGGAGTCGCATTGGCGCTGGCAGTTGCGCACCTTCTGGTATGCCGCCTTGTGGCTGCTCGTCGCCGGGTTGCTGGCCTTCACCCTGATCGGCATCCCTGCGGCGATCCTGGTGATCGTCATCACCGGCATCTGGGTGCTCTATCGCGTCATGCGCGGCTGGCTGGCGCTTTTCGATCGTCGTCCCCTGCCTTTGCCGCAGGGATGAGGCATTGTCCTCGGCCCGCCCCGAACGGCGACACATGACGCCACCAGAGCCAGACGGCTGCTGGCAGGCAGAGCATCAGCGCCCAGTCGACCCAGCCAGGATCGTTGAGAAGGCCACTCCACCAGGCCCAGGCCCGCTGGAGTCCTTCCAGTCCAAGGACCATCGCCGCGAAGGCGAAAGCGAGCGTCAGGAATTTCCTTGCCACAGCCACTCCAGCAGTGCGTCGAAGGCAGGTTGCGCCTGCGCGGCATTCGGGTGATTGACGATAAACACGACGATCTGGCGACGGCCCTGCCGGTCGAGCAGATAGCCCGCCAGCCCCCGCACCCCTTCCAGCGTGCCGGTTTTCAGATGCGCCTGACCGGCGAACGCGGCGCCGTTGTAATGTCGCTGCGTCGTGCCGTCGTTGCCGACGATCGGCAGCGAAGCAATCAGTTCGGGCATCGTCGGGCTTTTCCAGAGTGTTGCCAGCAGGCGCGCGAGATTGCCGGCAGAGATACGTGCCGTGCGCGACAAGCCGGCACCGTTGTCGAGCACCAGTTCGGGAAAGTCCAGGCCCTTTGCAGCCAGCCACTCGCGAATGGCTTTCTCCGCCTGTGCCGTGTTACCAGCGCCGAGAGTTAGATAAAGCTGCCGCGCCATCACGTTGTTCGAGAACTTGTTGATGTCGCGCACCAGCTCGGCCAGCGGTGGCGATTCGCTGGCGGCGAGCGGTATGGCCTCGGTGGGAGTGAGGCCTTCGCGCCATCGTCCAGAAAACTTTCCGCCGAGCTCCGCCCACAGCCGGGTGAAGACGCCGGCGAGCAACTGTGAATTCGGCAGGCCGGCTAGATGCCAGCGCTTTTCGCCGCAGGCACGCGGGTAATCACCGCTCAAGGTGAGCTTGTCCGCCGTCAGGTTCGCCACCAGCTGCTCGCGCCATTGGGCAGGACAAGGCTGGCCGTCGATGACGCGCAGCCGATTGGCCACGCTCAAACCGGCCAGGGGCGGCTCGACGATCAGGCGCACACTGCCATTTTCGGGGATCAGCGCCAGTGTCAGTGCCGCGAAATTGAACAGCAGCGCATCCGGGCCGACGTTGTAGGGGCGTTGCGGCTTGCCATCGAAAGCGGCCGGATCATGCTCGATGGCCCCGAAAGCGGAACGATCCAGCACCAGCTCGCCGCGAATCTCCTCGATGCCCCGGGCACGCAGCTCTCGCAGCAGCAGCCAGAGCCGCTCGAACGTGAATTTTGGGTCGCCACTGCCGCGTAAGTAAAGATTGCCTGCGATGATGCCCGCTGCATCCGGAGGTGCATCCGCGAACACCTCGGTACGAAAGGTAAAGCTCGCGCCGAGGCGTGCCAAGGCCGCGCCGGTCGTGACGAGCTTCATCAGCGAGGCCGGGTTCAGCGGGCGTTGTGCATTCCAAGTCAGCCGGGGGCGGGGCGCTTCGACGCCCTGCACGACGATGCCCACGGCATCGAGAGGAATACCTGCGGCCTGCAATGCCCGGGTGACCGTTGCAGGGGGCGCATCAGATGCCGTGGCGGTGCCTGTCCATGCCACGGTGCACCAGCAGACGCACAGCGCCAGGATCAGGCGTGCCATCAGATCACGAGATAATGTCGCGCCTCTGCGAAGCGCTCCATGGCGCGGCGCACGTCCGTATGATCGATGCGGGCGAGCAGCACCACCCAGCGCCGTCGGTCGCGCGTGTCGAGCTGCGCGAAATGCAGCTCATCGCCCTCACCTTCCCCTTCGCGGATGACGCCATTGCGATCGACGCGCAGTTCGATGGGGGTCAGACTCAGCAGGCTCTCCGGCGCGGCGAGCTGGGTGGCCACGGTTTCTAGCAAGCGCTGCGGCTGGAGTGCATCGCGACTCGCAGCGAGACGCTGCCGGAGGCTTTCCAGCCGGCGCGTCTGGAACGCGGTTTCCTGTCCGGCACGCAACTGCGCCGTGACGATGGCCTTTTCCTGATCCAGTCCGGCGCATTCATGGCGCACGTCATCGACATGGTCGGCGATCGCCTTGGCGAGACCCTCAAAGAGCGCTTCGTTCAGCCGACGGCGTGCCGCCGTCTCGTCCGGTGCGGGTTCGGCGAGCGTATGGTCGGTGAAATAGATCACCCGTTGCGGGACGTCGGCATGCACGATCTCTCCGTTGAGTTCTGCACCGAATCCCCTTTTTTCGTTGAGGCGCATGCCCAACAAAGCACAGCATTGTCCGGTCGAAAGCGCCATGCGGGGAAAGTTTTCCCGCACACACCGGCTGGTGGCGAACATCTCGTCGATCGCTTCGCTGTTGGCGAACAGCGCATGGACGAGAGGATCGGTAGCGAACGCGGCACGGCTGATCACCACCGGACCAGGAATGTGCGCGGAGATGTCGGCACAATACGCCAGTGCCTGGCGCACGGCCGGCGCCAGACGCTTTTCGTAGCCGGGAACCTGCTTGATCAGCGGCTCGATCGCCAAAACCACCTGATCGATTTTCGTGCGCAGTGACGCATCGATCCCGGGCTTCGGTTTAAGCCAGTCAAAAACCCCCATGCCGGGGATTATCCCTCCAAATAATGCGCGATCGCTCTTGAAAACCCTGTGCCGCGTCATTATTATTAGCACTCGTTCGTGGCGAGTGCTAACAGCGCCTCGCCGCCATTTTCATTAACCCATCGAAGCGCCGCTCGCGCGGCTTTGCCTAGAAGGAGAAAACTTCATGAAAATCCGTCCCTTGCATGATCGTGTGATCGTCAAGCGCATTGAAGCCGAACGTACCACCGCCTCGGGGATCGTGATTCCCGACACCGCTGGCGAGAAGCCGGACCAGGGCGAAGTCATCGCCGTGGGTAGCGGCAAGATCCTCGACGACGGCAAGGTGCGTCCGGTGGCCGTGAAGGTCGGCGATCGCGTCCTCTTCGGCAAGTATGCCGGACAGACCGTCAAGGTCGAAGGCGAAGAGCTGCTCGTGATGCGCGAAGAAGACATCATGGGCATCATCGAGGCTTGATTTCTCATTAGATGACTGGAGAGACACACAATGGCAACTGCTAAGGAAGTTCTGTTCGGCGATTCCGCCCGTCAGCGCATGGTTCGCGGCGTCAATATCCTCGCCGACGCCGTAAAGGTCACCCTGGGGCCCAAGGGCCGCAATGTCGTGCTCGAGCGCTCTTTCGGCGCCCCGACCGTCACCAAGGATGGTGTCTCGGTCGCCAAGGAGATCGAACTGAAGGACAAGTTCGAGAACATGGGCGTCCAGATGGTCAAGGAAGTCGCATCGAAGACCTCAGACGTCGCCGGTGACGGCACCACCACCGCCACAGTGCTGGCGCAGTCGATCATCCGTGAAGGCATGAAGTATGTCGCCGCCGGCATGAACCCGATGGACCTGAAGCGCGGCATCGACAAGGCCGTCGCCGCAGTGGTCGAGGAACTGAGGAAGATTTCCAAGCCCTGCACGACCTCGAAGGAAATCGCCCAGGTCGGCGCCATTTCCGCGAACTCCGACGCCGACATCGGCCAGATCATCGCCGATGCGATGGACAAGGTCGGCAAGGAAGGCGTGATCACCGTCGAAGACGGCAAGTCGCTGCAAAACGAACTGGAAGTCGTCGAGGGCATGCAGTTCGACCGCGGCTACCTGTCGCCCTACTTCATCAACAATCCGGACAAGCAGATCGCCGTCCTGGACAATCCCTACATCCTGTTGCACGACAAGAAAATCTCCAACATCCGTGATCTGTTGCCGATCCTCGAACAGGTCGCCAAGGCCGGCAAGCCGCTCTTGATCATCGCCGAGGATGTCGAGGGCGAAGCGCTCGCCACGCTGGTGGTCAACAACCTGCGCGGCATCCTGAAGACCGTCGCGGTCAAGGCGCCGGGCTTCGGCGACCGTCGCAAGGCGATGCTCGAAGACATCGCGATCCTCACCGGCGGCACCGTGATCGCCGAAGAAGTGGGACTGACGCTGGAGAAGGCGACGCTGAAGGATCTGGGCCAGGCCAAGCGTGTCGAGGTGGCAAAGGAGAACACCACGATCATCGACGGCGCCGGCTCGCAGGATGCGATCAAGGCGCGTGTCGCGCAGATCCGTGTGCAGATCGAGGAAGCCACCAGCGACTACGACAAGGAAAAGCTGCAGGAGCGTGTCGCCAAGCTCGCCGGCGGCGTGGCGGTGATCAAGGTCGGTGCCGCCACCGAGGTCGAGATGAAGGAGAAGAAGGCGCGTGTCGAAGACGCGCTGCATGCCACGCGTGCCGCGGTCGAGGAAGGCATCGTTCCGGGCGGTGGCGTCGCGCTGCTGCGTGCGCGTGCTGCGCTGAACGTCAAGGGCGACAACCATGATCAGGACGCCGGTATCAAGATCGTGATGCGCGCCCTCGAGCAGCCGATCCGCGAGATCGTCGCCAATGCCGGCGACGAGCCCTCGGTGGTCGTCAACAAGGTCGTCGAAGGCAGCGGCAACTTCGGTTACAACGCCGCGACCGGCGAATACGGCGACATGGTGGCGATGGGCGTGCTGGACCCCACCAAGGTTACGCGCACCGCGCTGCAGAATGCTGCTTCCGTTGCCGGTCTAATGCTCACCACCGACTGCATGGTGGCCGAGCTGGTCGAAGAGAAGCCGGCCGCTCCTGGCGGTGCCCCCGGCATGGGCGGCATGGGCGGCATGGACATGTGATCGGTCAGTCCAGACCGCAAGAAAAACCCGGCTTCGGCCGGGTTTTTTGTCGACAGAAATTCTGCGCTGGTGACACGGCACGATTTGTCCGTCGCCAGCGTGGCTATCGCTTCATCATCAAGTGGGCCTGGCGGCTCAAGGCGAAGTCGAGAATGATCTTCAGCCAGATCGTGGAGCCGGCGATGGCCGTCCAGGTCTCGTAAGCCAGAGCGCCGGTGAGCACACCGATGATGACGAACAGCAGGATGCCAGCGCCGAGCAGATGGGTTGCCAATGCCCAGGGCGCGTATTTCTCGGGGTTGGGAGGGGGCACGCCGCGCTTCAGTGCGACTTCCGAAAAATCGCGCCTGACGGCGATGCGCCACGCGCGCCGCAGCCAATAGAAAGTGATGGGAAAGAGTGCGAGGAACAGCAACCATGTCATCGCGACGCTGATATCGAAGACCATTTCAGCCGATTCTCCAAACGAAAAGCCCTGCCAGTGTAACCCGGCAGGGCCAAGTAAACGCTCGCCCACGTCGGGCGGGATGTGCTACTTAGTGGGCGTGTGCGCCATCCACGGCCTTCGAACCGCGCGGGATACGCACGTTCTCGACCATGTGCTGGATGTGCTCCGGCGGCTCCTTGGAGAGCTTATCGACCACGAAGGCCACGGCGAAGTTCACCAGCGCGCCGACGGCACCGAAGGCTTCCGGCGTGATGCCGAAGAAGCTGTTGGCGCCACCGATCAGGCCGAGATACTCGGTACCCTTGATGAAGAAGATGCCTTTGTGCGCGAAGACGTAGAACAGCGTGATGAACAGGCCTGCCAGCATGCCGGCCATCGCGCCTTCCTTGTTCATCTTTTTCGAGAAGATGCCCATCATGATCGCCGGGAACAGCGACGAAGCGGCGATACCGAAAGCCAGCGCCACGGTGCCGGCCGCGAAGCCGGGCGGATTAAGACCCAGATAGCCGGCAATGACGATCGAGCAGGCCATTGCGATCTTGCCGGCCATCAGTTCGCCCTTCTCGCTGATGTCCGGCGCGAACACGCCCTTGACCAGATCGTGCGAGATCGCGGCGGAGATCGCCATCAACAGACCGGCGGCGGTCGAGAGTGCGGCGGCGAGACCGCCGGCGGCAACCAGCGCAATTACCCAGTTGGGCAAGAGCGCGATTTCCGGGTTGGCCAGCACGATGATGTCGGCATTGACCTCGAGCTCGTTGCCCTTCCAGCCAGCGGCTTCCGCCTTAGCCTTCACGGCCTCGTTGTTGGTCTTGTCGTTGTAGTACTGGATGCGCCCATCGCCGTTTTTGTCGGTGAACTTGAGGAGCCCCGTCTTCTCCCAGCGCTTCATCCAGTCCGGACGGTCGTCGTACTTGAGGCTCGCTTCCGGCGCGAAAACATCGGCCTTGGCCTTGACCACTTCCGGGCTCACCTTCAGCCCACCGGCGGGGTCGCTCTGGATGCCAACCGCAGTATTGACGGTGCCGTGCAGGTTCAGTTTGGCCATCGCGGCGACAGCCGGCGCGGTGGTGTAGAGGATGGCGATGAAGACCAGCGCCCAGCCGGCCGAGGAGCGCGCGGCGGCGACGTTCGGCACCGTGAAGAAGCGCATGATCACGTGCGGCAGACCGGCGGTGCCGATCATCAGCGACATCGTATAGACGAACATGTTGAGCGTGGAGCCCGCCGTGGTCGTCGTGTACTTGCCAAAGCCCAGATCCGTGATCACCTGGTCGAGCTTGGCAAGCAGCGAGATGTCGGTGCCGGTGATGTTCGCACCTAGGCCCAGCTGCGGGATCGGCACGCCAGTGAGCGCGATCGAGATGAAGATTGCCGGGATCACATAGGCGAAGATCAGCACGACGTACTGGGCCACCTGAGTGTAGGTGATGCCCTTCATGCCGCCGAACACCGCATAGGTGAACACGATCGCCATGCCGACATAGATGCCCATTTCGCTCGAGACACCGAGGAAACGCGAGAAGGCCACGCCGACGCCGGTCATCTGACCGATGATGTAAGTGAGCGAGGCGACCAGCAGACAGATCACCGCAACGGTCGAGGCCGATTTCGAGTAGAAGCGGTCACCGATGAACTGTGGCACCGTAAATTTGCCGAACTTGCGCAGGTAGGGGGCGAGCAGACAGGCGAGCAGCACGTAGCCACCGGTCCAGCCCATCAGGAACAGGCCGCCGCCGTAACCCATGTTGGCGATCAGGCCGGCCATTGAGATGAAGGAAGCGGCGGACATCCAGTCGGCGGCGGTCGCCATGCCGTTGAGCAGCGGGGGAACCCCGCCGCCAGCGGCGTAATACTCACTGGTGGAGCCGGCGCGCGACCAGATCGCAATGCCGATGTAAAGTGCGAAGGTCGCGCCGACGACCAGGTAAATCGTGGTTTGCAGATCCATGTGTCGTTGCTCCTTCAGTCTTCGTGCACGTCGAATTCGCGGTCGATGTCGCCCATCTTCTTCGCGTACCAGAAGATCAGCGCGATGAAGATGTACATCGAGCCCTGATGAGCAAACCAGAAACCGAGCGGATAGCCTCCCAGCGAGATGCCGTTCAGCACGTCGGCGAACAGGATGCCGGCACCGAAGGAGACCAGGAACCAGATCACCAATACCTTGATGATCAGGCTCAGCGTCGCCTTCCAGTAGCCTTTGGCATCGTGGTTGTATTGCATAGCGTCCTCCATATGAATGGGAATGGTCTGTGCGGCCAAAGTCGCGCATTGGCCGGATACCCATTTTGTTGGGGCAAACTTACTTCGCCCTTACGCAAGCCGATTTCGTGTTTGCCCAAACACATGTGGCCAGCAACAAAAAGCCGGCGCTGGCGGTGCGGCACTACCTGCGGGGGTCACGTTTCTGGCGTGACGGGCGCTTCAGAGGCGATAATCGAGCTGAATGCGGCTTTGCAGTTTTTTCGCCTGCTTCAGGGACTCTTTCAGGATCAGGCGGTCGAGCTCGTTGAGCTGGTCGGGATCGACGCGATTGGCCAAACCTGCGGGTGTGCCTTCCTGTTGGACGCGCAGCCGCAGTTGCTGGAGGAAATAAAAGCCATGCAGCATCGCCTCGACATCCTCGCCGCCGAGCTTGCTGAGTGAAGCCGCTGCGCGCAGCCGTTCAGCCGTGCTGGTGGCATCGATGCCATTGGCCAGGGCAAGGATGCGCGCGACATCGACGAACAGGCGCGTGCCGCTGCCTTTCAGATCGATGGTGTGGGGGAAATCCTTGTTATCGTCGAAACTGAAAGCGCGGATCACGCCCAGTGGTGGGCGCGTGCGCAGCGCATTCTCTGCCATGAAGCGCAGGAACAGCGTCGCGGCCGGAATGTGCCGGCGCAGCCATTCGTGCAGCTGTTCGGTCAGGCTTTCGTCGCCATAGATGGGCCGGAAATCGAAATAGATCGTCGCCTCGAGCAGCGCCTGCGGCGTTGACGAACGCAGCCAGCTGGCATAACGCTGCTGCCACTCTTCGACTGACAGGCACAGCTGGGGATTGCCGGCCATCACGTTGCCCTTGCAGAGCGGAAAGCCGCAGGCATCGAGACGTTGATTGACTTCCCGCGCAAAGGGCAGGAACGCCTGCCGTACCGCTTCTGCCTCACCGGACGCTGCATCGAAAGCGATGCCGTTGTCCTGATCGGTGGATAGCGTCTGCTCATAGCGGCCCTCCGAGCCGAAGGCAAGCCAGCACCAGGGCACCTTCGGCAGCGTGAAATCTTCGGCAGTCAGCTCGATCAACCGCACCGTGAGATGATCGTTGAGCGTCGAAATCATCTGCGTGAGCGGTTCGGCGGCGCCGCCTTCGGCCAGCGTGCGGCCCGCGAGGCGACGGATGTCCGCGGCTGCGGCGATCAGCGCCGGCAGGTCACGGGCACTGCGGATCGCGCCGGAAATGGCCTTGCCGCCGCCGCTTTGCAGCTCGTAGATGTCTTCCTGCGAGACCACCCCCTTGAGTTTGCCGGCGGCATCGACGACGATCACGTGGTGGATGCCGTGGCGCGCCATGACGAGTGCGGCCTGATAGACGGTGGCACGCCAGTTCAGCATCTGCAAGCCCGAATCGCTCATCAGGGCCATGATCATTTGGTCGAGATCGCAGGAGGATTTCGCCGCCGCTTTGTGCAGCAGGTCGCGCAGCGTGAAGATGCCGATCGGCCGGCCGCTTTCCGGCTCGACGACGATGATCGAGCCGACGCGGTTCTTGGACATCGCCTGGACGGCCTCTCTGAGCGTGGTTTCGGGTGTGGCGGTGACGGGTGTGCGCTTGATCAGCGCGGCCAGCGGGCTGTGCAGGGTGGGGCGGGCGGCCATCGTGGATGCCTTCTCGATGAGGGAAAGTAGGAGAGTAGCAGGATTTTATTGCGTTGCGGCAATTTCTGCCCGCTGATGGATGCAGGACGGAGAAGGTAGAATCAAACAACATGAGAATCCTCATCGCCGAAGACGACCCGATGATCGCCGACGGGCTGGTGCGTGCGCTGCGTAAATCCGGTTACGCCGTCGATCATGTCGCTGATGGCGCAGAAGCCGATACCGCGCTCGCCACCCAACCGTACGATCTGCTGATCCTCGATCTCGGCCTGCCGCGGCTGTCCGGCCTCGAAGTGCTCAAGCGTCTGCGCGCGCGCAAGAATCCGGTGCCGGTGCTGATCCTCACCGCGCAGGATGGCCTGGAGGATCGTGTGCGCGGCCTCGATGCCGGCGCCGATGACTATCTGACCAAACCTTTCGCCCTGCCGGAGCTGGAAGCGCGCGTGCGCGCGCTGACACGGCGCGGTACTGCGCAATCGAAAGTAATCGAATTCGGCTGTTTGAGTTTCGACCAGAGCGAACGCGTTGCACGCTGCAATGGTCATCTGCTCGATCTGTCGGCGCGCGAGCTGGCGCTGCTGGAAATCCTGCTGCTGCGGGTCGGGCGCCTGGTCAGCAAGGATCAGCTTGTCGATCATTTGTGCGGTTGGGGCGAAGAGGTGAGCACCAACGCGATCGAGGTCTACATCCACCGCCTGCGAAAGAAACTGGAGCCGAAGGGCATTCGCATCGCCACCGTAAGGGGGCTGGGCTACTGTCTCGACAAGCCGCGGGGCGAAGCGCTCGGCAGCGTCTGACGATGCCGGCAAAAAAACAGCGGCGCCCCTCGGTTTTTAGTGACCCGCGTCCGGTCCCCAATTCGCTGTTCGGCGAAATCCTCGACTGGATGCTGGCTCCGCTACTGCTCGTCTGGCCGGTTTCGATCGCGGCGACCCATCATGTCGCCGATGCGATCGCCAATCAAGCCTATGACCATGTTCTTGCCGAACAGGTGCAGCGCATCGCCCGCGAGCTGCATGCCACCAGCAATAGCGTCAGCGTCACGCTGCCACCCGCGATGACCTTGCCGGCTATCGCGCAGGAAGAACCGGATCGGCAATATTTCCAGGTGTCACTCGCCGATGGCGAGCTGATCGCCGGCGAGCGCGATCTGCCACCGCTGCGGCCGGCCGATGAGCATGTGACGGGCAAGGTGCTGTTTCGCGATGGACGCCTGGCTGGCGAACCGGTGCGCATCGCCTATCTGTTGCTGCCCGCGACCTGGGATGCCCGGCCGATTCTGATCCAGGCCGCGGAAACGCGTCACCAGCGTGCTGCCCTCTCGTCACGCATCATCTCCGGCGTGTTATTGCCGCAATTCGCGATCATTCCGCTGGCCGTGGCCCTGGTCTGGCTCGGTCTCACCCGGGGCTTGGCGCCTTTGACCCGCCTGCAGACACTGATTCGCGAGCGCCGGCCCGATGATTTCTCGCCGATCGATCTGACCGCCGTGCCCGAAGAGCTGCGCGCCATCGTCGCTGCCTTCAACGACATGATGGGGCGTCTCGCCGAAAACATCGCCGCCCAGCAACGTTTCATCGCCGCCGCAGCGCATCAACTCAAAACGCCTCTGACGGGCCTGAAAACCCAAATCGAATTGGCCTTGCTGGAGCCCGATGGCGCCGCTCTCCGCGATTATCTGCAACGTATCGCACTGGGCGTCGAGCGCGCCTCGCATCTGACCCGTCAGCTATTGCAGCTGGCGCGCGCCGAGGCGAGCCACGAGACGGCCGCCCGCAATAAGGAGTGGCTCGATCTCGGCGAGCTCGCACGCGAGGTGACGATGGAGGGCGTGCCCCGAGCGCTGATGCGCAACATCGACATCGGTTTCGAACCCGCGTCGCAGCCGCTGAAAATTTATGGCGTTGCCTTGCTGCTGCGCGAAATGCTCGATAACCTGCTCGACAATGCGATCAAATATACCCCCTCGGGCGGCACCGTCACCGTGCGCCTCGTTGCCGCAGAGGCGGGCATTCTCGAAATCGAAGACACCGGCATCGGTATCCCGGCAACCGAGCGCGCGCACATTTTCGACCGTTTTTACAGAGTGTTGGGTACCTCTGTCGAGGGCAGCGGGCTGGGTCTGGCGATCGTGCGCGAGATCGCCGCGCTACATGGCATCGAAATAAGCGTGCACACCGGCAGCCAGGGCCGGGGTTCCCTGTTCCGCCTCATTCTGCCAGCAGCGACGGACTGATCACAGGCGTAAATGTTGCATTGCACCAATCGGTTGCATGGCGTTGTAAGTTTTCTGTCAGCTTGATCGGCGAGGATTCGGGGCGCTGCAGAAGGTCACCCAACAACGACAAGGAGGATCACATGCAACTGACGCAACGACACATTGAGTACTGGAAAAAAAACCTCAGGATCACCTCGATCCTGCTGGTGATCTGGTTCGTCGTCACCTTCGTGATGGGCTGGTTCGCCCGTGAACTGAACGAGATCACCCTGATTGGCCCGTTCGGTTTTTACATGGGCGCGCAAGGCTCGCTGATCGTTTATGTCCTGATCATCTGGTACTACGCCCGCTACATGAACAACCTGGACAAGGAATACGGCGTCCACGAAGGGGAGGATGACTGATGGCTACCGCAGCGACTAGCCATAAGGCCTTTTATCAGCAGCTGAAGCGCTATTACAGCTTCTACACCGGCGGCTTCATCGCCTTCGTCTTGTTCGTCGGCATCCTCGAGATGCTCGGCGTGCCGAACAAGATCATCGGCTACATGTTTCTGTTTGCGACGATCCTGCTCTATGCGGGCATCGGCTTCATGTCGAAGACCGCCGAGGTCTCGGAGTACTACGTCGCCGGCCGGCGCGTGCCGGCGCTGTTCAACGGCATGGCGACCGGCGCGGACTGGATGTCGGCGGCCAGCTTCATCGGCATGGCCGGTACCTTGTACATGACCGGCTATGACGGCCTCGCCTTCGTGATGGGCTGGACCGGCGGCTACTGCCTGGTGGCGCTGTTCCTCGCGCCCTACCTGCGCAAGTTCGGCCAGTTCACCATCCCGGACTTCCTCGGTGCCCGTTACGGTGGCAACATCCCGCGCCTGATCGGCGTGTTCGCCGCGATCCTCTGCTCCTTCACCTACGTGATCGCGCAGATCTACGGCGTCGGCCTGATCACCAGCCGTTTCACCGGCCTCGAGTTCGGCATCGGCGTGTTCGTCGGCCTGGCCGGTATTCTGGTCTGCTCGTTCCTGGGCGGGATGAAGGCGGTGACCTGGACGCAGGTAGCGCAGTACATCATCCTGATCGTCGCCTACATGATCCCGGTAGTCTGGCTGTCGGTGAAGCACACCGGCATCCCGATCCCGCAGATCTCCGCCTACACCACGGCCCTGCCGAAGGTGACGGCGCTCGAGAAGGAGTTCAACGACAAGACCACGCCTAAGGGCGCCGCCGAGGAATCGGTGCGCGCGATCTTCCGCGAAAAGGCTGCGGCGGCTGATGCGAAACTCAAGGCGCTGGAAGCCGGTGGGGCCGCCTATCTCGCCGAAGAAAAAGCCAAGCTGGAAGCCAAACTTGCCGAGCTGAAAGCTGCCGACCCAGTCGATCCCAAAGCTGTCGAGGCGGCCGAGAAGGCCATCAAGGACTTCCCGACCGATCCCGCGAAGGCCAAGGAACAATGGACCAAGGAGAAGGCCATCGGTGCGAAGGCTGCTCCGGTCAAGCCCCACGCCGAAGCCTTCGCCGCGTCCGGCAAGGACGACGCCGAAAAGGAGAAGAACCGCGCCAAGGCCAAGAAGAACTTCCTCGCACTGATCTTCTGCCTGATGGTGGGTACCGCTGCGCTGCCGCACATCCTGATGCGCTTCTACACCACGCCTTCGGTGAAAGAGGCTCGCCGCTCGGTGTTCTGGTCGCTGTTCTTCATCTTCCTGCTCTACTTCACCGCGCCGGCGTTAGCCATCCTGGTCAAGTATGAGGTTTACAGCAACGTCGTCGGCTCGGCCTTCGCGCAGTTGCCTGCCTGGGTGAGCAACTGGGCGGCGGTGGACAAGACCCTGATGGCGATCACCGACATCAACAAGGACGGCATCGTGCAGCTGGCGGAAATCACCATCGGCGGCGACCTGATCGTGCTGGCCACGCCGGAAATCGCCGGGCTGCCCTACGTGATCTCTGGCCTGGTGGCGGCGGGCGGTCTCGCCGCGGCGCTCTCCACCGCCGACGGCCTGCTGCTGACCATCGCCAACGCGCTGTCGCACGACGTTTATTACAAGATGATCGACCCGAACGCCCCGACGGTTCGCCGTCTGGCCGTCTCGAAGGGCCTGCTGCTGGTGGTCGCGGTGCTCGCCGCCTACGTCACCAGCTTGAAGCCGGGCAACATCCTGTTCCTCGTCGGCGCGGCCTTCTCGCTGGCGGCTGCGGCCTTCTTTCCGGCGCTTGTCATGGGCGTGTTCTGGAAGCGGGCCAACAAGCTGGGCGCGATCCTCGGCATGGTGCTGGGTCTGGGCATCACCTTGTACTACATGGTCATGACCTACCCGTTCTTCGGCATCAATGCGCCGCTGTGGTGGGACATCAATCCGATCTCGTCGGGCATCTTTGGCATCCCGCTCGGCTTCATCGGCGTGATCGTCGGTTCGCTGATCTCCCCGGCGCCGAGCAAGGAAATCCAGGAACTGGTCGACCACGTGCGCTACCCGAATCTGGAAAGCGACATCGATACCACGGCAGCCTGATCTCGATCAGTTGCACCTGAGGAGGAGGGGGCGCCCCCCGCGATAAAAAACCGGCCCAACTCATCGAGTGTGGGCCGGTTTCATTTCGCCTGTGCCGTCCCGCCAGGGCCGATTTTTACGAGGCGCCCGGGGCAAACCAATTACCGCAAGCGACTTTTTTTTCAGAAAGGCAGTTCGGGAATGAGCTTCATCAGATCGGCCCGCTCGGTATCCTGGGCCAGCTTGCGTGCCCGTTTCGGATCGAACGTGACGAGCTTTTCGACGACAGTCGTCACCCCCTCCGGCTGATGGGCATGATGCAAGGCCATCCCCCACTGGTAAAAAGCCTCGCTATTCATCGGTTGCAGTCGTGCCGCTTCCTCGAAGGCCTTGGCCGCTTGCTCATGCTGCCCCAGCCGGGCATGCGCCAGCCCCAAGCCATACCACGCGCGATCCAGCGCCGGCTTCAGTCGTACGGCTTCACGAAACGCGCCGATCGCATCCTCTGCCTTATGCGCCCGCTCGCGCACGAAACCCAGGTTGAACCAGCTGTCAGCATCCTCCGGCGCCAGCGCGACGACTTTCTCCAACCAGGATTCGGCTACCACCCAGCGTTCTCGCTTCCCCGCAATCGCCGCCAGATGACGCGCCGACTGGACATCGCGCGGATCGATGCGGAAGGCTTCGACGAAGGCCGCATAAGCGACGTCCGGTTTGCCAAAGAAATGAAACACCCAGCCGCGGGCATAATGACGCCAGTGATCGTAATTCATCGCAACCCCGTTTCCATGCATTGCCTGCAAGACGCAAACATATCATGACCCACCCGGAACTTCTCATCCTCGGCATCCTGCGCGCGCTCGTCGAAGTGGCCTTGTTCTTTCTCCTCGGGCAGGGGATTCTCGCTCTCCTGGCGGGCAGCCGGCGTCATAGCAATGCTGTCTATAAGCTTTTCGCACTGATCACCAGACCGGTGCTGAAAATCGTGCGTTTCATCTCCCCGCCGCAGATCATCGACAAGCACCTGCCCTTCGTTGCGTTTTTCGTTCTGTTCTGGTGCTGGATCGGCCTGGCATGGCTCAAACGCCTTTATTGCGAAACGCATCTGCTGCAATGCTTTTGAGAAAACTTTTGACGCGTGTCGGGCGCGGCCACTATAATGCAGGTTTCTCGAGGCCAGGTAGCTCAGTTGGTAGAGCAGCGGACTGAAAATCCGCGTGTCGGCAGTTCGATTCTGCCCCTGGCCACC
>CAYZII010000034.1:0-9086 GCA_964478415.1 uncultured Methyloversatilis sp.
CCCTACGTCAAGAAAGGCGAGGGCGTGCGTTTCTACGGCTACCCGGACGGCAAGGCGAAGATCTTCGCGCTGCCCTATCAGCCGCCCGCTGAAGTACCGGATACCGAATACGATTTGTGGCTGTGTACAGGCCGCGTGCTCGAACACTGGCATACCGGCTCGATGACGCGGCGCGTACCGGAGCTTTACAGGGCCTTCCCCGATACGCTCGTATTCATGCATCCGAAAGATGCCGAGAAACGCGGTGTCAAACGGGGTGATGTGGTCAAGGTTGCGACGCGGCGCGGGGAAATCGAGCTGCGCGTCGAAACCAAAGGCCGCAACAAGCCGCCGGAAGGGGTGATCTTCATCCCGTTCTTCGATGAGCACCGGCTCGTCAATAAGCTCACCCTGGATGCCACCTGTCCGATCTCGAAAGAGACCGACTTCAAGAAGTGCGCGGCCAAGGTGATCAAGGTCTAACGGCGTAACGAGATGAAGATGGGAAGCCGGACAGGGGGCGCGCTTCCCGCCCATGATCATGGAAACCACGATCAAAGCCAAGGGCTCGGCCCGACGTCAGTTCCTCATCGATACCGCACGCCTGGCGTGCGGCGTGGGGTTGCTGGGCGTCGGTCTCGGCCTCTATGCGCGGCATGCGACCGCGCTGCCCCCTGCGGCGATCCGCCCACCCGGTGCCTTGCCGGAAGAGAAGTTCTCCGCCGCGTGCATCCGTTGTGGCATGTGCGTGCGCGATTGTCCTTACGACATCCTGCATCTGGCGAAGCCCGAGGAGCCGATGTCGACGGGCACACCCTATTTCGTCGCCCGCCAGGCACCTTGCGAAATGTGCGAGGACATTCCCTGTGTGAAAGCCTGCCCTACCGGCGCGCTGGATCATTCGCTGACCGACATCACGAAGGCGAAGATGGGGCTCGCGGTGCTCGTCGATCACGAAACCTGTCTCAATTTTCTCGGCTTGCGCTGCGACATCTGCTATCGCGTCTGTCCGGTGATCGACAAGGCAATCACGTTGGAACCATTGGCGAACACGCGTACCGGCAAGCATGCGATGTTCATCCCGGTCGTCCATTCCGAGGCGTGTACGGGCTGCGGCAAATGCGAAAAAGCCTGCCCGACCGAGATCGCCGCGATCAAGGTGTTTCCGCTCTACATGGCCAAGGGCAGGCTCTCGGCGCATTACCGGCTCGGCTGGGTGGAGAAGGAGAAAGCCGGCGGCAGCCTGGTCACGCCGGAAATCGAGCATCAATACAATCTGCCGGAGGGCGTCCAGTATGAACACGGCAAGGGACTGTCAGTCGTTCCCGCCGAGCCGCAGGCTTCCGGTGCCGTTCCACCAGCGCCGACTTTCAGGGCCTTGCAGGGAGACAAGTTATGAGCTCGCCCCTTTCAAGGCCCGGTGCGGAGGCCATCGTGCAGAAAGGCTGGCTTGCCGCGCACAAGTGGCTGATCCTGCGTCGCGTCAGCCAGATCGGCATCCTACTGCTGTTCCTGGTCGGCCCCTGGTTCGGGCTGTGGATCGTCAAGGGGAATCTGAACTTCAGCTATACGCTGAACATCCTGCCTTTGGCCGATCCTTACCTGCTGCTGCAGGCCTTGACGAGCGGCCAGACGCCAGAAAAGCTCGGCCTGATCGGTATGGCGATCGTCGTGCTGTTCTATCTGCTCGTCGGTGGCCGAAGCTATTGCAGCTGGGTGTGTCCCGTCAACCTGGTTACGGACTTCGCCAATTGGTTGAGAAACCGGCTCGGACTGAAGGGCGGTGCGCACCTCTCGCGACAGACGCGTTACTGGATTCTCGGCATGACACTGGTGGTTTCTGCTGTGACCGGCACGATCGCCTGGGAGATGGTCAATCCGGTCTCGATGCTGCATCGCGGCCTGATCTTCGGCATGGGCTTTGCGTGGGCGGTGATCCTGGCGATCTTTTTGTTCGATCTGTTCGTGATGCGTCACGGCTGGTGTGGTCACCTCTGTCCGGTGGGCGCCTTCTACAGCCTGATTGGCAAGTTCGCGCTTCTGCGCGTCCGCTTGCCGGCACGCGAGGCGTGCAACGACTGCATGGATTGTTTCGCCGTCTGTCCCGAGCAGCAGGTGATTCGTCCGGCATTGAAGGGCATCGATGGTGCGCCGCCGGTCATTCTCGAGGCCAACTGCACCAACTGCGGGCGCTGTATCGATGTCTGCTCGAAAGATGTTTTCCGCTTTGGCACGCGCTTAGCCGAAAACGCTTCCGCGGGCGCGCTGACGAAAGTAGCCCAATGATCCCTTTTGTGTCCTTTCTGGAGGAAACCGATCATGAAAAACGCCATCGTAGGTAAGACGGCTGGCTTGGCACTCGCGACACTGCTGGCTTCGCTCATCGGCTGCGCATCCACGTCTGGGCCTGCGCCGATGCGAGGTGCCGATGTGACCGCGCCCGACCGCGCTCCGGAGATCAAGACCTATACCAACAAGATGCCGGGTGTGGGTCAAACGCATCTGATCGCTCGTACATTCATCGGTCAGCCGCCACTGATCCCACATACCGTCGAAAAGTACATACCGATCACGCAGGAAGAGAATGCCTGTCTCGAATGCCACATCACCGACGAGTTGCGCGGGCAAAAGATGCCGAAGATGGGGCAGAGCCATTTTTCGAAGACGTTGAAGAAGAAGGATGGCTCACCGGCGGTCGAGATGTCTCGTTACCAGTGTGACAGCTGCCATGTGCCGCAGGTCGATGCGAAACCACTCGTCGAAAACAAATTCGTCGGCGTCACGAAATGATTTTTTCAATCAACAACGGAGTCGCTTTATGAAGTATTTCCACCGTCTGATCGCCACCGGCAGCATTGCCGTTTTTCTGACCGGCTCCTCTGCCGCGTTGGCCCTGGATGTCGAAGCCGCCAAGGATCTCGCTCAGCAGAACAACTGCAAGCAGTGTCATGCCCTCAGGAAGGACAAGGATGGCCCTTCCTTCCTGAAAACGGCCGAGAAACTACGTGGCAAGCCGGATGCGGTCGATGAAATCGTCAAGCATCTGACTTCCGGCAAGAAGGTGAAACTTGCCGACGGCAGCGAGGAAAATCACAAGATCGTCAAGACGATGCCTCCCAATGACATGGCACAGATCAAGAATCTGGCCGAGTACATCCTTTCCATTCAGCCGAAATAAGGTGAGCGATGACGAACGGGCGTCCTGATCAGGGAGGCTGGTGGGCGCGGCTCAGAAGGCCGAGCGCGAAGCATTCGGTGCTCGCGCTCGGCGCCGCCGGTTTCATTGCCGGCATCGTCTTCTGGGGTGGCTTCAACACCGGCATGGAGGCCACCAACACGCTGGAATTCTGTGTCGGCTGCCATGAAATGCGCGACACCGTCTATCAAGAATACCAATACACGATCCATTACAGCAACCGCACCGGTGTGCGCGCAATCTGCTCCGATTGCCACGTGCCGAAGGACTGGACCCACAAGCTGATCCGCAAGATCAAGGCCAGCGGCGAGCTATGGGGTAAGCTCACGGGCTCGATCGACACGAAGGAAAAATTCGAAGCGAAGCGTCTGACGCTGGCTCAACACGAATGGGAGCGCATGAAGGCACGCGACTCGATCGAGTGCCGCAACTGCCACAGCTTCGAGGCGATGAGCCCCGAGCTGCAGAAGAAGACGCCTTATAAAAAACACATGGAGGCGAAGGCGGCGGGCAAGAGCTGCATCGATTGCCATCAAGGCATCGCGCACAAGCTGCCGAAAGGCTACAAGAAGCCGGGCACCGAGGAAGAAGACGAAGAGTGATCAGGAGTCAGGATTCAGGCTTCAGGGATCGGGCTGACGGCTTTTTCAGAAACCTGAAACCTGTCACCTGAGCGTGATCGCGCCTGTCGGACAGACAGGTAGGCAGGCACCACAGCCGCTGCAACGTTCGCCCAGCACGACCGGCAGCGCCGCCCCGCCAAGGCGCGGGGAGAAGCGGATCGCTGCTTCGTCACAGACATCGCCACAACTGCGGCAAACCACGTTCTGCGCATAGGCGATGCAACCAAGGCCGATCTCTGCCAGCCTGGGTGTATTGGTGGCGGGATTCGTCGCGGCAGCATTCGAGGGCGAGAGCTGCGCATCTTGCGGAGCAAACCGCCCGCGTAAAAACTCGCGCCGCGAGACCATCCCCCTACCCTTCCTTGACGGCGTAGATGCCCGGCAGATTGCGCCAGTAACCCTTGTAATCCATGCCGCTGCCGAACAGGAAACGGTCGGGCGCATTCAGCCCGGTGAAGTCGGCACGCATGCCTGGCCGTGCCTTGCGCTGATGGTTCTTATGCACCAGCACGGCACTCAACACCTCGGCAGCGCCCTCGGCGCGCAAGTACGCACAGATGGCATCCAGCGTCACGCCTTCGTCATGGATGTCATCGATCACCAGCACCGTGCGACCAGCAACGTTTTCCGTTGGCTTCACTCGCCAGTCGAGAACAGTACCCTGCAGCGCGTGACCATAGCGCGTCGCATGAAGATAGGAGAGCTCGAGCGGGAAGTCGAGCCGCGCGACGAGCCGCCCGGCGACGATCAGTCCTCCGTGCATCACCGCGTAAATCAGCGGATTCGCATCTTTGAGCCGTAAGGTGATCTCCTGTGCCAGGCGCTCGAAGGCGGCAGTCACCTCGCCGGCCGAGGCGATGCACTCGGCTTCGGCGCGGACGCGGCATACTTCTTCGAGAAGTGTCTCGGCCATCGGTGTCACTTCCGCACTTGGTCGATCTGCAGACGCACATCCTTGGCGCCGCGCTTGACCTTGACCGCCGGGCCGAACAGATCGCCGGCTTGCGGGATGGCCTGACCGCTCTGTGAGATGCGTGCTTCCAAAAGCAGCTCGTCGAACTGCGAAGGTTTGCGCTCCGGACTCATCGCCTGACTGTCGTCGAGAGTGAATTGGGCCGGCAAGCCACTGAGCGGCGCACGCAGCACGGCGACGGGCATGCGCGTGCCATCGGTGGGGCGGGCGACGATCATCAATAGACCGTTGGCGGGTACTTGGCTGGCGACGGCGGCAGCAACTTCGACATGCCCGGTGATGGGTGACGTTGCGGCTGCGGAGGGTGCCGTCCCGCCAGCGCCGACTTTGCGAGGGGAGTTTTCGCCCGACTGAGAAGCGCCATTTCTCCCGGGTCCGCTGGCGCCCTCACTGCGTGGCGGAGCCTTCAGCCCGCCCAGCTGCCGTGCTTCGGCGATGTTGGCCGCGACCGCCTTGGCATCCTCGGACCCCGGTTC
Source organism: uncultured Methyloversatilis sp. (assembly GCA_964478415.1). Lineage (GTDB taxonomy): Bacteria > Pseudomonadota > Gammaproteobacteria > Burkholderiales > Rhodocyclaceae > Sulfuricystis. Next base: position 5,248 of record CAYZII010000034.1, read on the forward strand.
GACCAACGCCTGCAGGGCCTCCCAATCCTTGACCGCCTTGTCGTACTGTTTGGCCTCGAAGGCGGCCGAACCGCGCAACCACAGCCCCATCGGCTGCGCGGGGTCGAGTTGCAGGGCGCGGTCGAGCAGCGCCAACGTCTTGGCATCGAAGCCCTGCGTGGCGGCCAGCGTGTCGGCATACTCGACGAGCAGGTCGGCACTGGATTCGAGCAGCGGGCCGGTGCGCTCGTAAGCACGTACAGCCTCGGGGAAACGACCGAGCGCCTTGTAGGAGCGGCCGAGCATCGCCCAGCCTTTGTAGTTCTCTGGCTCGTTCTCCAGTTTCGCGGCGAAGTCGCTGACCAGGCGTTCGATCTCGGCCTGCGTGAATCGTTGCTGATGCGCTCCATCAGGTTGGGCGGTGAGTGCAGCCGGGTTGCCCAGCAGGACATAGAGCAAGGCAGCGCCCAGCGGCATCACGCTGGCGATTGCGAGCGCGGTAAGGCGGCTGGCAGGCACGCGCTTGGCCGTCTGCTGGGCTTCGGCCTGACTGTCTTCGAGGAAGCGCCGCTGCAATTCCGCCTTGGCCTGATCGTAGTCGGCCTGCGAGAGTTCGCCCGTCGCCAGATCGCGATCCAGTTCGGCCAGTTCGTCGCGATAGATTGCGGCATTCAACGCACGGCGCGACAGCCCGTCGGCTTCCTGCCGGCTGCGCAACGGCCACAGCAGCAGGGCGAGCGTGATGAGGACGAGCGCCGCCGCGCCGATCAGGAAAGCGGTCATGAGCGATCATCCTTCAGAAGCGTCTCGAGGCGGCGGCGCTCTTCATCACTGAGCGGCGTATCGACGAGCTGACGATGGCGCCGGCGCAGGAATCGCACCAACGCGACGACGCCCAGCAGCAACAGCAGGAAGGGCCCGGCCCACAGCAAATAGGTGATGGGTTTGACCTGCGGGCGGTAGAGTACGAAATCGCCATAGCGGCTGACGAGGAATTCCCTCACCTCGTCGTCAGACTTTCCAGCCCTGATCAAGCCGCGCACTTCTTCGCGCAGGTCCTTGGCCAGATCGGCCTGCGAGGCGGCGAGCGATTCGTTCTGGCAGACCAGACAACGCAATTCCTCGGTGATCCTCACCATGCGCTGTTCGACGGCCGGATCCTCGGCGAGCGGGGCGGCTTCTTTTGCCGGCGTGCCCGTGGCCAGCACCAGCGCGGTCAAAGCGGCGATGATGAGCTTCACTTCTCGAGCTCCTTGACGAGCGGCAGGATCTTCTTCTCCAGTACCTCAGGAGTGATCGGGCCGATCTGCTTGAAGCGGATCACGCCCGCCTTGTCGATCAGGTAGGTTTCCGGCACGCCATAGACGCCATAATTGATGCCAACCCGACCGTCGGCATCAAAGGCGGAGAGCAGATAGGGGTCACCAAAACGTTTCAGCCAACGCAGCCCATCCTCGCGCTTGTCCTTGTAATTGAGTCCGACGACCGGCGGTAGCAGGCCTTTTTGCGTGTATTCGACGATCACCGGGTGCTCTTCGCGGCAGGAAACACACCACGACGCCCAGACGTTCAGGAGCCAGACGCGGCCAAGCATCTCCTTCGGTGAAAATTTGGCCTCAGGATTGGCAAGCTGGGGCAACTCGAAAGCCGGCGCGGGTTTGCCGATCAGTGGCGAAGGGACTTCGCGCGGATTGAGATTGAGACCCACGGCGAGCAAACCGACGAGAGCGATGAAAACGATCAACGGCCAGACGAACTTGTTCATGCGGTCGCTCCTGCCGGTACTGGCGCGGTGCGCTTGACGCTCAGACGGTAACGCCGATCGCTCGCGGCGATCAAGCCACCCAGCGCCATCAGCAGACAGCCGCCCCAAATCCAGTCGACGAAGGGTTTGAAATACACCCGCACTGCCCAGGGGCCATTTTCTTTGTCGCCCGACAACGGCTCACCAAGCGAGACATAAACGTCACGTATGAAGCCAGCATCGATCGCCGCTTCGGTCATCGGCATCGTGCCCATGCCATAGTCGCGCTTTTCCGGATGCAGCGTGCGCAACATGCGTCCGTCGCGCGAGAGCTCGACAGTGCCGACCGAAGCCCTGTAGTTTGGCCCTTCCGCTTCGCGCACGCCGAGGAACTTGAATTGGTAGCCGCCAACGCTGACTGTGTCACCGGGCTCCATGCGCACGTCGCGTTCTTCCTGATAATTGGAGACCACCGTCACGCCGACGACGAAGACGGCCAAACCGAAGTGCGCCAGCTGCATGCCCCACCAGGAGGGTGTGGGCGCGCCGGGCTTTCTGAGACGCTCGGCAGTTTGCAACAGTAGGGCGGCGACCATCCAGCCGACCAGCGCCAGCCCCAAAGCGACGGCGCCGTTCCAGCCGCCAGCAGCCCACGGCAGAGCGATACCGGCCAGCACCGCGACGACGGCTGCCGGCCAGAGCTTGGTGAAAACCGTTTTCAGCTCGTCATGTTTCCAACGCGCCACCGGCCCGAGCGCGACCAGCACCAGCAGGGGCAACATGATCGGCACGAACACGGCGTTGAAATAAGGTGGGCCGACGGAAATTTTGCCCAGGCCGAGCGCATCGATGATCAGCGGGTAGAGCGTGCCGAGCAACACGCTGGCCGCGGCGACGACTAGCAGCACGTTGTTGATCAGCAGGAGGGTTTCCCGCGAGATGAGCGCGAAGGCGCCGCCCAGGCTGACTTTCGGCGCACGGGCAGCGAACAGCAGCAAGGAACTGCCGACGACGATCGCCAACAGCATCAGGATGAAAATGCCGCGGCGCGGATCGCTGGCGAACGCATGCACTGAGGTAAGCACCCCGGAGCGTACTAGGAAGGTGCCCAGGAGCGACAACGAAAACGTGGCGATCGCCAGCAGTACGGTCCAGTTCTTGAAGCAGCCGCGTTTCTCGGTCACGGCGAGCGAATGGATCAATGCCGTGCCAACGAGCCAAGGCATGAACGATGCGTTTTCGACCGGATCCCAGAACCACCAGCCTCCCCAGCCCAGCTCGTAATAAGCCCACCAGGAACCGAGCGCGATACCGAGCGTCAGAAAAATCCACGCGGCGGTCGTCCAAGGCCGTGACCAGCGCGCCCAGGCGGCATCGAGCTGACCGGCGAGCAGCGCGGCAATGGCGAAGGCGAAAGCCACCGAGAAACCCACGTAGCCCATGTAAAGCATTGGCGGGTGATAGACCAGCCCCGGATCCTGCAGCAGGGGGTTCAGCGAACGGCCTTCGGCAGGCGCCGGAAAGACGCGCTCGAAAGGGTTCGAAGTAAACACAACGAAGGCAAGCAGACCGGCCATCACCAAACCCAGCACGCTGAGCACGCGCGCGACCATCGCTTCGGGGAGCTGGCGTGAGAAACGGGCAACAGCCAACATCCATGCGGCGAGCATCAGCACCCAGAGCAGCAGCGAACCTTCATGGCCGCCCCAGACCGCAGAAAGCCGGTACATCGTCGGCAACTGGGTGTTCGAGTGGGCGGCGACATAGAGGACGCTGAAATCATTGCTGTAGAACGCCCAGGTGAGGCTGGCAAACGAAATAGCGACCAAAAGGAACAAGGCCAGGCTCGCCGGCCGGGCCAATGCCATCCATTGGGGTTGGTTGCGTGCAGCGCCGAGGAGGGGCAAGGTACCCAGCGCCAATGCAACGAAGAGGGACAACAACAGGGCGAAATGCCCAAGCTCGGGAATCATCGTGATGCCTTATGGTTTGAGGGATTTCTGGGCTTTCTGCGCTTGCTCCAACGCATGACCCGCCTCGGGCGGCATGTAATTTTGGCTCCGGCCGCGAGCATTTGCTCGCTTAACGTTCGCTGCGCTCACGTTAGCCTGCGCCG
>CAYZII010000034.1:9186-23536 GCA_964478415.1 uncultured Methyloversatilis sp.
CGGCCGCGAGCATTTGCTCGCTTAACGTTCGCTGCGCTCACGTTAGCCTGCGCCGCAACGATGTTGTGGCTCCGGCCGCGAGCATTTGCTCGCTTAACGTTCGCTGCGCTCACGTTAGCCTGCGCCGAAATGACATGCCGACGACGGTTCATGGTTTGGCCACCGTTTGTTGGGCTTTCTGCGCTTGCTCCAACGCATGACCCGCCTCGGGCGGCATGTAATTTTCGTCATGCTTGGCGAGCACTTCGGTCGCGTTGAAAGTGCCATCGGGGTTCATCCGGCCTAGCGCTACCGCTCCCTTGCCTTCCTTGAACAGATCGGGGAGGATGCCGGTATAGACGACCTTCACGTCCTGCGCCGTATCGGTGATCACGAAGCTGACGGTCAGATTGTCCCGCTTGAGCGAGCCTTCCTTGACCATGCCGCCGACGCGGAAGAGCTTGCCTTGCGGCGCCTTGCCGGCCGCGATCTCGGAGGGTGTGATGAAAAAGGCGATGTTGCTGTCCAAGGCATTCAGCACGAAAGTGGTGGCCACGCCCAATGCAGCCAGTCCACCGACGATCATCGCAATACGTTTGTGACGAGGTTTCATCGTTGGGTATCCAGAGTGTCTGCCAGTCGTTCACGGCGCAGGAGGCGCAAAATGTTTCTGTGACGCTGTCGCACCACAATTGGTTCCATGATCATCAGCAGCGCGCATACACCGAAGCTCCCCCAGACGTAGAGAGCATATCCGCCCATCGCGAAGAATTCGGCTGGAGAACCCCAGTTCATGACGCCTCCTTGACTTCCGGCAATTCCTTGACCCATTCGGTGTGCGCCTCGCGCTCGAGGATGATCGCCCGCACGCGCGTGAGGATCACCGCGATCGAATACATCCAGAACGCCAGTGCCATGATCAGCATGCCCATCAGCATCGTCGTCGCCATCGAGGGGGCCTTGTTGATCGCCACCGAGGCGCCCTGATGCAGGGTGTTCCACCATTTGACCGAGAAATAGATGATCGGCACGTTGACTACACCGACCAGCGCGAGGATCGCGCCCGCCTTGTCGGCGCGACGCGCGTCGTCGATCGCCGCCTGCAGCGCGATGAAGCCGATGTAGAGGAAGAACAGGATCAGCGACGAAGTCAGGCGTGCATCCCAGACCCACCAGGTGCCCCACATCGGCTTGCCCCAGAAGGCGCCGGTCCACAGGCTCAGGAAAGCCATCAGCGCGCCGGTCGGCGCGATCGCCTGCGCCATCATGCCGGAAAGCCGCGTATTCAGTGCCAGCCCGAGGCCTGCCCAGCCGGCCATCACGCAGTAGAGGAACATCGCCATCCAAGAGGCGGGCACATGGATGAAGATGATGCGGTAGCCTTCGCCCTGCTGGAAGTCGGTCGGCGCGACGAAGAAGCTGAGGTAGAGGCCGACGACGAGGAAGACCGCCGCCAATCCCCAGAACCAGGGAATCATCTTGCCGGCGAGCGGATAGAAGCTCTGGGGGCTCGCGTATTTGAACCAGTGGATGACCCCGCCCCCCTTCGCCCCCCTCTCGGGGGGTTCGATACAGCGCGCTTCGCGCAATGTCACGGCCGGCTCCGTCGATCGGCCATCGCGGTTTGCGCCTTCCGGCGCGTGCCGCGTTTGCTTGGGGCTGCCCTGCGCAAACGCTACGTTGTCGTCTTTCTCACTCAAGTGCGATCCTCAATGCCGCCGTGGTCGCCCACGGCGCGAAAAAAACCGCCACGGCCAGCAGGGCCGCAAGCAGCGACAAATGTCCGGCGGCGGAAAGGCCGGATGTGACCATCTCGACGGCGCCGGCGCCAAAGATCAGTGTCGGCACGTACAGCGGCAGCACCAGCAATGACAGCAACACACCACCGCCGCGCACACCGAGCGTGAGGGCTGCACCGATCGCGCCGATCAGGCTCAACAGGGGCGTGCCCAACAGCAGGCTAACGACCAGGATGCCGAGCGCTGCGCCATCGAGATCGAACTGGATGCCCAGCACCGGCGCCAGCAGCACCAGTGGCAGCCCCGTGGTGAGCCAGTGGGCAGCGATTTTACCCGTGATCAGCAGCCCCAATGGTGTGGGCGAGAGCGCCATCTGTTCGAGCGTGCCATCGGCGTGATCCGGCGCGAACAGGCGCGCAAGTCCCAGCATCGTCGCCAGCAGCGCCGCCACCCAGAGGATGCCCGGTGCGATCTTGCGCAGTAGCGCCGGTTCCGGACCGATGCCGAGAGGGAAAAGGCTGACGACGATGATGAAGAAGAACAGTGCGGTGAGCACTTCGCTCTTTCTGCGCATCGCGAGCAGCAGATCACGGCGGATGATCGCGAGCACTGCGTTCATTGGCCTACCTTCAGAATCTTGCCGTTCGGCAGCGGAATGCTCTGGTGGCTGGTCAGGATCGCGATGCCGCCGCCGCTCACGTGCTCGACGATCAACTGCGAGAGCAGCTCGACGGCCTTGACGTCGAGTGCGGTGAAGGGTTCGTCGAGAATCCACAACATGGCCTTCTTCACCGCCAGACGCGCGAGCAGCACGCGCCGCTTCTGTCCAGCGGAAAGGAAACGCACCGCGAGATCCTCGCGGCCGCGCAGGCCGAAACGCGCGAGCGCGGCGAGCGCCTCCCCTTCGGGCAGTGTGACGCCATCGAGTGCGGCGGCAAAAAGGAGGTTTTCCAGAGGTGTGAGCTCTTCCTTGACGGCGCCGTGATGACCCAGGAACAGCAAATGGCGACGGTATTCCTCGGCCAGCCGTTGGATCGGCTCGCCCTGCCAGCATACTTCGCCGGCCGCCGGAGGCGAGAGTCCGGCGAGGATGCGCAGCAGGCTGGTCTTGCCGGCGCCGTTTTCGCCCTGCACATGCAGCCATTCTCCCGGCCCGACCGTGAGATCGAGGCCGGCAAACAGGCGGCGTTCGCCGCGCACGCAGGTAAGAGCAGTCGCAGTGAGCATGGGAGGGCGCATTTTGCCTGATCCTTTTCACGATTGGCTTGATTGGCGTCAGAAAGTCGGCGCTGGCGGGACGGCACCCCCTTACTCATTAGTGAAAAATGGTTTCTATGATTACGATAAAAAGCATTGTTTGCTGCGCTGCCGCAAAGTTACCTATACTGTGATCGTCACGAACACGCACGGGGCGCAACCCCGTGCGTGCCAGTCGGAGAAGGCGATACGCCGCCTTTTCGCCCCGTCGGCCGGAAAACCACCGGCCGCGCCGTGATGGCCGCCGAAGCACATGCCCGCAAGGCGTGTGTTTCGGAGGGCCGAAATTCGCTGTGCGCAGGCTTTGCGTCCGTCGCCGACGGGTGAGGGACGGGTGCGCAGGGTTTTTTGGATCACGGCGCGGATGTTGCAGCGCGCCAATTTTAGTGGGGTGGTGCGAGTCTGATGGAAGCGGTGTCGAGTCTGGCTGTGGCGGGCGGGTTCATGGCGACGCTGGGGGTGACCCTGGCAGCCGTCCTTGCCGTTGCCAACCGCAAGCTCTTCGTGCGCGAGGATCCGCGCATCGAACAGGTCGAAGAGCTGCTCCCCAAATCGAACTGTGGCGCCTGCGGGCAGCCCGGCTGTCGCGGTTTTGCCGAGAAGGTGGTGGCAGGCGAGGTCGTGCCTGCACAGTGCACTGTGAGTTCTCCGCAACAGCGCAAAGAAATTGCCACTTTGCTCGGCGTCGATCCCGGCAACATCGAAAAGAAGGTGGCGCGGCTCGCCTGTGCCGGCGGCCGCCATGTCGCCTTCATGCGTGCGCGCTATGCCGGGCTTGCGACCTGCCGGGCTGCAGCGGTGGTTGGCGGCGGGGGCAAGGAATGCGCTTGGGGTTGTCTCGGCTTGGGCGATTGCGAGGCGGTGTGCGAGTTCGATGCGCTGCACCTCGATGCGCATGGCCTGCCGGTGATCGATGCCGACAAATGCGCTGCCTGTAACGATTGTGTCGAAGTCTGTCCCAAAGGTCTGTTCTCGCTCGAACCGGTCAGCCGTCGGCTCTGGGTGGCGTGCAAGAACCAGGCCGATGGCGATACCGCCGAGCGTGCCTGTGAAGTCGCTTGCACCGCCTGTGGCAAATGCGTGGCCGACGCCGCGCCAGGCCTGATCCGGCTCGACAAGAATCTGGCAACGATCCGCTACGAACTGAATGCCTGGGCGACGCGTGCGCCGATCGAGCGCTGCCCGACTGGCGCGATCGTCTGGTTCGAAACGCCGAACAGGCCCGTCAAGGGCCCGGCAGCGAAGAAGATCCTGCGGCAGGATGCCCTGCCTTTGTTGCAATGAAAGAACCCCAACCAGAGGGAGTGGAGAAATGCTGATGAAACTGTTCAAATCCGACAAGCGCGCCAGTGGTGAGGCAGCGGCACAGGTCAAATATCCGGGCATCCGTGACGCAGTCGATGGCAATACCGCTGTCATTCACGTCGAGCGTCAGGCATCGGATGCCGCCGGCGCCTATCCGATCACGCCGTCTACCCAGATGGGCGAGTACTGGGCCGAGGCCGTTGCCGCAGGCCATCTGAATATTTCCCAGCGGCCGCTGATCTTCATCGAGCCGGAATCGGAGCACGCCGCCGCCGGTGTGACCGCCGGCATGGCGATGGCCGGCTTGCGGGCGACGAACTTTTCCTCCGCACAGGGCGTCGCGTTCATGCACGAGTCGCTCTACGGTGCCGTCGGCAAGCGTCTGCCTTATGTGCTCAACATGGGATGTCGGGCGATCACGAAGGCGACGTTGAACGTGCATTGCAGCCACGACGATTACCACTGTGTCGATGACACCGGCTTCATCCAGGTAATGGCGAAGAATGCCACCGAGGCGGCCGATCTGAATCTGATCGTGCGCAAGATCGCCGAACTGTCGTTGAACCCGGCCATCGTCGGCCAGGATGGTTTTCTCACCACCCATCTGATCGAATCGGCTCTGCTGCCGGAACGCGAACTGATCGAGGAATTCCTAGGCCGGCCCGATGACGTTATCGACACGCCGACGCCGGCGCAACGCATGATCTACGGCCCAAAACGCCGCCGCGTGCCGGCGATCTGGGATGTCGATACGCCGCTCGTCTCCGGCGCGGTGCAGAACCAGGATGCCTACATGCAGGCGGTGGCCGGCCAGCGGCCTTATTTCTTCGACCATGTCGAGGAAATCGCCGACACCTGCATGGCCGAATACGCTTCCCTCACCGGGCGGCGCTATCAGCGCCTGACCACCTACCGATGCGAGGATGCCGACTACGTGATCGTCGGCATGGGCAGCATGGTCGTGCAGGCCGAAGCCGTCGTCGACTACCTGCGCGAGACACGTGGCCTCAAGGTCGGCGTCGTGAATGTGACGATGTATCGCCCCTTCCCGGGCGATCTGCTCGGCAAGGCGCTGAAGGGCAAGAAGGGCGTTGCCGTGCTCGAACGCACCGATCAGCCGCTCGCCGAGGATCTGCCGCTGATGCGCGAAGTACGCGCGGTGGTGACGAAATGTCTCGAAAACGGCTTGGCCGCGGATGGGGAGAAACCCTATCCCGGCTACGCAAGCTTTGCTCCACAGGAAATGCCGCGCTTGTATTCCGGCTGCTATGGCTTGGGTAGCCGTGATCTGCAGCCCGAAGGGTTGATCGCTGCGTTCGAAAACATGTTGCCATCAGGGGACAAACGCAAGTTCTTCTATCTGTCGATCGACTTCGTGCGTGACCCGCTGAATCCGAAAGACGAAGTGCATCAGCAGGAGGTGCAGGAGAAATACCCGCAGATCCGCGCCCTGGCGATTCGCGGCTCGGAGAATCCCAACCTGCTGCCGAAGGGGGCGATCGCGGTGCGTATGCACTCGGTCGGTGGCTGGGGTGCGATTACTACCGGCAAAAACCTGGCGATGACGCTGTTCGAGTTGCTCGGCTGGGACATCAAGGCGAATCCGAAATACGGCTCGGAGAAGAAAGGGCAGCCGACGACCTATTACCTTTCCGCGGCGCCGGAGCCGATCCGCATCAACTGCGAATACACCTATGTCGATGTCGTGCTCTCGCCCGACCCGTATGTCTTCAACCACTCCAACCCGCTGGCCGGCCTGAAGAAAGGTGGCGTATTCATCATCCAGTCGAACCTCGGCGAGGAGACCTGGGCGAGCTTCCCCGTCTGGGCGCAGAAATACATCGCCGACAACGACATTCGCGTCTTCTATCTCGATGCCTTCCAGATCGCACGCGAGGAGGCCGGCTCGGCCGATTTGCAGTTGCGCATGCAGGGCATCGCCTTCCAGGGTGCCTTCTTCGCCGCCAGCCCGGTGATGGCCAATGCCAAGCTCAGCGAGGAAACCCTGTTCGCAGCGATCGAGGCGCAGTTGCAAGCGAAGTTCGGCGCCAAGGGCGCACGCGTCGTGCAGGATAACCTGCGCGTCGTCAAGCGCGGTTATACCGAGCTGAAAGAAATCACCGACAAGGAAGTGGGCAGAACGCGCAAGCCACTCGTCAAGAAAGATGCCGGTCTACCGGTGATGCTCAAAGAGCTGCCGGCCGCCGACGGCCGCATCGCCGACATCCACCGCTTCTGGGAACAGACCGGCCATTTCTACCTGACTGGCAAGGGCTCGGACAACCTCGTCGATCCGTTCATCGGCACGTCATTGATGCCGGCTGCGAGCGGTGTGTTCCGTGACCTGACCGGTATCCGCTTCGAACATCCGGTATGGATTCCCGAGAACTGCACGGCCTGCGGCAACTGTTACACCGAGTGTCCGGATTCCGCAATCCCCGGCCTGGTGAGCACTATCGGTGATGTCTTCAACGCCGTCGTCAATCGCATCGAAAGCGCGGGTACGCCGACGCGCTATCTGCGCCGTAGCATCCGCACCGTGGAGAAGAAGCTGCGCGCGTTGATCGGCACCAGCGACGGCGTCGCGGTGCGGCCGCTGATCGACAAGGCGATCGAGGAGACCATCGCCGAGGCAGACGAGGATGATTGGGAAAAGATGGGCGCCGAGTTTCGTCTCTTTACCAGCGAGCTCGCTGACTTCCAGTTCGCCACCACGAAGCCCTACTGGTCGCTGAAGGAGAAGAAGGCCAAAGGCAGCGGTGGCCTGTTCTCGATCACGATCAACCCCTACACCTGCAAGGGCTGTGCTTTGTGTGTGGCGGTCTGCGAGGACGATGCGCTAAAGATGGTGACACAGACCGATGCCTCGGTCGAGAAGCTGCGTCGCGACTGGGATTTCTGGCTCGCATTGCCGAGCACGCCGAAAGAATTCAGCCGCATCGACAGCCTGGACGAGAAGATCGGCGCGCTGGAAACCTTGCTGCTCGACAAGCATAACTACAACTCGATGAACTGTGGCGATGGCGCCTGCCTGGGCTGTGGCGAGAAAACCGCGATCCACCTGTTCACCGCGACGGTCACTGCGCTGATGCAGCCGCGTGTGAAAGCCTTCGTCGCCAAGCTCGATGATTTGATTGCGCGGCTGGAACAGCATATGCGGCTCAAGCTCGCTTCCGCCGTCGATCTCACCGACACTAGAGCGGTGGTCCAGGCCGTCGAAGCGACCGGCCAGCATGACCTGACGCTGTCGAATCTCGCGGCCAAGCTCACCGAGAACAAGCCCTCGCAACTGCTCGATCCGCAGTGGGTGAAGAACACCGCCCAGCTGATCGAGAAGCTGAAAGACCTCAAATGGCGCTATGTCGCCGGCCCCACCGGCCGCGGTCGCGCCGAGATGGGTATCGTCAATTCGACCGGCTGCACCTCGGTCTGGGGTTCGACCTGGCCGTTCCACCCTTACCCGTTCCCGTGGACCTCGCATCTGTTCCAGGATGCGCCTTCCGTCGCGATGGGCCTGTTCGAAGGCCACATGGCGAAGATGGCCGAAGGCTTCAAGGCGGTGCGCATGGCCGAGAAGGAACTCGCCGGTGATTACCTGCCGGAGCGTGACGACGACTTCTTCCGCCGGTTCACCTGGCAGGATTTCTCCGCTGAAGAATGGTTGCTCTGTCCGCCGGTCGTGGCGTTGGGTGGGGACGGCGCGATGTACGACATCGGCTTCCAGAATCTGTCGCGCGCGCTGATGTCGGGCATGCCTATCAAGGTGCTGGTCGTCGATACCCAGGTGTATTCGAACACCGGCGGCCAGGCTTGCACCTCGGGCTTCGTCTCGCAGGTGTCCGACATGGCGCCGTTCGGCAAGACGCAGCATGGCAAGCAGGAGATCCGCAAGGAGATTTCGCTGATCGGGCTGGCCCACCGCACCGCCTATGTGATGCAGGGCACGATCGCCCACGTCAACCACCTGATCGAGAGCTTCATCGATGGCCTCAACAGCCGCCGGCCGGCGCTGTTCAACATCTATGCCGTCTGTCCGCCCGAGCATGGCGTTGGCGACGACAAGAGTGTCGATCAGAGCAAGCTCGCAGTCGAATCGCGTGCCTATCCGCTGTTCCGCTTCAATCCCGATCTGGGCACCACCTTCCACGAGACCGTGAGCCTGGAAGGCAACCCGGCACTCGAACAGGACTGGCCCACCTACACGCTCAAATACCGTGACGAGGCCGGCAATGAAAAGAGCATGCTGTTGCCCTTCACCTTCGCCGATTTCGCCGCCACCGAGGCGCGTTTCGCGAAGCAGTTCAAGAAGGCGCCGCCCGAGACCTGGAATGATGCCATGGTGCCGTTGGCGGATTTCATCCAACTTGATGAAGACGAACGCGCAGGCAAGTTCCCGTACATCTGGGCCGTTGATGCGAAGAACCGTCTGATGCGCCTGCTGGTGACCCAGGACATGGTGCGTTCGACCGAAGAGCGGCTGCATTTCTGGCGTCAGTTGCGCAACATCGCCGGCCTCGATACCCAACCGGTCGATGTCGAGGCGGTCGCCGAGCGCGTGCGCGCCGATCTGATCGCCAAGATCAGCAACACGCTGGGTCTGGTGAGCAGCGATGGGCACACGGGTGCCGTGCCGTCAGCGCCGAGTTTGCCAACTCATGGTGATGCTGGCGCGCAAAGCGCTGGCGATTACGAACCGGTCTGGATCGAGACGCCCGAGTGCACGGCCTGCGACGAGTGCATCAGCCTCGCGCCGAAGGTGTTCGCCTACAACGACCACAAGCAGGCCATTGTCATCGACCCGAAAGGGGCGAAGTTCGCCGACATCGTCAAGGCGGCGGAAAAGTGCACCGCTGGCTGCATCCATCCGGGCACACCGTGGAACATGGCCGAGCCGGGCGTCGCCAAGCTGATGGCGCGCGCCGCGAAGTACAACTGAACGCCTAACGCGATGCGTCTGGTTTCCTGGTTTCGCGGTGAAGCTTTTCAGCGCGGCGTCCATCCGCCAGCCTGCAAGCTCACCGCGCAAACGAAAATCCGCAGGCTGCCCTTCCCGCCGCGCGTGATCGTCCCGCTCTCCCAGCACATCGGCAAGCCTCCCCGGCCGATCGTCCATGTCGGCCAGGAGGTGGTGCGCGGCCAGCCGATCGCGCAAGCCGAGGACTGGCTGTCGGTGCCGCATCATGCGCCGCTCACCGGCGTGGTCGAGTTCATTGGTCTCAAGCCCGGCATGCGTGGGCCGTGGATCGAGTCGATCGTCATTCGCGCGCACCCGGGCGCCACGCAGGAGGACTTGTGGGGCCAGCCGCGCGATCTTTTGCAAGCCACTCCCCAGGAGATCGTTCAGGCGATCCGCGACACCGGCATGGTCGGCCTGGGTGGTGCGGCCTTCCCGACCCATGCCAAGCTCAGTGTGCCGGAAAAGGCGCAGGTGCATACGCTGGTGGTGAATGGCTGCGAGTGCGAGCCCTATCTCACTTGCGACCATCGTGTGATGGTCGAGCAGGCCGACGATCTGATCCTCGGCATCCGTTTCGCGCTGCGGGCTTGCGGCGCGCGCCGCGCGATCATCGGCATCGAAGACAACAAGCCGGATGCGTTTGCTGCCGTGCAGGCGGCGATCACGCGCGCCGGCAGCGTGCCGGAAGGCGAGATTTTCGCCGAGATGGTGCCGACCAAGTATCCGCAGGGGTCGGAAAAGATGCTGATCATGGCGCTGTTCGGCGTCGAGATTCCCGCCGGTGGCTTGCCGCTCAACTTAGGCATGGTGGTCAACAACGTCGGCACGCTGGCGGCGCTGGGCCGTCTGCTGCCGGCCGGGCGGGGCTTAACCGAGCGCGTCGTGACGATCACCGGGCCTGGGGTGGCGCGTCCGGGCGATTACATCGTGCCGCTAGGTACCCCGCTGTCGTTCATCCTCGACTATGCCGGCGCACCCGATGCGCAGGCCAAGGAGGTGATTCTCGGCGGGCCGATGATGGGGCAGGCGGCGGCCACGCTCGAAGTGCCGATCACCAAGGGCATCTCCGGCGTCGTGGTGATGCGCCCCGAGTCTGACGATGAAAGGGGTCAGCGCAAGAGCTACCCTTGCATCAAATGCGCGCAATGCGTCGAATCCTGTCCGATGGGGCTCAATCCGTCGATGCTTGGCATGCTCGCCGCGAAACGAGAATACGAGCTGATGGGCAGCCACTACTACCTCGGCGAATGCTTCGAATGCGGCTGCTGTTCCTATGTCTGTCCCTCCAACATTCCGCTGGTGCAGCAATTCCGTGTCGCCAAACAGATCCTGCGCGAGCGGGCTGCAGCAAAAGCCTCATGACCATCGAAATCCGTTCCGCTCCCCACATCAAGGCGCCACAGACTGTGCCGCAGATCATGCGCCACGTCGTCTGGTCGCTCGTTCCGATCTGCGCCTTCTTCGTCTATCAATATGGCCTGTCGGCACTCGCCTCGCTGACCGTCGTCACGACGAGTTGCGTGCTCGCCGAACGGCTTTTCGCCCGGACGGGCACGCAGGCCGGGGACATCAGCGACTTTTCGGCGGTGATCACCGGACTGTTGCTGGCGCTCTCGCTACCGCCGGCTTTCCCGCTCTGGATGGGAGCGGTGGCCGGCATCACGGCAATCGCGCTGGGCAAGGCACTCACCGGCGGCATCGGCTTCAACGTCTTCAATCCGGCGCTGGTGGGGCGGGCGTTCGCCCAGGCAGCCTTCCCCCAGGCGATTGCGACCTATTCGCCGTCGTTCCTGCCGGGACGCTTCACCGAGTTCGTGCCCTCGACACTCGCCTGGCCGCTGATGCAGCCGGCCGATCTGATGCTCTGGCTGAAGGCGAAGCAGCTCGATACACTCGCCGCGGCCACGCCACTGGCGCGCTGGAAATTCGAAGGCGTGCTCGCCGGTGCCGAGGAGCTGCTCACCTCATTGTCAGGCCACATGGCGGTCGGGCCCTCGCCGCTGTTGATCCTGCTGTGCGGCGCCTATCTCGCAGTGCGTCGTTTCCTCGACTGGCGCATCCCGATGGCGATCCTCGGCAGCGCTGGCCTGACGGCCTGGCTGCTGTTCGCCCTCTCGCCGGAGCGTTTCCCGAACCCGTTCTTCATGCTGTTCTCCGGCGGCCTGATCCTCGGCGCGGTGTATATGGCGACCGACATGGCCACCTCGCCGGTGACGCCGAAGGGCATGTGGGTCTATGGTGCGCTGATCGGCCTGCTCACGGTGATCATCCGCTATTACAGCGGCCTGCCGGAAGGCGTGATGTATGCGATTCTGCTCGGCAATGCGGCCACCCCACTGATCGAAAAAATCACCCAGCCGACTCCATTCGGCAAGAGCGCACTGGCACGCCTGGGCCAGGCCAGACGCGGCGCTTCCTATCCGCTGCATCCGGGTTACATCTCGCGTGAAGAAGCGCACGCGGTGACGCCGAAGAAACGCATTCTGTTCAACAAACCGAAGCGCGAAGCGCGCAACAAAGCCGAAAAGAAGCCATGAGCGAAGCCAGCCTCCCCTTGCCAGAGATGACCCCGCCGGCGGTGATGATCCGCACGCTCGGGCTGGTCGCTGCGATCTGCGGCGCGATCATCGTCGCGGCTTATCAGGGCACGTATCGGGCGGTGCAGGAAAACAAGCGCATCGCGGTCGAACGTGCGGTGTTCAAGGTCATTCCTGCCGCCCGATCGATCGTCGAATATCTGGCGCTGCCCGATGGCAGAATCGAGCCGGCCTCGGCTCCCGCCACGCCAGGAGCGATCAGGTTTTATGCCGGTTATGACGGGCAGGGGCGGCTTGCCGGCATCGCCGCGGAAGGCGCTGCGAAAGGCTACGCCGACAACGTGCGCATCCTGTTCGCCTGGGATGCGGCATCGAGTCGGGTCACGGGGTTCAGTGTCGTCGCTTCGCGCGAGACGCCTGGCATCGGCGACAAGATCACCAAGGATCGCGATTTCCTCGCCAACTTCCCGCTGAAGGCCGAGGTCGGCGACAAAGCGCTCGCCCATGAGATCCGCACCGTCAAGCACGGCACGAAGACACAGCCTTGGGAAATCGACGCGATCGCCGGCGCGACGATCACCTCGCGCGCGGTGGGCAAGGCCATCAACGACACGGCGCAGGCCATGCTGCCGCGTCTCCTTCCCCATCTTTCCGAACTCGAGAAAAAACCATGAGTCAGACTGCCACCACCTGGGAGGAATTCAGCGAAGGGGTCTGGCGCCAGAACCCGGTGTTCGTGATGGTGCTCGGTCTGTGCCCGACGCTGGCCGTCACCGTCTCGGCGGTCAATGCCCTGTCGATGGGCCTGGCGACCGCCTTCGTGCTGACCTCGTCCTGTCTGCTGGTATCACTGTTGCGCAAGCTGATCCCGAAGGAGGTGCGCATCGCCACCTACATCGTGATCATCGCCACCTTCGTCACGGTGGTCGATTATCTGGTCCAGGCGATTAGTCTCGCGCTCTATGACGCGCTCGGCGCCTTCATCCAGCTGATCGTCGTCAATTGCATCATCCTCGGCCGCGCCGAAGCGCATGCCTCGAAACATCCCCCCTTGCCGGCCGTCGTCAATGCTCTCGGCATGAGCGTGGGGTTTGCCCTGGGTCTATTCGCGCTGGGCAGCGTGCGCGAAATTCTTGGCGCCGGCACACTGTTCGGCATCCCGTTGTTCGGCGAGCACTTCCAGCCCTGGGTGGTAATGGTGCTCCCGCCCGGTGGCTTTTTCGTGCTGGGCTTGTGGCTGCTGGTATTCGCCGCGTGGGCGCGCCGGCGTGGCCGGCGCCAAAAGGCTGCACAGGAGGCGACGCAACATGCCTGAGTCCGCCGCACATATATTCCTCAACGCCTTTCTCGCCAACAATTTCGTGCTGGCGATGTTCCTCGGCCTGTGCCCGTTCATCGGCGTCTCGAACAAGCTGGAAACCGCGTTTCCGATGGGTGTGGCGACGACCTTCGTGATGCTCGTCGCATCACTGTGCGCCTACGGCCTGAATCTGCTGCTCACCCATTTCAATCTCGAATTCCTGCGCCTGATCGCCTATATCGTCGTGATCGCCTCGGCGGTGCAGCTCGTCGAGATGGTGCTGAAGAAGCACAGCCCGGCACTGTTCCGCGCACTGGGCATCTATCTGCCCCTGATCACCACGAACTGTGCGGTGCTCGGTGTCGCATTGTTCCAGACCGCGCGCGACTACGACTTCGTGCAGTCGCTCGCCTTCTCGATCGGCGCCGGCGCCGGCTTCACGCTCGCGCTCTTGCTGATGGCTAGTGTACGCGAGCGGTTGCGCTTGTCCGAGGTGCCGGCGGTGGCGCAGGGCACGGCGCTCGCGCTGATGCTCGCCGGCACGCTGTCACTGGCTTTCATGGGTTTCGCCGGGCTGGGGGGCTGACGTGCTCACCTGGCTGCTCACCGTCGGCCTGATTTTCGCGCTGCTGCTCGGTGGCATCGGCGTCGACCGACTCTATCGGCGCTTTGCCGCGCGTCACCCGCAGCTCGGTCCCTACCGCAAGGCCGGTGGCTGCTGTGGTGGCAACTGCGGCGAGGGTGGGTGCTCTAGCTCAGCAGCGCGGGGCTGATCACCGCGCGCAGCACGGTCTGATCGTGTTTTTCCCGGTTGCGCCGCGAAAACCACCAGACGGCACCCTTCTTGACGCTCCAGTCGGCTTCGACGCCGGAGAGCAGCAACGCGGACAAACGCCCCAGCGTCGGCTGATGGCCGATCAGTAGCACCGCGCCCGGAAAGTCTGGCCAATGGGCGACGGCGAGCAGATCGGCGACATCGGCGCCGGGGCCAATTTTCGGTTCGATCTCGAAGGGCAGTGCGAGCGCATGCGCGGTCTGCTGACAGCGGATCGCCGGACTGACGAGGATGCGCGTCTTCTTGGGCAAGTGCTCGCGCAGCCATTTGGCGACCCGCTGGGCCTGTTTCTCACCGTGCGCGGTGAGGCGGCGTTTGGCGTCCGGCTGGTTGGTGCGGGCTTCTTCCGCTTCGGCATGGCGCCACAAGATCAACTCCATGGTTGCTATATGGACGCCTCCCGTTTGCCAAGGGCGAAATTGGTGTGTTGGGCAGGATAGG
>CAYZII010000035.1:0-23083 GCA_964478415.1 uncultured Methyloversatilis sp.
CCGAGTTGTTTGACGCGTTGCAGGACATCGGCAGCATGTCCTTTTACGCTGACATCATATAGCGCATGACGCACGATGCCCTGCTTGTCGATGATGAAGGTGGAACGGATCAGGCACAGTTTCCTGTGACCTTCGTGCTCGCGGTAATGCAGTACCCCGAACTGATGGCAGACCTTGCCGTCTTCATCCGAAAGCAGGCGCACCGACAGGCCATGCTTGTCGCGGAATTCGGCATGGGACAGGCAATCGTCGCGCGAGATGCCGACCAGCGTGCAACCATGACGGTTGAATTCACTCTCGTGATCCGAGAAATCGATCGCTTCGAGCGTGCAGTAAGGTGTGTCGTCCTTCGGGTAGAAGAACACCACGAGATGCTGTTTGCCGATGAGCAAGGCGGAATCGAACAATTCCATGTCGGCATCGGGCAGGATGAAGTGCGGGGCGGGTTGTCCTGGTTGCAGCATGACGGCCTCAAGAAAAACGAACGCGGATTGTAACCGCAGAAATCTCGACGGATGATCCATTATGGCAAAGCCGCCGTGGCTTGCCGGGCACAGCATCAGATGAGAGACCAACGATGTTGCTGCTGCCGGTGCGTACTCAAGTTTCGCGCAACCGCTCGATGACGCTGCCAGAGAAGGCGCGCCGTGATGCGATCACGCCAAACACACCGACGCCGATGAGGCCGGCGACGATACCCGTCGCGAGCGTGCCGGCATCCGGCAGAAAGTCAAGGCGGAAGACCCATCGCGCCAACAACGTTGCGATCGTCGTCGCGGCCACCCCGGCCAGGCATCCGGCGATGGCACCCTGCAATGCGAATTCGGCGAGCACGCTGTGGCGCAATTGTCTGCTTTGGGCGCCCAACGCGCGCATCACGGCGAGCTCCTGGCGGCGCGCCGCATCGCTCGCCTCGATAGCCGCGTAGAGCACCGCCAGGCCGGCGAACAACGCGAACAGGAACACCAGTTGCACCACGCTGATCACTTGCCCGATGGTCTGCTGCAACTGTTTCACCAATGCCGCGACGTCGATCACGGTGACATTCGGAAAGGTCTGCACCAGGATGCGCATCACCTCCTCCTTGCCTGCCGGCAGGTGAAAGCTGGTGATGAAGCTGGTCGGCTGACCATCGAGAGTACCTGCAGGTGCGATGACGAAGAAGTTGACGCGCATCGAATCCCAGTCAAGCTTACGCAGCGAGGTCACCGGCCCATTGATGCGCTGACCCGCGACCTCGAAGCTCAGAATGTCGTCGAGCTCGATGCCGAGCGCCTCGGCCAGCCCCTGCTCCACCGAAAACTGCACACCGGCACTGCGAGGAAACCAACGGCCAGCGATGAGGGTATTCCCCGGCGGCAGATCCGCACGCTGGGTCAGATTGAACTCGCGCTCCACGAGGCGCCGCGCGCGTTCGTCGTCGAAGTCCCGCGGGCCGATCGCACGGTAATTCACCGCAACGAGCCGGCCGCGCACCATCGGTTCGAGACGCGGCGCCGCGACACCGCTGTGCGTCAGGAATTCAGCCACTGCATCGCGCTGCTCAGGCTGGATGTTGATCAGGAAGCGGTTTGGGGTATCCGGCGGCAGCTTCCTTTGCCAGGCAGCCAGCAAATCATCCTGCACCAGCGAGAGCAACAGCAGCACGCTCAAGCCCAGCGCGAGCGCCACCACCTGAACCATCGCGGCGCTGCCGTGACGGCGCAGTGAGGCGACCCCAAGCCGCCAGCCGCCAGCCGTCAGACGGGTGGCGAGACGCACGCTCCCCCACAGCAACACCTGTCCTCCAAGCGCAAACACCGCCACCGCGGCAAGGAAGCCGCCGAGCACGACGAAACCGAGCCGTGTTTCACCTGCCACCCAGAACATCAGCCCGCCCAAGACCAGGCCGCCGACGCACCACGAGGCCAGCGATACCGGCGCCACCTCTCCCCATTCACGGCGCAACACGCGCAGGGTGGGGACCGATTTGAGCCGCAGCAAAGGGGGCATGACGAAGCCGATCATCAGCAATACCGCAACGCTGGCACCTTGCAGCCACGGCAGCCCCCCGGGCGCAGGCAGGCGTTCGGCGAGCAGCCCTGCGAGCAGTCCGTGCAAAGCCTCCTGCACCAGCAGCCCAAGCAGAGTACCGATGAGGGTGGCCAGCACGCCGAGCAGGAAGAATTCGCCGGCATGGATCAGCAGCAACTGGCGTTCGCTTGCGCCCAGGCAACGCATCACCGCGCAGGCATCGAGATGCCGTTGCATGAAGCGACGCGCCGACATGCCGACCGCGACGGTCGCCAGCACCACCGTCAGTAGCGCCGCGAGCCTCAGGAAACGTTCGGCGCGCTCGATCAGCAGACGCACTTCCGGACGAGCATTGTCGAGGGTTTCGAGGCGCTCGCCGCGGCCCAGACGGGCTTTCGCCCAGCCGAGATAGGCGCGCACGTCCTCTGCCTCGCCCGCCAGATGCAGACGCCAGGTGATGCGGCTGCCTGGCTGGATGAGGCCGGTCGTCGGCAAATCCTCGAGCGGGAGGATGAGCCGCGGCGCAAAGGCAAAGGGATTGAGGCCGCGCTCCGGATCCAGCGTCACGAAGGCGCTCACCGTGGCGATGTGCTCACCGATGCGCAGCCGGGCGCCGGGCGCAAGCTGCAACATCCCGGCGAGCCGTTCATCGGGCCAGACCTCACCGCGCTGCGGCAGGGATGCCGTTCCGCCAGCGCCGACTTTCTGCGGTGAGTCGCTGCGCGGCGGGACGTCTTCATTACCGACCATGCCGACGCTGCTCACGGCCACTTGCAACGCCCCGCGCAACGGATAGTTTGCCGAAACCGCCTTGATCTCGGCGAGCTGCACCGGGCTTGTGCCTTCCAAACTGCCAACCATGCTCAACAACGACACGCTCTCGGCCAGGCGCAAGCGGTGTTGTGTGGCGGCCTCGCGCCAGACATCAGGCCAGGGATGATCGGCGGAAAGCAGCAAATCGCCCCCCAGCAGTTGATGCGCCTCGCGCTCGATGGCGTGGCGCACGCGATCGGTAAGGAACCCGACGCTGGTCAGCGCCGCGACGGCCAAACTCAGCGCGACGAAAATCAGCGTCAGTTCGCCGGCGCGCAGATCGCGCAGGAACATGCGCAACATCAGGCGCAACGTCTTCATGCTCAGAGCGTGCGGAAAATGTCGATTGCCTGCTCGACGCGCTCGAGCGGCGTGACTGCGATGCCCCGGATCGGCTGTTTCGGTGCGTTCGCCTTCGGAATCAGCGCCTGGGTGAAGCCGAGCTTGGCCGCTTCCTTGAGCCTTTCCTGGCCGCGTGGTGCCGGGCGAATCTCGCCGGCCAGCCCGATTTCGCCGAAGGCGACCAGCCTGCCCGGCAAGGGCTGATTGCGCAGCGATGAGACGATCGCCAGCAGCACCGCGAGATCGGCTGCTGGCTCCTGGATGCGTACGCCGCCGACGGCGTTGACGAACACATCTTGGTCACCACACATCACGCCGGCATGGCGATGCAAAACCGCCAACAACATCGCCAGCCGCTGCGGGTCGAGACCCACCGTGAGGCGGCGCGGATTGCCGCCCATCGCGCCATCCACCAAAGCCTGGATCTCCACCAGCAGCGGCCGCGTGCCTTCCTGCGTCACCAGCACGCAGGAGCCCGCGACATCCTGCGCATGCTGCGAGAGAAACAGCGCCGAGGGATTCGAAACCCCTTTGAGACCCCGCTCGGTCATCGCGAACACACCGAGTTCATTAACCGCACCGAAACGGTTCTTGAACGCGCGCACGAGGCGGAAACTCGAATGCGTGTCGCCTTCGAAATAGAGCACGGTATCGACGATGTGCTCGAGGACACGGGGACCGGCGAGCGCCCCCTCCTTCGTCACGTGACCGACCAGGATCACCGCAGTGCCAGTCTGTTTCGCAAAGCGGGTCAATTGCGCCGCACACTCACGCACCTGGGCGACCGATCCGGGTGCCGACTGCAAGGCTTCCGACCACAGCGTCTGGATCGAGTCGATCACCGCGACGAGTGGCTTTTCCGCCTGCAGGACAGTGAGAATCTTCTCCAGGTTGATCTCGGGTAGCAGCCGCAGGCCGCACGTGTTAAGTTGCAGGCGCTGGGCACGTAACGCGACCTGTTCGGCGGATTCCTCGCCGGTGACGTAGAGCACGGGCAGATGGGCTTCAGCGAGCCGGGCGAGCGCCTGCAACAGCAGCGTGCTCTTGCCGATGCCCGGATCACCGCCGATCAGCACCACACCCCCCGGCACGAGCCCCCCGCCGAGCACGCGGTCGAATTCTTCGATGCCCGTGGCTTGGCGTGGCTCCTCGCGCGGACGGATCGAGCCGAGGTCCTGTGCCTTGCCCGTCTGGGCGAGCGGCGCAAACGCAGCACTGAAACGTTTCGCCGCGTTGCTCGCCGTCTCGGCGATCGTCTCGACCAGCGTGTTCCACTGCCCACAGCCGGGACACTGCCCCTGCCATTTCGGCACGCTCACGCCGCATTCGGTGCAGGTGTAGAGGGTTTTCGAACGGCTCAAGACTGCACCGCGGCGAGAAAGAGTTCCAAGAGGGGAGTGCATTCGAGCAGGTGTAGCCCACTGGCCTGACGATGGAATTCAGGATGCCACTGGACACCACAAACGAAGCTGCAGTCTTGCCACGCTCCGCCTAACCAGGCAGACAGCAAAGCCAGAAGCCAAAGGAGACTCTCCATCCCCAGGGTCAACAATCCGGGCAGCATCGTCGGTCAGCCTTCTCGTCTCTCGCTCACAGGCACACGCTGCGCCAGCGCACAAAACAACTCGTAGCTGATCGTGCCCGCCGCCATCGCCACTTCGTCCGCCGGCAATCCCTCGCCCCATAGCGTGACCGGCATGCCGACACGTGCCGTGTCGCCAGCGCCGAATTTCAGATCCGTCAGATCGACACAGAGCTTGTCCATCGACACACGGCCAATGAGTCGAGTGCGTTGCCCCGCGACCAACACCGGTGTGCCGGTCGGTGCGTGGCGCGGATAGCCATCCGCATAGCCACAGGCGATCACGCCGATCGTCATCGGCCGATCGGCGGTGAAGGTGCAGCCATAACCGACACTCTCGCCCGGCGCAAGGCTCTGAATTGCGATGATTTCACTCATCAGCGTCATCACGGGCTTGAGATCCAGTTCGAGCGCGGATCGCTGTTCCGGGAAAGGCGAAGCACCATAGAGCATGATGCCGGGCCGTCCCCAGTCGCCGACGGCGTCGGGAAAGCGCAGGATCGTCGCCGAATTACCCAGCGAAGTCTCATCCGCCGTGCCAGCGGTCATCGCGCGGAAACGTTCGAGCTGCCAGCCGATGCCGCGTGATCCATCGGCATCGGCGAAATGGCTCATCAGCACGCAGCGGATGTGCCGTTGCGCGAGCGCCGACTTTGCAGCGATAAGCCCAGTCGCGTCGAAACCGAGACGGTTCATGCCGCTGTTGATCTTCAGATACACCGGCAGATCGGCTGGCCAGCCGGCCGCCAGCAGTCCCTCGAGTTGCTCATGCCGGTGCACCACTGGGATCAGCCGGTATTGCACGAACAGCGGAACCTCTTCGGCATTGTAAAAGCCCTCCAGCATCAGTAAGGGCCTGGCCAAACCCGCCTCACGCAACGCCATTGCGTTTTCCAGTTCGATCAGTGCAAAACCGTCGGCCAAATTCTCCAGCGCCTGCACGGCACGTTCCAGGCCGTGACCATAGGCATTCGCCTTGACGACCGCCCACAGGCGCGCCTTTGCGGCAAGCCGGCGGGCGACGAGGAAATTGTGCTGCAAGGCAGCCAGATCGATGATTGCGCGAATGGGTCGTGTCATGACGCGCGGCATAAGGCCGCCGCGGCCTTATGTTGCCTTGTGTTCCTTGAGGCGTTCGGCAGCGAAGGCAACGAAAGAGGTAACGAGCCGCGAGCGGAATTTTTCCTTCGGATAGACCATCGAGAGCTTGCGCACCAGACGCGGCTTGAGCGGGATCGACACGAGAGTGCCGAGACGCAGTGCATGCATCACCGAAGCCCGCGAGGCGATTGCATACCCCAAACCGGTTTCGACGACTTCGAGCAAGGCGAGTGGGCTGCCCAGCTCCATCACCGGCGTCATGCGGCTGACATCGACGCCCTGCTTGTGCAGATAGACCTCGGTAAACTCTCGCGTGCCCGAGCCCGGCTCGCGCGACACGAATGGATGATCGACGAGCTGTTGCGGGGCAACCTCCTTGAGGCGCGCCAGGGGAAACTTCGGGCTGCAGATCACCTGCATTTCATCCTCACAGCAGATTTCGGTCTGCAGATTGGGATGATGCGTCGGCGATTCGATGAAACCGATGTCGAGCGAGTGCTCGGCGACACGGGTTTCGATCGCCTCGGAATTGCCGACCACTAGTCGCGGCCGCACCTTCGGGTATTTCGACTTGAATTCGCCCATGATGCGCGGCAGCAGGAATTCGGCGATCGTCGTGGATGCACCCACCAGTAACGGCCCACCGATCTCGCCGGTCATCTCGGCCATGCGCACGTCCATCTCGTTCGACAGCGCGAGAATCTTCTCCGCGTAAGACAACACTAGCTCGCCGGCCGGCGTCAGCGAAATTCTGCCGTGTCCGCGATCGAACAGGCGGGTATTGAAATGCTCCTCGAGCTGTTTGATCTGGAACGTGACGGCAGGCTGAGTCATGAACAGCACTTCGGCGGCTTTCGTGAAGGAAAGCTGCTTGGCCACGGCATGGAAAACCTGGAGCCTGCGATCAGCCATGTCTCGTCCCCCGGATGATGATCTTTTTCGGTATCAGTGATGCTATTGAAACACAATTCGAAGCCATAAGAAAGCCTGATGAACCACGCCCCGCCTTGCGCCGGCCACAAATGCGGCCGGTTCTGTCATCAGGCGGAACCGCCTTTCGTGATATAACCCGGCGTCCATGAGCCTCGGCTTTTACATCATCATGGCGGCGCAGTTCTTCTCCGCGCTCGCCGACAATGCCCTGTTGATCGCCGCGATCGCCATCCTGCGAGAGATGCAGGCTCCGGCAGCTTATGAGCCGCTGCTGAAAACTTTTTTCACCGTCTCCTACGTCGCCCTTGCGGCCTTCGTTGGCGCCTTCGCCGACTCGATGCCTAAATGGCGCGTGATGTTCATCAGTAACGGCATCAAGATCATCGGCTGCGCCATGATGTTCTTCGACGTCCATCCACTCTTCGCCTATGCGGTGGTGGGACTGGGCGCCGCCGCCTACTCACCGGCGAAGTACGGCATCCTCACCGAATACCTGCCGCATCGTCTGCTCGTCATCGCCAACGGCTGGATCGAGGGCCTGACCGTGGTGGCGATCATCCTAGGGGTGTTGATTGGTGGCCTGCTGATCCGGCCCGATGTGGCTGCGATGCTGCTCGCTTGGGACTTTCCGGCCATCGATACCGGCATCGACACGGTCGCGGAGATGAACCTGCTGGTCATTGGTTTTCTGTATCTGATTGCCGCACTGTTCAATCTCTACATCCCCGATACCGGCGTAGACCACAAGCCGCTGAAAACGAATCCGTGGTATCTGTACCACGAATTCAACCATTGCCTGAAACTGCTCTGGCGCGACCGCCTCGGCCAGATTTCGCTGGCCGTCACCACACTGTTCTGGGGCGCCGGTGCAACTTTGCAGTTCATTGTCATCGAGTGGGCCAAGGCAGCGCTCGACCTGGGCCTTTCGAAAGCCAGCATGTTACAAGGTGTGGTTGCGATCGGTGTGGCCATCGGTGCGGTGCTCGCAGGCCGGCTGATCACGCTGCGCAAATCGGTGCGCGTGATCCCGCTCGGCATTGCGATGGGCATCGGGGTGATGGTGATGATCCTGGTGCGCGACACTTGGCTGGCGATGCCGCTGCTGGTGGTCGTCGGCATCCTGTCAGGCTTCTTCGTCGTGCCGATGAACGCCCTGCTCCAGCACCGTGGTCACATCCTGATGGGGGCCGGCCACTCGATCGCAGTGCAAAACTTCAACGAAAACCTGTCGATCCTCGTGATGACCGGCATCTATTCGCTGCTGATCAAGGCCGGCCTGCACATCTACTGGGTGATCGTGCTGTTCGGGCTGTTCGTCTCGGGCACGATGTGGCTGGTCAAGCGCCGCCATGAAGCCAATCAGCGCATTCACGACGATGTCAGCCTGCTCGAAAACGTGCGCCACTGAATGCGCTTGCCTGACGCGCCACGCAGTACGCTAACACCCGCACCAAGTAAAAAGCCGATGGCATGATGACCATCGGCTTTCGCAATCTGGCGCGCCCGAAGAGATTCGAACTCCTGACCCCCTGGTTCGTAGCCAGGTACTCTATCCAGCTGAGCTACGGGCGCGTTGGGAGCTGCGCATTATAGCGAAAGATGCGAGCAGGTAAACTGCCGCCTGCTATTTTGCCGTGACACCATGAAAGCGACTTACGACGAAACCAGTTTCCGCGTCCTCAAAGGGCTCGAACCGGTGCGCGAGCGGCCGGGCATGTATACGCGCACCGACTCGCCGGCCCACATCATCCAGGAAGTGATCGACAATGCCGCCGACGAAGCCCTTGCCGGCTTCGCGAAGAACATCCACGTGCTGGTCGCCCGCGACGGCAGCGTCACCGTCAGCGACGACGGCCGCGGCATACCGGTTGGCCTACACCCGGAAGAAAAAGTGCCGGTGGTCGTGCTCGCCTTCACCCGCCTGCATGCCGGCGGAAAATTCGACAAGAAGACCGGCCAGGGCGCCTATGCCTTTTCCGGAGGACTGCATGGCGTCGGTGTCGCGGTCACGAACGCGCTTTCCCGACGCGTCGAAGTCGAAGTACGCCGTGACGGCAGAATCCACACGGTAAGCTTTTCCGACGGCGGTGAAACGGTCTCCCCGCTCGAGGTCATCGGCACCTGTGGCCGGCAGACCGGCACCCGGGTACGCGTCTGGCCCGACCCGAAATATTTCGACTCACCCAGGATTCCACAAGCCGAACTGGAACGCCTGCTCCGCTCCAAAGCCGTCTTGCTGCCTGGCGTCCAGGTCACACTGGCGATCGAGCAGGACGACGGCACGTTGCTCGAGAAGCACTGGCGCTATCCCGAAGGACTTTCCGGCTATTTGAAGGAAATCGCCCATGCCGAGCCGGTTGCGCCGCTGTGGTGCGCGGAAAACTACGCCGGCGTGGAGGATGCGAATTTCGCTCAGGGTGAGGGCGCCGCGTGGGCGATCGGTTGGTGGGCAGATGCCGCGCCGACCGAATCCTATGTCAACCTGATCCCGACCGTGGCCGGCGGCACTCACGAATCCGGCCTCAGGGCCGGTGTTTTCGAGGCCGTGAAAAGTTTCATCGAGCACCATGCGCTGCTGCCGCGTGGCGTGAAACTCCAGCAGGAAGACGTCTGCGGCAAGATGGGATTCGTGCTCTCGGCACGCCTCCTCGATCCGCAGTTCCAGGGCCAGGTCAAGGAAAAACTCACCTCGCGCGAAGCGGTGAAATTGATCCAGAGCACGGTGCGCGATCCGCTGGAAATCTGGCTCAACCAGCATCTCGATGCCGCCAGGACGATTGCCGAACTGGTGATCGGGCAGGCATTGGCACGCCAGAAGAACGCGCAAAAAGTCGAAAAGAAGAAACAGTCGGGGATCGCCGTGTTGCCGGGCAAACTCGCCGACTGCGAATCGACGGACATTACCGCGAACGAGCTATTCCTCGTCGAAGGCGATTCGGCCGGCGGCTCGGCCAAGATGGCGAGGAACCGCGAAACGCAGGCCATCCTGCCGCTCAGGGGCAAGTTACAGAACGCCTGGGAAATCGAAGCGGACCGTCTGTTCGCCAATGCCGAGATTCACGACATCGCCGTGGCATTGGGCGTCGAACCGCACGGCGCGAGCGACGACGTCGACCTGTCGTCCTTGCGTTATGGCAAGGTGATCATCATGTCGGATGCCGACGTCGATGGCGCACACATCCAGACTCTGCTGCTGACCTTGTTCTACCGCCACTTTCCGGCACTGATCCGCCACGGCCACGTCTATATCGCCCAGCCGCCGCTCTACCGGATCGACGTACCAGCCTCCGGCAAGAAGCGTCCCGCGCGACGCCTGTATGCGCTCGACGACAGCGAGCTGGAAGCGATCAAGGATCGTCTCGTCAAGGAAGGTATCCCCGCTGAGAAGATTGAGGTAGGCCGTTTCAAGGGTCTGGGTGAAATGAACCCGGAGCAGCTGCGCGAAACCGCGATGGACCCGGCTACCCGGCGTGTGCTGCCGGTGTTCGAGCGCCCGGAAGCACACGAGGAAACACTCAAGCTTTTCAATCTGCTGATGGGCAAAGGTGAGGCCGCCGCGCGCCGCGCCTGGATGGAAGAAAAAGGCAACCTGATCGAGGCCGACGTATGAACCACGACACTCCCGACCTTTTCGACGACGTGGCGGTCGCTCCGCCCTCTCCTCCCTCTCCTCCCGCCGTGCCCCCGGCGCCGACTTTTGCGGAAGGCGAAGCCTTGCCCCTCGACGTCTACGCCGAGCGCGCTTATCTCGCCTATGCGATGAGTGTGGTCAAGTCGCGCGCATTGCCGCAGGTCGAGGATGGTCTGAAGCCCGTGCAGCGCCGCATCCTCTATGCGATGCACGAGATGCGCCTTGCCGCCAACGCGAAGCATGTCAAGAGCGCACGCGTGGTTGGCGATGTGATCGGCAAGTATCATCCGCACGGCGATGTCAGCGTCTATGACGCGATGGTACGCGTCGCGCAAGATTTTTCCCTCCGTTATCCGCTCGTCGACGGCCAGGGCAACTTCGGCTCGCGCGATGGCGATGGTGCGGCGGCGATGCGTTACACCGAATGCCGCCTGACACCGATCGCGGAGCTCCTGCTCGGCGAGATCGACAAAAGCACGGTCGACTTCATGCCCAACTACGATGGCACGCTGAAGGAACCAGCGCTGCTGCCGGCCCGTCTGCCTTTCATACTCCTGAATGGGGCCTCCGGCATCGCGGTTGGCATGGCCACCGAGATCCCGCCGCATAACCTCGCCGAAGTGGCCGAGGCGCTGAAACTCTTGATCCGGAAACCGGGCGCCACCCTCGACGAAGTGCTCGCCGTGTTGCCGGGCCCGGATTTTCCCGGCGGCGGCCAGATCATCTCCACGCCTGCCGACATTCGCGCCGCGTATGCCAGCGGCCGTGGCAGTGTGCGCATGCGCGCCCGGTGGCGCATTGAGGAGCTAGCGCGCGGCCAGTGGCGCGTGATCGTCCATGAACTGCCGCACGGCGTCTCGACCGCGCAGGTATTGTCGGAGATCGAGGCGATCACCAATCCCCAGCCGCGGCCGGGCAAGAAGGATGTCTCCCAGGAGCAGAAGAATCTGAAACAGGCGCTGCTCGCCGTGCTCGATGCGGTGCGCGACGAATCGAACGAGAAGGAACCGGTGCGCATCGTGCTGGAGCCACGTTCCTCGCGCATCGCAAGGGACGAGTTCATGGCCGTGCTGCTCGCGCACACCAGCCTCGAAGCGAGCGTGCCGGTGAATCTGACGATGATCGGCCGCGACGGCCGCCCAGCGCAAAAACCTTTGCTTACCGTGCTGAACGAATGGCTGCAGTTCCGCCAGGCGACAGTGGAACGCAGGAGTCGCCAGCGGCTCGCCGAAGTCGAACGTCGTCTGCACGTCCTCGCCGGGCGCATGCGCGCCTTTTTATCGATCGATGCGATCATCGCGACGATCCGCGAGGCGGATGAACCGAAGGCCGAACTGATGTCGAAGTTCGGGCTCAGCGAGATCCAGGCCGAAGACATCCTCGAAATCCGTTTGCGCCAGTTGGCGCGTCTCGAAGGCATCCGGATCGAACAGGAACAGAAAGCGCTCGAGGACGAGGCATCCGGCTTGCGCCGCGTGCTGGACGACCCGAAGGAACTGACGAAGCTGATCGTCCGGGAGATCGGCGAGGATGCCAAACGGTTCGGCGATGCACGCCGCACGCTGATCGAGACCGTCGCGCCAGTGATGCCTGCCGAAGTCCCACTTCCCGATGAGCCCGTCACCGTGATTCTGTCGAGAAACGGCTGGGTGCGCACGCGCCAGGGCCATGGCATCGATCCACGGGGCATCAGTTACAAGACCGGTGACTTTCCATTTCTGGTGGCAGAAACGCGCACCGTCTGGCCACTCGTCGTCATCGACACCAACGGGCGCGCTTACAGCCTGCGTGTCGCCGACCTTCCGGGCGGGCGCGGCGATGGTGTTCCGATCACCACGCTGGTCGATTTCCAGGATGGTGGTAAGCTCTGCCAGGCGCTCAGCAATGCTCCCGAAGCGGAATACCTTTTCGCCACCTCCGCCGGTTACGGCTTCATCGCCACAGTCGGCAACCTCGTGTCGCGCCAGAAAGCCGGCAAGGCCTTCATGACACTGGATAAGGACGAAAAACCCCTGTTACCGGTCAAAGTCGGCACGGGAGATACGGTGGCGGCACTCAGTGCCGCCGGCCGCCTGCTGCTGTTCCCGCTCGCCGAAGTGAAAAGGATGGCCAAAGGGCGAGGCACGATCCTGCAAGACATCGGCCCGCAGGACGAGCTGGTGGCCTTAGCCGTCGGCAATGACGCTTTCGTCGTCAGCGGCATCGGCCGGGGAGGCAAGCCCGTCACCGTACGGCTCACTGGCGATGACACGGATATGTTCCGCGGCCACCGTGCGCGCAAGGGACATCCGCTGCCTGCCAGGCTCAAGCCCACGGGACTAGCACCTGCCTAGCACAGTGCTTCTTCCATCCTGTATAATCTGTAGGCTTATGAGCACCGAGAAAAAAGAACCCGCAACGCGTTACTGCTATCACTGCCGCACGCATCACCCCGTCGAGGAAATGCGGCTGTTGGTCACCAAGACCGGTTCTCGCTGGCGCTGCATCAAGAGCATCGAGGCCGTCAAGCGCTCCAAAGAAGAACGCGATGCCTACGGGCGTCAGGTTTCCGCTGCCAACCAGGCTGAAGCCTCGGTGCGTGCGCGCATGCTGAACAAGATTCAGCGCGGACTCTGAAAGCGTTCGCGCAAGCCGGACATGCGTAGTGAGCGGCGCTCGATCGCGGCGCGGAGCACCGTTTCGTCCGCCCACAGCGTGACGCGCTTTTTCGCCCGGGTGATGCCGGTATAGACGAGTTCGCGCGTGGCCACCGGCGAAACCTTTGCCGGTAATGTCAGCAGCACATGCGCGAATTCCGACCCTTGCGCCTTGTGCACGGTCATCGCCCAGGCCGGTGTCCATTCCGGCAGGCGTTGCAACGGGATCCAGCGCAACGGTTCCCCCGGAAAGACCACCTTGCTGCGTCCATCGACGGGATCGGTCGAGAGTAGGCCGATGTCACCGTTGAAGACCCGCAGCACGGGTTCATTGCGCAACACCATGATCGGCGTACCGAGCGGCGGGCGCAGCGGATCGCCGGTGAGTATCCGGTTGATCGCTTCGGCCTCCTGACGATGGGCACAGAGCACGCGAAAAGCATCGAAGCGCGCGAACAGCGCCTGGGGCTTAAGTCCTGCGGCCACACCGTCAAGATAGTCCCGATAACCCTGGCGTGCCGCCTCGACGAGCGCATGTAGTTCGCTGCGCGCCACCCAGACCAGATCATCCCCACCTACGCGTAACAGGTCGAGTGCGCCCTCGGCATCCCCCTGGCGCAGCAGATCGGCCAGCCGCCCGATGCCGCTTCCCGCGCCGAATCGGAAATTCGTCGTCAGCAGTGCGATGCTGCCCGACAGCTTCGGGCTCTCACACAGATCTGCAAACACGGCACCGGCCTCGACCGCGGCGAGCTGGTCTCGGTCGCCGAGCAGGATCAGGCGCGCCTGCGATGGCAGCGCCTCGAGCAGGTGGCTCATCAAAGACAGATCGATCATCGATGCTTCATCGACGACCAGCAGATCGATGGCAAGCTGACGATCCCGATGGTGCAGGAAGCTGCCGTCGCCGCGCACGCCAAGCAGGCGGTGGATTGTATGCGCTCCGGCGAGTAACGTCACACCCGCTGTCTGCAAGGCCTCACCGATGCGCGCGGCCGCCTTGCCGGTCGGCGCGGCCAGTGCGATGTCGAGCTGGGGCCAGCGCCGCTGCAGCAGGCCGATGATGCGCGCCAACGTGTAAGTCTTGCCGGTGCCCGGTCCGCCGGAAATCACTGCCAGCCGCTGCGTCAGCGCGATCGCGGCCGCCTGCCGCTGTCCAGCGTCGGGAAACAGTTTGGCAATCTCTTCACTGAATGCCACATCCAGCGGCGCGGCCTGGCGGCATCGTGCCAGCAGATCGTCTGCGACACGCCGTTCGTAATCCCAGTAACGGCGCAGATAGAGCCGCCGTCCATCCCAGACCAGCGGCGTCCAGTCTGCCCCACTGCCGACGATCGGCAGTCGTGGCAGCCGGGTGCGAAAACCCTCGCGTGCGGCGGCATCCATTTGCACGGCCCAAGGCCCCCAGCCGTCCTCCATTGCCAGATCGGCACACACATGCCCTTCCATCGTCGCCAGGCAAGCCAACTGCGCGGCAAGTTCCGCATCCGCATCGCCGGCGCCCAGAAAACGTCCGAGATGTCGTACGAGAGGGGGAAGCATCGTGGGATTCATCGTATCGCCTCGTCGAGGCAAGCCTCGATCTCGCTGATGGCGGGACGCACGAAGAACACGCCGTCCGTGCTGCCGGGGCGCATACCCCGCACGAACAGATAGAACACGCCCCCAAAAACCGTTTCCCAATCGTGCTGCGACTCGCGCAGCGCGAGCGCGCGTTTCAGTGCAGCGGCATAGATGCGCAATTGCAGGTCGTAATGATGCGTCTGCATCGCCGTCGCCAGCGCAGCGGAACCATAATCCTCGAGCCAGTTCGATTTCCAGTCGACGATGTACCAGCGGCCATTCGCCTGGAACACCAGATCGATGAAGCCCTTCATGTAGCCGGCCCGGGCCTCTTGCGAGGCGAGCGGAAAGGTGAATTCCATCTCCCGCAGTGTGGCATGGCGGGGGACATCGGCCAGTCTGAGGCCCTCGTCTGTCAGCGGCGTCGTCAGCACGTCTGTGACCAATCGTTCGAGTACGGTTTGCCAGTCTGGTGCATAGCCATATTCGGCGAGCACCGAAGCAACGACGGGGGCGACCGTATGAGGAAATTGGAAATCGATGCGTTCGAACAACGCATGCAGACAGCTGCCCGCCCGGGTCCCGCGAGGGAAATCCTGAATGCTGGTTGGTGCCGTAACGCTCGATCGTGCCTCGGCCACCGCCTCACTGCCCAAACTCGGCGCTGGCGGAAGAATGAGCGTCCCGCCGGGCGCCGAGTCAACTCGAAAACTCGGCGCTGGCGGGACGGCACCCCCCCACGATGGCAAGGCATCATAGTCGGCGCCTTCGCCTTCTTCCGCCAAGGCAGCGACAAGCGAGGAAAAGCTGCGCACCCGCCACGGTTCAGGGATATGGCCGAGGAAGGGTCGGGGCCGCAAAGCCTGCTCGGGAATTTCCTTTTGCAGCGGCTCGCCACCGCGCTCGGGCAATGGCATGACCTTGAACGCGCCGTTGAGTTGCGCTTCTAGCGCATGCAGCTCGATGGTTTCATCGTGTTTTTCCAGCCATTCTTGCAGCCACTGGCGCGGATCGCCGGCCACCCGTTCGGCTGGGCGGAACAGCAGCCAGGCAAGCGGCGAACGCGCACAGTTGTTGACCTTGCCCCAGATCACGATGCAACGATGTTCGGCACGCGTCAAAGCGACGTAGGCGAGGCGCAATTCTTCGGCGGCGGCTTCGCGCTCGGCAGCGGCAAGAATCTCAGCCGCCTGCGGTGAGCCGAAATCGAGGAAGGGCTGCCCTTGCAAATGGGCGAGCGTTGGCCATCCTTTTTTTTCATCACGCCCCAGCCACAGGAAGGGGCAATAGACGATCGGGTATTGCAAACCCTTCGCCGCATGCTGCGTCACGATACGCACCAGTTGCGCGTCGCTTTCCAGGCGCAGCATGACCTCATCGCTCTCTACAGTCACGCGTTGAGCGGCGATGTGACGCGCCAGACCCTCGGCATCGAGACCGAGGGACTGTTCCGCAGCCTGCAACAGCTCGGCCAGATGCCGGTAATTGGTCAGCCGCCGTTCGCCATCGGGACGGGCGAGCATGCGCGCGACGACGTTTTCGCGCCGCAGCAGGCGACGCCACATCGCGATGAATCCTTCCTCGCGCAACAATGCGAGATCATCGTGGAAGCGCTCGAGGCGGGCACTCCAGGCCGGATCGTCCTCTCGCCAGGCCGCCAGTTGCGCCGCATCGGCACCCAACAGCACCGTCGCCAACGCAGCGCGCACCAGGGCCTCACGCGACGGCTGCGCGATCGCGATCAGCAGCCGCTCGATTTCTTCCGCCTCGGCGCTTTTCCAGACACTGCCCCCACCCCCGCTGACCGACGGGATGCCTCGCCGTTGGAGCGCCTGCCGTACCAGCTCCCCGTCGCGATGCGTTCGCACCAGCACCGCGATGTCGCTTCCCTTCAGCCGCCGCCCTGCCACGCTCGCCCTGCCCTCTGTGGCAAGCTGCAACAGCCGCGCGATGTCGGCGGAGACCGCCTCTGCCGCCATCGCTTTCGCCGTCTCTTTCGTGAAGCTCCTCGCATCGACTGGTTTTTCCATCAACCACAACGTAAAGGGTGCGGCCTCATCGTCGATGTCACAGCGCGGGCGTTCGACATTCGCCGCCTGCGCGGGTTCGTAAGGCAGATCGTCGAGCAGGAAAGGCCGTGGCCGCGCGAACAATGCGTTCAATGCCGAGAGCAGGGGCTTGTCGGAGCGGCGGTTTTCGAGCAAGGCGTGGCCGGCATCGGCCTCACCACGGGCGGCGAGGTAGGCGAAGATGTCGGCGCCGCGAAAACTGTAAATCGCCTGCTTCGGATCGCCGACGAAGATCAGCGGATGCCTTGCCGTGCCAAAAATGCGTGTAAAGATACGCAACTGTAGCGTATCGGTATCCTGGAACTCGTCCACCAGTGCGATTGCGTAACGCGCACGCAGCGCTTCGATGAGGTGTTCACCCTGTGCGCCGTCGAGTGCGACAGCGAACTCGCTCAGCAGATCGTCATAGCTTTGCAGGCCGCCCGCCTGTTTGCGTCGTGCCAACTCATCGCGCGCCAAAAGCAGGAAATCGGCCACGAAACTCCGCAATGCGGCGCCAGCTGCCGTCTCGAAATCCCCCATCGCCTGCCAGAGGGCATCCATTGCCGCGAAAAAGGGATGCTCCGGCATGGGGCTTTCTTTTTTTCGCCCCTGCTCGACCTTGCGCAGCGTGAGCAATGCAACAGGTTCAGGGGCAGGCAACAGCGGCATGGTTTCGGCCAACCACGCGTCGGCCGCCGCAACCGCGGCGTCGATTTTTCGCGCTGGATAGATGTTTCCCCGCAAATCAGCACCATGCAGCCATCCGCCTATCGCCTTGGCATCCCACAGCCCACGCGCGCGATGCCAGCTCTGCCAGAGATGCTGTTCTGCGGCACTGCGATCGTTCGCGTGCGGTCGGCCGACCTGCACGTCCCCGCGAGCCAGGTGATCATCGATCTTGTCGACCAGCCCTTGCGGCCCCTTCAGATTATTGATCAGAAACTGCGCCCACAACGGTGAGGCTTGCGCCATCTCGCGACGCCAGACATCGCGTGCCACCTCGGAGAGCAGTTCACTCTGGTCGGCAATCAGCTCGCGTTCGAAAGCCTGGCCGACCTGCAGGGCCATTTCATTCAAGGCACGCTGGCAAAAACCGTGGATTGTAAACACCGCCGCCTCGTCGAAACTCTCCAGCGCCAGCCTGAGCCGTGCGACCGCCTCGCCGGCGTCGTGGCGTTCCAATAAGGCGCGCAAATAATCATCATTGCTCTGGCCGGCAGTAAAAGCCGCCAGCGCTTCGGCGAGGCGCGCCCGGATACGCCCCCGCAACTCCGCGGTCGCAGCCTTGGTAAAAGTGACGACGAGAATCTTGCCGATCTCGAGCCGTCGTTCGAGCAGCAATCGCAGCACCAGCGCGGCGAGCGTCCAGGTCTTGCCGGTGCCGGCGCCGGCCTCGATCAGTCGCACACCCTGCAGGGCGACTTCCAAAGGCGAGCGAAGCGCCGTGAAGTGCCGTTCAGTCATCGCCTTTCTTCATCACTGCGAGCAGCGGCCCATAGATCGCCGCAGCCAGTTGCCGAAACTCTTCGCCGAGAGGATCATCCCCTTTATCCCGCAAAAACAAGCGCAGATAGGCGTCGTCGCTCTCCCCCCGCCACCTGCCATCGACATCTCCGGTCCAGGTTTTATGCAGATCTTTGCCGGTCATGAAGGCCCAAGCGGTTTCGGGGTAGAACGGCAGCGGGCGCTCCAAGCCGAGACGACACCACGCAAACAGATCGGAAAGCAGTTCCAGTGCGTTCGGGACAGCGGGCAGATCCAAGCTCGCTTCGTGGGAGATCAGGGTACTCGTCGAACTGACACCATCTGGCGCCAGCAGGTTCAACAACAGGTGTTCGATCCAAAGTTGCAGTCGGTCTTTGGCACGCAACTGACCATGACGGACACGCAACAAACCGCACGCCGTCAAGCCATCGAGCGTGTCTCGAAGCGCAATGCCGTGAGCGGCGAACTCCACCGGCAACGCTTCGACGGGCTGCGCGGCTAACCAG
This sequence comes from uncultured Methyloversatilis sp., assembly GCA_964478415.1. Classification (GTDB taxonomy): domain Bacteria; phylum Pseudomonadota; class Gammaproteobacteria; order Burkholderiales; family Rhodocyclaceae; genus Sulfuricystis. Next base: position 18,657 of record CAYZII010000035.1, read on the forward strand.
GGCTGCGCCCGCCGCCACAACAACAGACTCTCCCGCTGCACCTCGCGCACGACCAGATCGCCAGCCACACCGCTGGGTAACCAACCGCGCGCGCGCAGCAATGCCTGCGTCTCCTGCACACTCTTTCCTGCCCGCAAGGCAGCGAATTGTGCCTCGCGCAGGCGATAGCGCTCCAGGCCATCGGGCACGAATGGCTCGTGGATCTCCAACAAAGCCTCGCGTTCCTCGAGATGGAGCCCCAAGCGCTCGCGCAGGAAAAAACGCACCGGCTGGGCAAAAAAGCGTTCCAGCGTCGCCAGATCGATTTCCAGCGGTTCGTCCACCGGCATGCGCACTCCCTCGACGCAGAAGGCCGAAACCAACTGGGAACTGGCAGTTGGACAGTGCTCGGCATCGAAGCTGAACAGACGGGCATCCTCGCCAGTGAAATAGGATGCGGAAAAAGGTTGCAGCGGATGTTCGACTACCACCTCATCGGCGCAGCAGCCAGTCATCGTGGCGATCACGTCGATCAGTTCGGCGAGCGGCGGGGCCGGCGGCAGTGCGAGATTGCTGCGCGGATCTCGGCCGGTGTAGGTAATGACCATTGCATCCCTGGCGCACAGCAGCATTTCTAGGAAAGCGTAACGCTCTTCGCCGCGCTGATTGCGGTCTGTCGCACGAGGATGGGTCGCCAGCAGATCAAAGGCCGGTGTCGTCCGAGGTCGTGGCCAACTGCCGTCGTTCATACCGACCAGACAAATCACCCGCGCCGCAACGGGCCGTCCTGGTTGCAAGGCCGCGATCGTCACGCTGCCGGCATGAAAGGCCTGCGCCGGTGTCCCGGCGGCCAGCAGCCTGTCCAGCTCACGCAACACCACCGTCAAGGGCAAGCGGGTCATACACTGCGCGGCCTGCGCTGTTTCGCCAAACCGACGCAAGGCATCGCGCAGCCGCTGTGCCTGGCCCTGCTCCGTCTCGTCAGACGTCAGAAAGCGCTCGAAGGTTTCCAGCAACCAGGTTGCCCATTCCGGTGCCGTCTTGCCAGAGCCGAGTGTCAACTGCAGCTCGAAGAGCGTTTCGACGAATTGCACGAAACGGCCCAGCAAGTCCGCACCCTCGCCTTCGATGCCTGAAACCGGCAACATACCCTGCCAAAGGCGCTCCTCCGTATCGGGCATGGCAACCCCCAGCAGCAGGCGATGCAACCCGCTCCGCCAGGTGAAATCGTCGTCAAGCGGCAGCCCGCGCCGCGCCTTTGCCGCGCCGTCGATCCCCCAACGGATGCCAGCCGCCACGATCCAGTCACGCAGACGCGCCAACGACTCGGCGCCGATTCCGAAAGTGCGCTGCAGCGCCGGCTCTTCCAACAGTGCGAGCACGCTTTCGGCGTCGAAATCGCTCGCGGCAACGACGCACAAGCGTCGCAGGGCCCGCCACAACGGCATGGCGGCCAGAGGTCGATCGGCCAGCGTGCAAGGTAGTCGGCGCGCTGCGGGTGCATTGTCGAGTACAGCAGCGACAATCGGCCCGTAAGCTTCGACATCAGGGGTGAGGATCAGGATGTCAGCCGGCTGCAAATCCGGCAGCTTCTCGAACAGATCGAGCAGCCGGTCGTGCAGGACTTCCGCCTCGCGCTGGGCGCCGTGGCAGGCGTGGATTTGCAGCGTGTGATCCGCTGCTGCGACGCTCGAAGTCAATTCCAGGATGTCGCGTTGCAGCGTACCCAACAAGCTTGCTGGCGGCTCGACGAAATCCTCTTCCTCGCAGCTTGGCAGCGTGGCTGCGGCTTCGGCCAGGCGCACCACCGCAGCTTGCCGGGCGCGTCCTAAAGATGCCAGCAGCGGATGTCCCACATCAATGAGCAGCGCAGCCTCAGGCCGTTCGATCGCCAAACGCAAACGCTTGCGCAGCCGCTCGAGATCACCCCAATATTCTCGACAAGGCGTCAGCACGAAGACGTGCAGCTCGGTCCAACTCGATAGCGCAACGAACACCTGCCAATACACCTCTGGCATCGCTTCGACGCAAAACAGGCTCAGCCGCGCGGGCAACCTCTCGCGCAGCTTTGGATCGGCTGCGAGTGCGGCGAGAAAACGTTCGCGCGGATGCTCCGCCGCCACCGGAGGCAACACAGTGAGCAGCATCCGCCACAGCTCGGCCTGCCAGTCTTCATCTCGGCCAAGCCCGGCGCGTCGGCCTTGGGTCCAGGCGGCGAGCCAGTCCGGACGTTCGACCAGATAGCGATCGAACAGGCCAGCCACCTGACGGGCCAGTTCATACCGGCGTGTGCCGTCGTCGTTTTCCAGATAATGACGGATCTGCGTTGCCCGACTGTCGCCGAGAAGGCGCAGCAGATGCCATTGCATCGTCTCGCGATCGAACGGATTTTTCGCCGCAACGTCGGGCAACACGCGCGCGAACAGTTGCCAGGCATACGCCGCCGGAAAGGCGAAATGCATCTGCGCTGCAATGCCCAATCCGTCGGCGAGCTGGAAATTCAGCCAGCGCGCCAGCGCGGTGGAAGGCACGAGAATGGTCTCGCAGGTGAGAAACGGCTGTGGGTTGTCCCGCAGCAGTTTCACCAGCGTGCTGGCCAGACGTTCGGGACGGTTGCTGTAATGAAGATGCAGCATGCGCGAATGCTACCGCTATACTCGCGGCCCATCATGAGAGTCATCGTCCAGCGCGTCCTCGAAGCCTCCGTCAGCGTCGCCGGCACGGTCGTGGGGCGCATCGGTCCCGGCATGCTGGTACTCGCCGGCTTCGAGGAAAGCGACGGCCCCGCCGACATCGACTGGATGACGCGCAAGCTGCTCGGTTTGCGCATTTTCGCCGACACGCACGGTGTGATGAACCTCAATATCGCCGATAGCGCAGGAGAAATCCTCGCCGTCTCGCAATTCACCCTGTATGCCTCGGTCAAAAAAGGCAATCGCCCATCCTGGAGCCGTGCCGCCAGCGCCGAAATTTCACGCCCCCTGTTCGAGCGGTTCGTCGCTGCACTCTCGGCTGCATCATCCCGCCCGGTTCAGACGGGCGTATTCGGCGCCGACATGCAGGTCAGCCTGATCAATGATGGTCCGGTGACGCTGGCGATCGATTCGAAGTCACCCGAGTAGGCGTCTCTTCGACGACCACGGCTTCGCCCTCGATCACCACCCCCCGCCTGTCGGGATCGGTCGCAGAACCGTCTGTATGCACCTCTTTGCGCAAACTGCGCGTCCGCCACCAGAACCATACGCCGATGATCAGCGCCAGCCCAAAAGCTACAGCTAGCACCAGCAGCGAAAACATGAAACCGAAGACGAGCAGGACGGAACCTACCAAGGCGCCCATGAATTTTGCCAGCAGCCCACGCGCCGGAATGCCTGTCCGCATGCATTTCCTATCGCAAGGTCATGGCCAGGGCCAGCGGAATGAAAAGCAACGCGCCGAGATTGCCGATCATCACCAGTGAAGCCACTTTCGCCGGCTCCTGCCGATAACGTTCGGCGAACACGTAATTGAGTACGGCCGGGGGCAACGCACCGAATACCAGCAGCAGCGCCGCATCACGCTCGTCGAGGTCGAATAGATGGCCCAACACGACGGCAAACACCATCCCTAAGACCGGGCGAGCCACCATGCCGATCAGGCCCAGGCGCACATCGTTCCATTGAGACAGTGCCAAACGCACGCCAAGAGAGAAAAGCAGCAACGGGATCGCCACGTCACCCAGCAATTTGATTCCGGTCAGTAGCGGAGGCCAGATCGGGACGTCCAGAAATTTGATGGCCAGCGCCAGCAGCGCAGCGAAAATCACCGGCACCCGCCAAAGCGTCGTCATCCGTGCATGACGATCGAGCAGCCAGGTACCGAAAGTGTAATGCAGTAGGTTTTCGACGAAGAACAGCACCACTGCTGCCGGCAGCGCGGCCTCGCCGAAGGCGAACACCATTAGCGGCAGCCCCATATTGCCGGAATTGACGAACATCATCGGCGGCACGAAAGTCTTCGGCTGCTCACCGAGCAGCCGTGCAAGCCACCAGGCAAGAAGTCCGCTCCCCAGCATCAACAGCAAGGCACCCAGGGCAAGATTCCCGTAGGTGGTCAGATCAAAACTCTTCGCGGAGAGCGCTGCGAAGACGAGAGCGGGCACGAACACATCCATGTTCAGCTGATTGGCGAACGCCATGTCGATCCCGTCACCTTTTCTTTGCAGGCGACGGGCGTACAGCCATCCCGCGCCAACGATGGCGAAGACGGGAAAAATGATCGCAAGGATGCGCAAAAACATGAGCCGGTTCGATGGCAAGGACAGAAAACGTTACGCAATGTGACGCATCGGCTCTGGATGCGTTCCACCTAAGCAAAACGCCCCGCAAGAGTTGCTTGCGGGGCGTTTTGATAATGGGGAGTCTGGTGTTGACCTACTTTCTCGCCCTTAGGTGGGCAATATCATTGGC
>CAYZII010000036.1:0-22150 GCA_964478415.1 uncultured Methyloversatilis sp.
ATCGATGGCCAGTGGGCTGCCACGTCCGTGCAGCCGGGCAAGCTCGTAGACGCGCCGTGCCACCGCCAGATCCTGGATCGCCATGCCTTGCGATTCGAACAGGGTGATCTGGCGCGCATCGCAGCGGCCGGGGCGGATGCCGGCAACGATTTCCCCCAGTTCGATCAACTGGCCGGCGTGCAGGCGTCCCTTCTCAAGGGCCGGCAACAGGTCGCCCGCTTCGCTCAGCGCCGTCGCGCGGCTGTCGACACAGATGCGCGCCGCTAGTGCAACGGCTTTTTCGTCGAGCTCGCGGCGGATCAGGGCATTCGAACCGGCGGCATTGACATGTGTGCCGGGCGAGAGCCACTCGCCTTGCAGGACCGGTGTCGCAGAGGTGGTGATCGTGACGACGATGTCACTGTCGCGCACGGCAGCCTCGGCGGTGGTGACCGGCACCACCTCGACACCGAAGCGTTGCGCAAACTCGGCGCTGGCAAGACGGCACTTTTCGGGGTTACGCGAGAACAGTTTGACCTGGCGCAGCGCGCGCACCTGACACAGGGCGGCAAGCTGCCCCTGCGCCTGCCAGCCGGCGCCGATCATCCCGACGATCGCCGCCTCAGGCCGGGCCAGATGCTTTGCCGCGATGCCGCCGGCGGCGCCGGTGCGCATCATGCCGAGAAAGTCAGCCTCAATCACTGCCAGCAGCCGGCCTTCGCTGGCATCGAACAGATGCACGAGAAAGCGTGCACCGCGCTTGCTCGCGGTGTAGGCCTTGTAGCCGATGACGCCCTCGTCGAGCAGCGCCCCTTGCAGGATGTGCAAGGACGCAGTCGGCACGCGTGTGCGCTGGCGCGGAATGTCGATCGCCCGGCCGAGCGCGTGGGCACGGTGGGCGGCCTCGACGGCCTCGAGCGCCATCTCCATCGTCAGGAGCTGGCGAACATCGCTTTCGGTCAGAAACAAGGCCATGGGTTCCCCTGGAAATGAAAAAGGCGGACGAGGGTCTCCCCCGCCCGCCCGAGATTTTCCCTGAAAATCCGTTACAGCACCGATTTCACCAGCTTGCCCATTGCGGACGGGTCGCGGGTGATCTTGAAACCGCACTCTTCCATGACCGCGAGCTTGGCTTCCGCTGTGTCGGCGCCGCCGGAAATCAGCGCGCCGGCGTGGCCCATGCGTTTCCCCGGCGGCGCGGTGACGCCGGCAATGAAGCCCACCACCGGCTTTTTCATGTTGGCCTTGCACCAGCGCGCGGCTTCCGCTTCGTCGGGTCCGCCGATCTCGCCGATCATGATCACCGCGTCGGTGTCCGGATCATCGTTGAACATCTTCATCACGTCGAGGTGTTTTAGCCCGTTGATCGGGTCGCCGCCGATGCCGACCGCTGAAGATTGTCCCATCCCCAGTTCGGTGACCTGCGCGACGGCTTCGTAGGTGAGCGTGCCGGAACGCGAGACGATGCCGATGCGCCCTTTGCGGTGGATGTGCCCGGGCATGATGCCGATCTTGATTTCGTCCGGCGTGATCAGCCCCGGGCAGTTGGGGCCGAGCAGCAGCGTTTCCTTGCCGCCGTTGGCCACCTTGCGTTTCATCCTGTTGCGCACGATCAGCATGTCGCGCACTGGAATGCCTTCGGTGATGCAGATGACCAGATCGAGATCCGCCTCGACGGCTTCCCAGATCGCGTCGGCGGCCCCCGCCGGGGGTACGTAAATCACGGAAACGGTCGCACCGGTGGCTTCTTTCGCTTCCTTGACCGTGGCGTAGATCGGGATGTCGAAGATTTTTTCGCCGGCCTTTTTCGGATTCACGCCGGCAACGAAACAGTTCCGGCCGTTCGCGTATTCGAGGCACTTTTCGGTGTGAAACTGGCCGGTCTTGCCGGTGATACCCTGGGTAATGACCTTGGTGTCCTTGTTGATCAGAATCGACATAAGGGGTTCCTTTATTTCACGGCGGCGACAATCTTGGTCGCGGCTTCCGCCATCGTGTCGGCGGAGATGATCGGCAGTCCGGATTCGGCAAGGATGCGTTTGCCGAGATCCTCGTTGGTGCCCTTCATGCGCACCACCAGCGGCACATTCAGATGCACCTCTCTCGCTGCTGCGACGACGCCGGTGGCGATCGTGTCGCAGCGCATGATGCCACCGAAGATATTGACCAAGATGCCTTTGACCTTGGGATTCTTCAGCATGATTTTGAAGGCCGCGGTGACTTTTTCGACCGTGGCGCCACCGCCGACGTCGAGGAAGTTGGCCGGCTCGCCACCGAAGAGCTTGATCGTGTCCATCGTCGCCATCGCCAGTCCTGCGCCATTGACGAGACAGCCGATGTTGCCGTCGAGCGAGATGTAGGCGAGGTCATACTTGGATGCCTCGATTTCGTCCGGATCCTCCTCGTCCAGATCGCGCATCGCGACGATCTCCGGCTGGCGATAGAGCGCGTTGTCGTCGAAGTTGAACTTCGCATCGAGCGCCTTGAGGCTGCCATCGCCGGCCAGGATCAGCGGATTGATTTCGGCCAGGCTGGCATCGGTTTCCATATAGCAGGCATAGAGCCGCTTGAAGACGTCGACCGCTTGTGATAGCGAGCTTTCAGGCACGCCGATGCCTTCCGCGAGCGTCAACGCTTGGGCATCGAGAATGCCCTCGAGCGGGTCGATGAAGACCTTGATGATCTTTTCCGGCGTCATCGCGGCCACCTCCTCGATGTCCATGCCGCCCTCGGAAGAGGCCATCATCGCAACCTTTTGCGTGGCGCGGTCGGTCAGGCAGGCGACATAGTATTCCTTGCGGATGTCCGAGCCCTCCTCGACCAGCAGGCGCCGCACGATGCGTCCCTCCGGCCCGGTTTGATGCGTCACCAGCCGCATGCCTAGGATATTCGCGGCATGCTGGCCCACTTCGTCGAGCGAGCGGGCAAGCCTCACGCCCCCGCCCTTGCCCCGGCCACCGGCATGGATCTGCGCTTTCACCACCCAAAGATCGCCACCCAGTCTGCGTGCCGCCTCGACGGCTTCCGCGACGGAAAAACAGGGGAAGCCGCGCGGGGTGGGTACGCCGAACTTCCTCAGGATTTCTTTGCCCTGGTATTCGTGGATTTTCATGAAAAGTTCCTATTCAGAATGGCCTGTGCGATAAAAGTCTAATAATAACATTTATGGATTGCTTAGCGATTCTTATCACTCCCTTCTGCCGGCCTTTAGACCGCACGGAAAGGATTCTAGGCTGGCAACCGTGCTAAAGTTCCGCGTCGCAGGAAAATCCAGGGGAGAGAACGAAGATGAGACCAGATCGGGCTTTCGACGCCATCGAGACCGCCAGCCGCGACGAAATCGTCGCCCTGCAAACCGAGCGTCTGCGCTGGAGCCTCAGGCACGCTTACGACAACGTCGCCCATATCCGTGCGAAGTTCGATGCCGCGGGCGTCGCGCCGGACGATTTCAAGGAACTCGCCGATCTGGCCAAGTTTCCCTTCACGACGAAGCAGGATCTGCGCGCCACCTACCCCTTCGGCATGTTCGCGGTGCCGGAAAACAAGGTGGTGCGTATCCACGCCTCGTCGGGCACCACCGGCAAACCGACCGTCGTCGGCTACACGCAAAAGGACATCGATACCTGGGCGCACCTGATGGCGCGTTCGATCTGGGCCGCCGGCGGCCGGCCCGGAGACAAGGTGCATGTCTCCTACGGTTATGGCCTGTTTACCGGGGGCTTGGGCGCCCACTACGGCGCCGAGCGGCTCGGTTGCACTGTGATCCCCTTTGGTGGCGGCCAGACCGAGCGTCAGGTGCAACTGATCCAGGACTTCAAGCCGCGCATCATCATGGTCACGCCCTCCTACATGCTGGCGATCGCCGACGAATTCGAGCGCCAGGGCATCGATCCGGCCACCTCTGCGCTGAAGATCGGCATTCACGGCGCCGAACCGTGGACCGAGCAGATGCGCGCAGAGATCGAGCGGCGTTTCGCCATCGATGCGATCGACATCTATGGGCTTTCCGAGGTGATCGGGCCGGGCGTGGCACAAGAGTGCATCGAGAGCAAGGATGGCCCGGTGATCTGGGAAGACCACTTCTATCCTGAGATCATCGACCCGAATACCGGGGAGGTGCTGCCGGATGGCGAGCTGGGCGAACTGGTGTTTACCTCGCTGACGAAGGAAGCGCTGCCGATCATCCGCTATCGCACGCGCGACCTGACGCGCCTGTTGCCTCCCACCGCACGCAGCTTCCGGCGCATCGCCAGGATCACCGGCCGATCCGACGACATGCTGATCATCCGCGGCGTGAATGTCTTCCCATCGCAGATCGAGGAACTCATCCTGAAGCAGCCGAAACTCTCACCGCATTACCAGCTCGAGGTGACGCGCGAAGGCCATCTCGACGCGCTGACGGTGAATGTCGAGATCAAACCGGAGTTCGCCACACTCACTGCACCGGAGAAAGAGTTCATCGCCCACGACCTGCAGCACCACATCAAGTCCTACGTCGGCATTTCGACCAGGGTCGAGATCAAGGCCGTCGGCGCGATCGAACGCTCGATCGGCAAGGCCAAGCGCGTCATCGATCTGCGCCCGAAATGAGTGGCGACATCACCCGTGCCAGCCGCGACGAAATCGCGGCATTGCAACTTTCACGACTGAAAGCGACCGTGCGGCGCGTCTATGAGCGCGTACCCCACTATCGTGCCAAATTCGACGCCGCCGGCGTGCATCCGGATGATCTGAAGACGCTCGAGGATCTGGGTAAATTCCCGTTTACGACCAAGGAGGATCTGCGTCAGACCTATCCGTTCGGCATGTTCGCGGAACCGCTGGAAAACATCGTGCGTCTGCACGCCTCTTCCGGCACCACCGGCAAACCGACCGTGGTCGGTTACACCCAGAAAGACATCGACACCTGGGCGGAAATCATGGCGCGTTCGATCCAGGCAGCAGGCGGCACGCGACGCGACATCATCCACATCACTCACGGCTACGGGCTGTTCACCGGGGGCCTGGGTGTACATTACGGCGCCGAACGCCTGGGTTGTACCGTCGTGCCGATTTCGGGCGGCCAGACCGAGCGCCAGGTGCAGCTGATCCGCGACTTCGGCGCGACGATGATCGTCGGCACCCCTTCCTATGTGCTCAACATCGTCGATGAATTCGAACGCCAGGGCCTGGATCCACGCGCTTCGTCATTGCAGCGCGGCATCTTCGGGGCAGAGCCGTGGGGCGAGGAGATGCGCCGCGAACTCGAATCGCGTCTGGGCATCGTCGCGATGGATCTCTATGGCCTGTCCGAGCTGATCGGCCCGGGAGTGGCGATCGAATGCATCGAATCGCGCGATGGGCCGACGATCTGGGAAGATCATTTCTACCCGGAAATCATCGATCCGCACACCGGCCAGGTGCTGCCGGATGGCGCACACGGCGAGCTCGTGTTCACCTCGCTGACCAAGGAGGCGCTGCCGGTGGTGCGCTACCGCACGCGCGACCTGACGCGCCTGCTGCCGCCGACGGCGCGCAGCTTCCGGCGCATCGCCAAAATCACCGGCCGCTCCGACGACATGCTGATCATCCGCGGCGTGAATGTGTTTCCGTCGCAGATCGAGGAGCTGATCCTCAAAACCCCGGCGCTGTCACCTCATTACCAGCTCGTGGTTTCACGCGAAAAGCATCTCGACGAACTCACGGTGCGCGTCGAACCGAAGCCCGAGCTGGCCGCCGACACGCTCACGCGCGATGCCGCGGCACGTGAATTGCGTCACCACATCAAGGCGATGATCGGCATCAATACCAGAATCGAGCTTGCCGATGTCGGCGGCATCACCCGCTCGGAAGGCAAGGCCAAACGCGTCATCGATTTGCGCAAGCCATGAAACCGCATCACTGGCCCTGGACGACGTTGTTTTTCCTTGTGCTCGGCGCATGCAGCACTCTGGCCGGCCTTGCCGTCTTCGCCGGCTGGCTCGCGGGCTGGCATCCGCTGCTCGCCGACGAGATGGCGGGCTGGGGGCTGATCGTCTCGGCGATCGCCTGTTTCCTGACGGGAGCCTTCCCGCTGGTGCTGCGGCGCCTCGCTGAACGTGAGGGAGCGTGAAGTGGGTCAGCTAGACCGGGTTATCGATTTCGACGTAAGAGCATTCGATCCCGAAACGCTCGGCCAGATGCCCGCCGAGCGCCATCACGCCGTAGCGCTCGGTGGCATGATGACCGGCCGCCAGATATGCGACGCCACTCTCGCGCGCGAGATGGGTGATGCGTTCCGAGATCTCGCCCGACAGAAAAAGCTCCGCACCGGCCGCGATCGCGGCTTCGAACCAGTCTTGGGCGCCGCCGCTGCACCAGGCTACGGTGCGCACCATGCGTCCAGGGTCTCCGATCAGCAGTGGCGGGCGTTCCAGAATACGCGCCGCCTGGGCGGCGAGATCGCCCACGGAAATCGGCGCTGGCAACACGGCACGGCAGCCCAGATCGTATTCACCGAAATGTCCGTCGATGCGCCAGCCGAAACGCAATGCAAGCTGGGCGTTGTTGCCGTATTCGGGATGGGCGTCGAGGGGCAGATGGTAGGCGATCAGGTTGATCTCATGGGCGAGCAGACGTTTCAGGCGCCGCTGGCGAAAACCGGTGATGCGCCCGTCCTCGCCCTTCCAGAACCAGCCGTGATGGACGAGTAGTGCATCGGCATCGCGTACTATTGCCGCCTCGATGAGCGCCAAGGACGCGGTGACGCCACAGACGATGCGCCGAATCTTTTCGCGTCCTTCCACTTGCAGACCGTTTGGGCAATAATCGCGGAAACGCTCTGTCGCCAGCATGCCATCCAGATAAGCTGTCAATTCTTCGCGTCGCATTTTTCCCACCTCCATGTTCATCAAGCGATTGTGGCTGATTTTCGCCCAGACCGTGACGCTCTGCGTCGCAGCTTTGTTCGTCGTGCAAACTCTGAAGCCGGAATGGTTGAGCTGGCGTCCCGGCCTTGGTTTCGGTCAGACGCAGACGGTCGCGATCCAGCAGGCGACGGGCGATGGCGAAGCACGGCCGTCGCTCAGTTTCGCCCCCGCGGCACGTGCCGCACTGCCTGCAGTGGTGCATATTTTCACTAGCCAGGAGATACGCCAGCCTCCCTTCCTCGATGATCCGTTGTTCCGGCGCTTCTTCGGCGACCGTTTCGGCGGCGAGCCGCAGCGACGTTCGGGGCTGGGCAGCGGTGTCGTGGTGTCTGCGGACGGTTTCCTGCTCACCAATAACCACGTCGTCGAATCCGCCGACGCGATCGAGGTGGCGCTGTTCGATGGGCGCAAATTCGAGGCCAAACTGGTCGGCACCGATCCTGAATCGGATCTCGCGGTGTTGAAAATCGCCAGCGACAAGCCGCTGACGCCGATCACCTTCGCCCCCCCGAATAGCCTGCAGGTCGGCGATGTGGTGCTGGCGATCGGCAATCCGTTCGGCGTCGGGCAAACGGTCACGCATGGCATCGTCTCCGCGCTCGGCCGCAGCCATCTGGGCATCAACACCTTCGAGGATTTCATTCAGACCGATGCGGCGATCAACCCCGGCAACTCGGGCGGCGCCCTGGTCGATACACGTGGTCAGCTGGTCGGCATCAATACCGCGATCTATTCGCAAAGCGGCGGCTCGATGGGCATCGGTTTCGCGATTCCCGTCTCGCTGGCGAGAAACGTCCTGGAGCAGATCGTCAAGACCGGTACCGTAACGCGCGGCTGGATCGGCGTCGAGGTGCAGGACATGACGCCTGAGCTCGCCGAGTCCTTCGGCACGAAAAGCGTAGAAGGCGCACTGATTGCCGGCGTGATGCGCAATGGGCCGGCCGATAAAGCCGGGGTGAAACCGGGTGACCTCCTGCTCTCGGTCGCCGGCAAGCCGGTCAAAGATGCTCAAGTGATGCTGGAATTGATCGCCGCCCTGCCGCCTGGGGAGAAGGCGAAGTTCGGCCTGCTGCGCGAGGGCAAGCCCATCGAGGTGGAGATCACCATCGGCCGACGCCCCCGCCCACATCCGGAGTGATGCCGTTAGCGGCGATTCGTCTCTGATTCCGCTTCAGCCTTGTCGAGCTCGGCATTCATCGCCGCTTCGTCGAGAGGCCGCGGGAGGGAGGCGGCAATCGGCGATTCCTCTTCTGCCGGTTTTCCAATCAGACGCGCAAAGACGATGCCGAGCTCGTAGAGCAGCCACATCGGCACCGCGAGCATGATCTGCGAGAGCACATCGGGAGGGGTGAAGATGGCGCCGACGACGAAACAGCCGACGATCACGTAGGGACGCACTTCCTTGAGCTTTTCGATGCTCACCAGCCCGACACGCACCAGCACGATGACCACCACCGGCACCTCGAAGGTGACGCCGAAGGCCAGAAAGGTGGTGAGCACGAACGACAGATACTTGTCGATGTCGGTCATCACCGCGACACCTTCCGGCGCGAAGGCGTTGATGAACGCGAACACGGTCGGGAAGACGATGAAATAGGCGAAACTCATGCCAATGAAGAACAGCACCACGCTGGCGACGAGCAAGGGCAGGACGAGCTTCTTCTCGTGCTGATAGAGTCCCGGCGCGACGAAGGCCCAGGCCTGATAGAGCACATAGGGAAGCGCGATCAGGAAGGCCACCATCATCGTCACCTTCATCGGCACGAAGAACGCACCGGCAACATCGGTGGCGATCATGTGGCCGCCTTCCGGCAACGCGGCGAGCATCGGGGCGGCGAGCAGCGAATAGATGTCGCGCGCCCAGTTGACCAGGGCGAGAAACACGATGCCCACAGCGATCAGCGCGCGGATCAACCGGTCACGCAGTTCGATCAGGTGGGAGATGAAGGATTCTTCTTTGTCTTCCATCAGGCGGCAGGGGAATCCTTTTGTGCCGCGGAGGTGCTGGTCGACCCGGCCGCAACAACCGGGGCAGCCGGCTCAGTCAGCGATGGCGGTGAGAATGGCTTGGCTGCTTCGACCGATTCATCGACCGTGTTCTTGTTCGCGGAATCGAGAATCGACTGGTTGAGCTCACTCTCTACGGTGCGCAACTGCTGATTCACCCGCTGTTCGAGTTCGCGCGCCTGTTGCGCAACCTCGGCTTGCAGCCGTTTCAGTTCCTCGAGCTGCATCTCACGGGCAATGTCACTCTTGACGTCGCTGACATAGCGTTGCAGGCGGCCCAGCAGATGCCCGGCGGTGCGTGCGACGCGTGGCAGGCGCTCAGGCCCGATGACGATCAGCCCGACGAGGGCGATCACCATTAGCTCGGTAAACCCGATGTCGAACACGGCGATGCGTTAGAAAAGTCGGCGCTGGTGGAACGGCACCGGATCAGGGCTCAGGATTTGTTCTGTTCCCTGCGCGCCTCGCCCTCGATCGTGGTTCCAGCCTGCTGTTCCACCTGTTTGGGAGCATCGGCCGCAGAGGTGCTCTCTTTCATACCCTCCTTGAAACCTTTGACTGCACTGCCCAGATCCTGGCCGATGTTGCGCAGCTTCTTGGTGCCAAACACCAGCATCACGATGACCAGGACGATCAACCAGTGCCAAATGCTCCAGGTTCCCATTGCTCTTTCTCCTTGAAAATCAGCCACGCGGCAGCATCGGCCCAAGCGGCTCGGGCCCGCCGAGGACATGGACGTGCAGATGATACACCTCCTGCCGACCGATCCTGCCGGTGTTCACGATGGTGCGGAAACCATCGCGCAAGCCTTGGCTACGCGCAAGCTCGCCAAGTTGCGCGAATAGCTTGCCTAGCAGCGGCGCATCGTCAGGGGTCGTCTCGGCCAGGGAAGCGATGTGTCGCTTGGGAATCACCATGAAGTGCACCGGGGCCTGCGGTCGGATGTCGTGGAATGCCAGGATGTCCTCGTCTTCGTACACCTTTTTGCAGGGAATCTCACCCCGCACGATCTTGCAGAAAATGCACATATCGCTCATTGCTGTCCCCTCGACTTTTTCTCATCGATGCCCGAAATGCCTTCGCGACGACGGAATTCGCTGATCACGTCGTCGACACTGAGGCCGTAATGCGTGAGCAGTACCAGGCTGTGGAACCACAGATCGCAGGTCTCGCGCACTAGGTGCAAGCGGTCGCCGTCCTTCGCCGCCATGATCACCTCGGCAGCTTCCTCGGCGACTTTCTTGCAGATGGTATCGACACCCTTGGCGTAGAGGCTGGCGACGTAGGAGGTATCGGGCGCGGCGCCTTTTCTCGCTTCCAGGGTATGCTGGACACGATGGAGCACTTCGAGATCGATCACTTGTATATCTCCTTCGGGTCTTTGAGCACGGCATCGACGGGATGCCAGCAGCCCTCTCCCAGCCGCTGGAAGAAACAGCTCCTGCGCCCGGTATGGCAGGCGATGCCGCCCACTTGCTCGACTTTGAGCAAGATCACGTCGTTGTCGCAATCGGTGCGAATCTCGACGACTTTCTGGAAATGGCCCGATTCCTCGCCCTTGTGCCAGAGCTTGCGACGCGAGCGCGACCAATACACCGCCTGGCCGAGGCTGGCGGTCTTCTCCAATGCCTCGCGGTTCATCCAGGCGAACATCAGTACCTCACCACTCGCCGCATCCTGGGTGATGACCGGCACGAGCCCATGATCGTCCCATTTGATTTCGTTCAGCCACTTGCATGTCATAGTCTGACTTCTATGCCTCTGGCGTGCATGTATTCTTTCGCCTGGCGCACCGTGAATTCGCCGTAATGGAAGATGCTCGCCGCCAGCACGGCGTCGGCGCGACCCAGCGTGACACCATCGACGAGGTGCTGCAGATTGCCGACGCCGCCACTGGCGATGATCGGGATCGACACCGCATCGGCGACGGCCCGGGTGAGCGCGAGATCGAAACCGTTCCTGGTGCCGTCACGATCCATGCTGGTGAGCAGGATCTCGCCGGCACCCAGGGCCGCCACGCGTTGCGCCCATTCGATCGCATCCAGGTGCGTGTTGTTGCGGCCGCCGTGCGTGAACACTTCCCATTTGCCGGGGGCGGTCTGCTTTGCGTCGATCGCGACGACGATGCACTGGCTGCCGACCTTCGCAGCAGCTTCCGCGACCAGATCGGGGTTATTGACCGCGGCGGTGTTGATGCTCACCTTGTCGGCGCCGGCATTCAGCAAGCGCCGTACATCCTCGACCTTGCGCACGCCACCACCGACGGTGAGCGGAATGAACACCTGTTCCGCGCAAGCCTCGACGATGTGCAGAATGATATCGCGCTCATCGGAACTCGCCGTGATGTCGAGGAAGGCGATTTCGTCCGCGCCTTGCTCGTCGTAGCGGCGCGCAATCTCGACCGGATCGCCGGCATCGCGCAAGCCGACGAAGTTGACGCCCTTGACGACGCGACCGGCATTGACGTCGAGGCAGGGAATGATGCGTTTGGCGAGCATGGAAATCCTGGTTTTACGCAGTCGGCATCATCGCGCGGCGCACTTGTCGGCTTCAGCCTGCGCGGCACGGAAGTCGAGTTTGCCTTCGTAGATCGCCCGGCCGGTGATCGCGCCCATGATGCCTTCGTCGGCGACGGCACACAGCGCCTTGATGTCGGCGAGGCTGGAAATCCCGCCACTGGCGATCACCGGGATGCGCAGCGAACGCGCGAGGTTTACCGTCGCTTCGATATTCACGCCGGTGAGCATGCCGTCGCGCCCGATGTCGGTGTAGATCACCGCCTCGACGCCATAATCTTCGAACTTGCGAGCGAGATCGATCACGTCGTGGCCGGTCATTTTCGACCAGCCATCGACGGCCACCTTGCCGTCCTTGGCATCGAGACCGACGATGATGTGCCCCGGGAAGGCGGTGCAGGCATCGTGCAGGAAACCGGGGTTCTTCACCGCGGCGGTGCCGATGATCACGTAGGAGACGCCATCGTCGAGGCAGCGCTCGATGGTGTCGAGATCGCGGATGCCGCCGCCAAGTTGGACGGGGATCTCGTCACCGACTTCCTTCAGGATCGCCTTGATGGCCGGTTCGTTCTTCGGTTTACCGGCGAAAGCGCCATTGAGGTCGACGAGATGCAGGCGGCGCGCCCCCTGCTCGATCCAGTGGCGTGCCATTTCCGCCGGCTCACTGGAAAATACCGTCGCATCGTCCATGACGCCCTGCTTGAGGCGCACGCACTGTCCGTCCTTCAGATCGATCGCGGGTATCAGCAACATGGTGAAGACTCGTTCGGGATCAGGGATTCCAGGACATGAAGTTTTCCAGCAGGCGCAAACCGGCGCAAGCACTCTTTTCCGGGTGGAACTGCACGGCGAAAATGTTAGCGTGTGCCACCGCGCTGGTAAATCTGATGCCGTAATGGGTCGTGCCGGCGGTCAGTGCTGCATCGGCTGGCTCGACATAGTAGCTGTGCACGAAATAGAAGCGCGTGCCATCGGCGATGCCATTCCAGAGGGGATGGGCCGCACTCTGTTGCACTTCGTTCCAGCCCATGTGGGGCACCTTGAGCGGCGCGCCGGCGGCGTCGTGCATCGCCGCTGCAGGAAACCGGCGCACCTGACCGGAGAAAATGCCCAGACCTGCAACATCGCCTTCTTCGCTGTGCGCGAAAAGCATCTGCAGGCCGATGCAGATGCCGAGGAAAGGTTTTGCCGCGGCAGCCTGCACGACGGCATCGGCAAGCCCGCGGGTGGTGAGTTCACGCATGCAGTCGGGCATCGCCCCCTGGCCGGGAACGATGATCCGGTGGGCGGTTTTCACGACGGCGGGATCTGCAGTGACGCGGACGCGGGCAGCGGGGACGACGTGCTCGACGGCCTTGGCGACCGAGCGCAGATTACCCATGCCGTAATCGACGATGGCAACAGTGTTCATGGCGACGGAAGAATTCGTGCAGCCTACAAGCTTCCCTTGGTCGAAGGTATGACCGTCCCGGCGCGCGGATCGGTGCCAATCGCCATGCGCAATGCGCGCGCGAAGGCCTTGAAGAGCGATTCGGCCTGGTGATGGGCATTCACGCCGCGCAGACCGTCGAGATGCACGGTGATGCCGGCATGATTGACGAGCGCCTGGAAAAATTCGCGTACCAGGTCGACATCGAATTCGCCGATGCGGGAGCGGGAAAATTCGACCGCGAACACCAGGCCAGGCCGACCGGAAAGATCGACCACGGCACGGGAGAGCGCCTCGTCGAGCGGCACATAGGCATGGCCATAGCGCGTCAAGCCCTTCTTGTCGCCCAGCGCCTGGGCGAGCGCCTGACCGAGCGTGATGCCGACATCCTCGACGGTGTGATGCGCATCGATATGCAGGTCGCCCTGCGCTGAGACACTGAGGTCGATCAGGCCATGACGGGCGATCTGATCGAGCATGTGGTCGAAGAAGCCGATGCCGGTGGCCAGTTCGGCACACCCGCTGCCGTCCAGATCGAGCCGGACGCGGACTTGGGTTTCCAGCGTGTTGCGGGAGATCTCGGCGACGCGCATGACAGGGGTCGGCATTCGTTGCGAGCAGGCATAATACCATCCCATTACAGTCATCAATCCTTTTCCCCGTTGCCATGAGTCGATTCTGGAGCGCAACCGTCCACAGCTTGCAACCCTACGTGCCAGGCGAGCAGCCCAAGCTGGCGAATCTCGTCAAACTCAACACCAACGAGAACCCTTACGGGCCGAGTCCAAAGGCGCTGGCCGCGATGCAGGCCGAGATCGGCAGCACGCTGCGGCTCTATCCCGACCCCGAAAGCGTGCGACTGCGCGAAGCGATCGCCGCCTTCTTCGGCGACATCACGCTGGAGCAAGTGTTCGTCGGCAATGGCTCCGATGAAGTGCTGGCGCATGCCTTCCATGCGCTGCTCAAACACGACCAGCCGGTGCTGTTTCCCGATGTCACCTACAGCTTCTACCCGGTCTATTGCGGCCTCTATGGCATCGCCTACCGCACCGTGCCGCTCGACGAGCGTTTCGCGATCGACATCGCAGGCTACCGACCACCCAATGGCGGCATCATCATCGCGAATCCGAACGCGCCGACCGGACGCGTGCTGACGCGCGCGCAGATCACCGCACTGCTCGAAGCCAATCCCGACTCGGTGGTGGTGATCGACGAGGCATACATCGATTTCGGTGGCGAAACGGTCGTGCCCCTCGTTCAGCACCATGCCAATCTGCTCGTCGTGCAGACGTTTTCCAAATCACGCTCGCTCGCGGGCTTGCGTGTCGGTTTCGCGATCGGCCAGCCTGAGCTGATCGAGGCTTTAAACCGGGTCAAAAACAGCTTCAACTCCTATCCGCTCGATCGGCTGGCGATCGCGGGAGCCGCCGCGGCGATCGAAGATCGGGAATGGTTCGATCAGACGCGGCATGCCGTGATCAGGAGCCGCGCGTGGCTGACCGCCGAGCTGGAAACGCTCGGTTTCACGGTGCTCCCTTCGAGCGCGAATTTCGTCTTTGCCCGCCATCCTGGGCGCGATGCCGCTCAGCTCGCGCAAGCACTGCGCGAACGCAGCATCGTCGTGCGTCATTTTCGGCAACCGCGCATCGAGCAGTTCCTGCGCATCACCGTCGGCACCGATGAGCAATGCGCCGCATTGATCACGGCATTGCGGGAAATCCTCTCTGCCTGAGAGTCCGCGAGGGCGCGGCAATCACGACGGGGTGCCGTGTCACCAACGCAGAATTTCAGGATTTCAGTCGCAATTCGGCGGCGCGCTGATGGGCATACAGCCCTTCGCCTGCGGCAAGGGTCGCCGCGATCGGGCCGAGCGTTTGCGCCCCCGCGAACGAGACCTCGATGAGGCTCGAGCGCTTCTGGAAATCATAGACGCCGAGCGGGGAGGAAAAGCGCGCGCTGCGCGAGGTCGGCAGCACATGGTTCGGGCCGGCGCAATAATCGCCGAGCGATTCCGAGCAGTAGTGACCGAGGAAGATCGCACCGGCATGACGGAGCTTCGGCAACAGCGCGCGCGGGTTTTCGACGGAGAGCTCCAGATGTTCTGGCGCGATGCGGTTGGCGATCGTGCAGGCTTCGTCGAGATCGGAGACCAGGATCAGCGCACCGCGCCCGGCAAGCGAAGCGGCGATCGTCGCGGCGCGCGGCATGGTCGGCAACAGCCGCTCGATCGCCGCGGCGACGTGGTCGAGAAAACCCTGATCGGAACAGAGCAGGATCGACTGGGCGAGCTCGTCGTGTTCAGCCTGGGCAAAGAGGTCGACCGCCGTCCACTCGGGATTGCCAGTGCCATCGCTGATCACCAGCACTTCGGAAGGGCCGGCGACCATGTCGATGCCGACGACGCCGAAGACACGCCGCTTCGCGGCCGCGACATAGGCATTGCCGGGGCCGACGATCTTGTCGACCTGCGGCAGGGTCTGCGTGCCGTAAGCCAGCGCGGCGACGGCCTGGGCGCCGCCGATGCAGAACACGCGGTCGACACCGGCAAGATGCGCGGCAGCGAGCACGAGCGGATTCCTCTGGCCATCCGGCGTCGGGGTCACCATGATCAGCTCGCGTACCCCGGCCACTTTGGCGGGAATCGCATTCATCAGCACCGAGCTCGGGTAGGCAGCCTTGCCACCGGGTACGTAGAGGCCGACGCGGTCAAGCGGTGTCACCTGCTGCCCCAGCCGGGTGCCATCGGCCTCCTTGTATTCCCAGGACTCGAGCTTCTGGCGCTCGTGATAAAGCCGGATGCGCTCGGCGGCCTGGGCCAGCGCCTCACGCTGGCTCTGCGGCAGCCCGGCATAGGCATCGGCGAGGGCTTGTCGCGGCAGCTCGAGCTCGGCCAGGCTCTTCGCTGCGACACGGTCGAAACGCCGTGTGTACTCGAGCACCGCCGCATCGCCCAGGCTGCGCACGTTGCCGATCACCTCGGCCACGGTGCGCTCGATGGCTTCGTCGCTGGCATTGTCGAAGGCGAGCAGCGCGTCCAGCGTCGCCAGGAATTCCGGATCGCGCGTGGAAAGACGACGCAGGGTCAGGCTCATCGGATGGCACTCTCGAAAGCGTTGATGACGGGTTGCAACAGATTGCGCTTCATTTTCAGGCTGGCCTGATTGACGATCAGCCGCGAGGAAATCGGCATGATCTCCTCGACCTCGACCAGGTTGTTAGCCCTCAGCGTCCCGCCGGAGGAAACCAGATCGACGATCGCATCGGCCAAGCCCGCCAAGGGGGCAAGCTCCATCGAGCCATAGAGCTTGATCAGATCGACATGCACGCCTTTGGCGGCGAAGTGTTCGCGCGCGGTGTTGATGTATTTGGTCGCCACGCGCAGCCGCGCGCCGCGGCGTACCGCGGCGGCATAGTCGAAACCTGCCGGCGCAGCGACACACATGCGGCAACGCGCGATCTTCAGATCCAGCGGCTGATAAAGGCCCGCACCGCCATGTTCGAGCAGCACGTCCTTGCCGGCGATGCCGAGATCCGCTGCGCCATACTGCACATAGGTCGGCACGTCGGCGGCGCGCACGATCACGACACGCACGTCGGGCCGGCTCGTGCCGATGATCAGCCGGCGCGACTGCTCCGGGTTTTCCTGTGGCACGATGCCGGCGGACGCAAGCAGCGGCAACGTCTCTTCGAAGATGCGTCCCTTGGACAGGGCGATCGTGATGGTCATCGCCTCATTTTACCCGGCTGATGCGCGCCCCAAGTTGAGCGAGCTTCTCTTCCATACGCTGATAGCCGCGGTCGAGGTGGTAGATGCGCTCGATCAGCGTCTCGCCTTCCGCGGCCAGCCCGGCGATGACGAGACTCGCCGAGGCGCGCAAGTCGGTGGCCATCACCGTTGCGCCGGTGAGGCGGGGCACGCCGGTGACGAACGCGGTGTTGCCGTCGATACGGATGTCCGCACCGAGACGGTTCAATTCCACCGCGTGCATGAAACGGTTTTCGAAGATCGTTTCCCGAATCGTCGCGGCGCCTTCCGCCACCGCATCCAGGGCCATGAACTGCGCCTGCATGTCGGTCGGAAAAGCCGGGTAGGGGGCAGTGCGGATGCTCACCGCCCTGAGCCGGCGCGGGGCCGTCAGTTCGATGGCCTCGCGCTCGAGCATGATCTCGCAGCCCGTGTCGATCAGTTTGTCGATCACGGCATCGAGTGTATTGGCCTTCGTGCCGGTCAAGCGCACTCGGCCGCCGGTCACCGCCGCGGCGCACAGATAAGTGCCAGTCTCGATGCGGTCGGGCATGATGCGATGCGTCGCACCATGCAGGCGCTCGACTCCCTCGATGCGGATCACATCGGTGCCGGCGCCGCTGATGCGCGCTCCCATTGCATTCAGACAATTCGCCAGATCAACCACCTCGGGCTCGCGCGCGGCGTTCTCGATCACCGTCTCGCCTGTGGCGAGACAGGCGGCCATCATCAGGTTTTCGGTACCGGTCACCGTCACCATGTCGGTCAGCAGCCGGGCTCCCTGCAGACGGCCGCCGCTGGCCGTCACCCGCGTATGCACATAACCCTGTTCGATGCGGGTGTCGGCGCCCATTGCGGTGAGACCCTTGAGATGCTGATCGACGGGACGCGCGCCGATCGCACAGCCGCCCGGCAGCGAGACGCGTGCTTCGCCGCAGCGCGCGGTGAGCGGCCCCAACACCAGGATCGAGGCGCGCATCGTCTTGACGAGTTCGTAGGGCGCGAGCGGATTGTCGAGGCTCGCGGCATCGAGCGTCACGCGCAAGGGTGCCGTACTGCCAGCGCCGAGTTTTTCCACCGTGACTTTCACGCCCATCTGCGCGAGCAGCCTGAGCATCGTCTTGATGTCGTTAAGCTCGGGGACGTTGGTCAGCGTCAGCGGCTCGCAGGTGAGCAGCGCCGCACACATCAGCGGCAGCGCGGCATTCTTGGCGCCGGAGATGGCGATTTCGCCGCTCAAGGGGATGCCCCCCTCGATCAGCAGCTTATCCACCCGCTTCCTCGGGCGTAAGACAGCGCATCGACAACGCGTGCAAGGTTTCCGTCTCGAAATGTTCGCGCAGCACGGCATTGACGCGCTGCTGGCGCTGTACGCGGCTCAGACCGGCGAAAGCCGGGCTGATGATCAGCGCTTCGAAGTGACGGCCATCCCCGCTGACCGTGACGTGCGCATCGGCGATTCCGGCACGGATCCAGTTCTCGATCTGGGCGGGTGTCAACATGGCGTTTCCTGAAGCTCAGACGAGCGGTAACAGATCGACAACCCCATAGACTTCGGCGAGGCTGCGCAGGTTTACAGGCGGATTGGCGATCGTCAGCGCCTTGCCTGCCGCCTGCGCGGCGCGCAGCCAGCCGAACAGCACGGCGAGGCCGGAAGAGTCGATGGCACTTACGCCGGAGAGATCGAAATGCGTCGTCCCAGCGTTGAGCACCTGGCTGCCCGCGGCGAGCAACGCGGTAGCATTCTCAAGGGTCATGTCACCATGAATGATGGCAGCGTCAGGCGTGCGTTCGATGCGGGCATTCATTTGGCCTTGGCGGGCGGGGCCTCGAGCGTCTTGTTCTTTTCCTGCAGGCTCTTGATCAGACCAGCGACGCCACTCTTCTGGATTTCCTGGGCGAAGGTTGAGCGATAGTTCGTCACCAGGCTCGCGCCGGCAACCTCGATGTCATAGACCTTCCAGCCGTGGTCGCCCTTTTCGAGGTAATAATCGATCGACACTGGCTTGCCACCGGATTGCTTGACCTCGGTGCGCACCCGCACGTCGGTGTCGGTCGGTGCCATTTTGAAGGGCTTGAAGACGATCTCCTGATCACGGTACTCGGTGAGCGCCTTCGAATAAGTGCGCACCAGCAAGGTGCGGAACTCATCAACCAGCACCTTCATCTGCTCAGGCTGCACCTGACGTGCGTCCCGGCCGAGCGCTAGTTGTGTCATGCGGGTGAAGTTGAAATGCGGCAGGATTTTCGTTTCGACCAGCTCGAGCACCTTTTTCGAGTTGCCGTTGCGAATATCCTTGTCCTGGCGCACGGTGTCAAGCACCTCGTGCGTGACGTTCTTGACGAGGACATCCGGTGCAATCTTCGCGTCACTGGCAGCGGCGGTGCAGGTAATGAAAAAAGTAGTCAACAGGCCCAGCAGGGTTTTCATCGTCAGTCCTTGCAGGAAATTGCGTTCTTGGTATTGCTTCCAGATCATTCAGTGGTCTCATTCGGCCAGATCGCGCGGCGGATTGCCATCGTGGATCAGGCTGCGACGGCGCTGCAGATAACCGTCGCGCACATAACTGTATTTGTCCAGCGCGGCTTCCTCGATCACCTTGTCGGCCGGCAGCAGATCGGCACGGTTGTCGATCAGGCGCAGCGCCAGCAGTGAATTGCGCGTCGCGACGTCGGAGACGTTCGCCACCGGGTCGGTCTTGACGTCGAGCACCAGGCCGACGGTGTCGCGTACGGTGCGCGGGCCGAAGAAAGGCAGCACGACGTAAGCACCGTCGCCCACTCCCCAACGGCCAAAGGTCTGGCCGAAATCCTCTTCATGTTTTTCAAGCCCGGCTTCGCTGGCCACGTCAAACAGGCCGAGGATGCCGATCGTGGTGTTGATCACCACCCGGCCGAAGTCCGAGAATGCCTGATCCGGTTTGCCCTGCAACAGATTGTTGATGCCGATGAACAGGTCGGCGATGTTGCCGAAGAAATTCGTCACGCCGGTGCGCACCGGCGCCGGCACCACCGCATCGTAACCCTTGGCGACCGGTTTGATCACCACCGTATCGACGCCCTCGTTGAAGGCGAACATCGCCCGGTTGAAACCTTCGATCGGGTCTTTCGGATTGCCCGACGTGGCGCAGCCGGTCAATAACGCTACCAGGCAGCCAGCGGCAAGACTTTTTCTGAGCCCAGTGATCGTTTTTTTCATTGAGCACCCTTCCCGTTTATTTCTTGCTTTCGTTTTCAGCGGCTTTGTTGAACATGAACTGGCTGATCAATTTTTCTAGCACCATCGCCGATTGCGTCTTCTTCACCATCTCGCCAGGCTTGAGCATTTCGCTGTCGCCCCCCGGTTCGAAACCGACATACTGCTCACCCAACAGTCCCGAGGTGTTGATGGTCGCAAAAGTGTCGCGCGGAAATTGGTAACGCTTGTCGATGTTGAGACTGACCATTGCCGTATAGGTTTCGCCATCGAAACGGATCTCGCCGACACGCCCCACCACCACGCCGGCGCTCTTGACCGGCGCTCGCACCTTGAGGCCACCGATATTATCAAAGCGTGCCTGCAAGACGTAAGTATCTCCGACGTCCGTGGCCGTCAGATTGCCGGCCTTGAGGGCCAAAAACAACAAGGCACCCAGGCCCAGCGCGACGAAGATGCCCACCCAAAGATCGATTGCAGCCCGATTCATCATTCACCCCGGAACATGAAAGCAGTCAACATGAAGTCGGCGGCCAGAATGGCCAATGAGGAAGTCACCACAGTACGTGTCGTCGCCCCGGAAACCCCTTCGGCGGTCGGCTCGCAGTCGTAGCCCTCGAACACGGCGATCCAGGAAACGATCGCGCCGAACACGATGCTCTTGATGACACCATTCATGATGTCTTGCCGGAAATCGACGGCCGCCTGCATCTGCGACCAGAAGGAGCCCGCATCGACGCCGATGAGCTGGACGCCGACCAGGTAGCCACCGAAGATGCCCAGCGCGGAAAATAGCGCAGCTAGCAACGGCATCGAGACGACGCCGGCCCAGAAACGCGGCGCGATGACGCGGGCGATCGGATTCACCGCCATCATCTCCATCGCCGAAAGCTGCTCGGTGGCCTTCATCAGGCCGATCTCGGCGGTGATCGCCGACCCGGCGCGGCTGGCGAACAGCAGCGCCGAGACCACGGGACCCAGCTCGCGCACCAGCGACAGCGCAACGAGCACGCCGAGCGCCTCGCTCGAGCCATAGCGCTGCAGCGTGTCATAGCCTTGCAGACCGAGCACCATGCCGACGAACAGGCCCGAGACGAGGATGATGATCAGGCTCAACACGCCGGTGAAATAGATTTCGCGTATCGTCAGGTGCAGACGCCGAAACGCCGCGCCGGAATAAAGCACCGTCATCAATATGAAACGGCTGGCGAAACCCAGCCGCCAAAGGCGGTCAGTGACGAAATGCCCCAGCCGTCGAAACAGGTCGAGCGGGATATCGAAAGGTTTCATGTCCACCACGGCCTCGGTCGCTTCGGTTGTTCCATCAACTCTTCCCGATAAGAGCGTGCAGGATAATGGAAATTCACGGGGCCGTCTGGCTCACCCCAGATGAACTGGTGCACGAAAGGTTCTTGCGAATTGCGGATCTCTTCGGCCGTACCTTCTGCTACCACCTTGCCATCCGCCATGAAGTAAATGTAATCGACGATTTTCAATGACTCCTGGATGTCATGGGTGACGATGATCGAGCTGATGCCCAGTGCATCGTTGAGTTTCCTGATCAGTTCGCCGATGATCGACAGCGAAATCGGATCCAGGCCGGCGAACGGCTCGTCATACATGATCAACATCGGATCTAGCGCAATCGCCCGCGCCAGCGCCACGCGCCGCGCCATGCCGCCGGACAGCTCCGCAGGCATCAGCCGGTGTGCGCCGCGCAAACCCACGGCATTGAGCTTCATCAGCACGAGATCATGGATCATGGACTCGGGCAGACCGCTATGCTCACGCAACGGGAAAGCCACGTTGTCGAAGACCGAGAGATCGGTGAACAGTGCGCCGAACTGGAACAGCATACCCATGCGTCGGCGCAGCGCGTACAAGCCGTCGTCATCAAGCTCGTGTACTACCTGACCGGCGACGCGCACTTCGCCGGAAGTGGGTTTCAATTGTCCGCCGATAAGCCGCAGGGTGGTCGTCTTGCCACAGCCGGACAGCCCCATGATCGCCACCACAGCCCCGCGCGGGATCGTCATGTTGATCCCGGTCAGCACCGGCCGGCGGTCATAGGCGAAATTCAGATCACGGATCAGGACGGGTGGATCGGCAGCCACGGGGAGATCGCAGAAAACTCGCAGGTATTCGCGACGATGATATGCCTCGAATTATATACATGAAAGCTCTGCGAAACCTGTGAACGATTTTGCTCATGTCATGTCGAAGAGGTAACTCGTTTCGGAGGTGATGGAAATGGAAGTTAAGAGTAAGCGAGAGATGGGATTTGGCGATGACCTGCTGGCAGGCCGGCTGTCTGGCGATCATTGGCTGCTGATGATTGAGCGGCTGGTCGATTGGTCCGTTTTCAAGGTTCCCTTGAGTAGCCTTTCCAGC
>CAYZII010000037.1:0-21962 GCA_964478415.1 uncultured Methyloversatilis sp.
ACACTTTTTTCAGGTTTCGGCTTTCAACGGCCAGGATGCCAAAGAAACGTATTGTCTTTCAGCAGGTTGCGGAAGTGACGCCACCAATGCAAATTCCGCGACTGGCCAGTGGATTGTCTCTCCCGGCGTGGGCAACTCGCGACAAAATGCTTTGCGCACCAGGGTGATGTGGGGCACAAAGGGCCGCTCGTCGAGCCGAAAGCCTTCCGCGCGCAAATCTTTTGTCAGCGAATCGTAAAGTCGGCGCTGCTGAATCGGCACTTCGGAACAGCCTGCCCAGGCGATCCGGTTGTGCGACCAATAGCCCAAACGGTCTATGACGAGCTCGAAAGGCTCGCTGCGGATTTTCCTGGCAATGGCATGCAAACGGCCGAGCCGCTCCTCCTGGACTGCACCGAGAAAAGCCAGCGTCATATGCAGGCTCTCCCGTCGGATGCGGCGCCCACCACAGAGCCTAGCTACTTTGCCAGCCAGTATGTCGAGCGCTTCGAGCGCGTCGGGGGGCGGCCAGAACGCAAAGAACAGGCGCTGGCAGCGGGAAGGGGCGGACGGTTCAGCCACGGATCAATGACACGACCGCTTGGGCTGCGATACCCTCGCCACGCCCACAAAATCCGAGACGTTCGGTTGTCTTGCCTTTGACGCTGGCCCGATCGATGGTGATACCGAGATCGCTGGCGATGTTCTGCCGCATTTGCGGTACATACGGGGCGATGCGTGGCGCCTGTGCAATCACTGTGGCATCGACGTTATTCACCCGCCAGCCAGCCGCGCTCACCGCTGCCAGCGCCCCCCGCAGCAGAACGCGACTATCCGCGTCTTTCCAGCGCGGATCGTGATCCGGGAACATCTGGCCGATGTCGCCCAGCCCGGCCGCACCGAGCAGGGCGTCAGTGATCGCATGCAGCAACGCATCGGCATCGGAGTGCCCCAGCAGCCCCAGCTGATAGGGGATCGTCACGCCGCCGAGGACCAGCTTGCGTTCCGCAACCAGCGCATGCACATCGAAACCCTGTCCGATTCTGAACTCCATCATTTTCTCCGGTTGGCAAGGATCCAGCCGGCCAGCTCGAGGTCGAGCGGCCAGGTCACCTTGAGATTCGTCGCATCTGCGGCAACGAGCTTGGGATGAAAACCGAGCGCTTCGACTGCCCCGGCTTCATCGGTGACGTCGGGCGTCCGCTCGAGCGCCTCGAGCAGCAGCCGATAATGGAACATCTGCGGTGTCTGAGCCTGCCACAAACCATCGCGTGACACCGTTGCGGCCACACGCCCATCGGCCTGGGCACGCTTCAACGTATCGGCCACCGGGATGGCTAGCAGGCCACCGATCGGGTCGGCGCCGACTTCCTCGATCAGCTTTGTGACATGTTCGACCGACAGACAGCAACGCGCCGCGTCGTGGACGAGCACCCAGTCATCGTCGTTTATCAGTCCGCCGAGTGCGTGCAAGCCACGCATCACGCTTTCCGCACGCGTTGCACCGCCGCAACGCAGCACGTTCAAGCGTTCCGTGAAAGGCGACCAGTCGTGAGTATTCCACCACCGATCGTCCGGCGCGACGATTACATGGACATGCTCGATCGCGCTCACCGCCGTCAGGGTCTGCAAGGTATGCCAAATCAGCGGCCGGCCGGCGAGCGGCAGATACTGCTTCGGCGTACTGCCGCCGATCCGGGAGCCTCCCCCCGCTGCGGGAATCAACGCGTGATATTTCATGAGCCGATTTTACGGCTTGCGGGATGCCACATTCGGTCTAGGATGGGTAATGGACATGATCCGATCGCTATCGAGGAGCACGCCGATGGAAATGCAGACCAGTCGTCCTCCCGCCGTTGCAGGGATGTTTTATCCGGATGAGCCGCGCACACTGGCCCAAGAAGTGAGAAGTATGCTCGCGCAAGCCCGTGCCGTACCGCCAGCGCAGTCTTTCGGGCAACCCAAGGCACTGATCGCACCACATGCCGGCTACATTTATTCTGGCCCGGTCGCGGCGAGCGCTTACGCAACGTTGCTTCCCTATGCGCAGGTGATCCGGCGGGTGATTCTGTTGGGGCCCTGCCATCGAGTCGCCATACGCGGAGTGGCGGTACCACAAGCCCGGTCTTTTTGCACCCCTCTGGGTGCCGTCTTGCTCGACCAAGCCGCGATCAACGCTGCACTCGAACTTCCGCAAGTGATCGCCCACAACGGCGCGCATGCCGAAGAACATTCCCTCGAAGTGCAATTGCCTTTTTTACAGGCCATGCTGGAAGACTTCACACTGGTGCCTTTCGCCGTCGGCTATGCTTCTGCCGAGGAGGTCGCCGAGGTGCTCGAGTTGCTTTGGGGTGGGCGCGAAACCCTGATCGTCGTCAGCTCCGACCTGTCGCATTATCATTCCTATCCCGTCGCGCAGCGGCTCGACGGTCATACTGCCGACGCAATCCTGCATCTCCATCTGCTGCATGACCATGAACAGGCCTGCGGCGCGACACCGATCAATGGTTTGATCGAGGTTGCGCAACGCAGGGGGTTGAAGCCGCACTTGCTCGATTTGCGCAATTCGGGCGATACCGCCGGTGACAAGGCGCAGGTCGTCGGGTACGCGAGCTTCGCTTTCACAGAACCCGATCATGTCTGACGCTGAACTCGGTCGCGCCCTGCTAATTCGCGCCCGCAATGCGATTGGCGAGGAATTCGGTCTCACCCCCGAGCCCGAACCGGCCCACCCAGCTTTACGCCTGCCCGGTGCCACCTTTGTCACTCTCACCCAGGATGGCCAGTTACGCGGCTGTATCGGCTCGCTGGAAGCCTGGCGTCCTCTCGATGAAGATGTCAGGGCAAATGCCAGGGCTGCAGCCTTTAGTGATCCACGCTTTCCCCCGCTCGCAAAAAGCGAATTCGCCCGAACGCGCGTGGAAGTCTCCCTACTCACCCCACCCGTACCGCTCCGGTTCATTGACGAGGCCGATGCCATGCGCCAGCTGCGCCCGGGTATCGACGGCGTGATATTCGAATATCATGGACGGCGCGGCACCTTTCTGCCACAGGTTTGGGAAAGCCTGCCCGAGCCGGAACGGTTTCTCGCTCATCTAAAACAAAAAGCCGGTTTTCCCGCAGACTTCTGGTCGCGCGAGGTCCGGCTCTATCGTTATGAGGTTCAAAAATGGAAGGAACCCGAGAAACCTTGAGCGGCGTCCCCACCCGCTGGTGGCACACTTTGCCCGATGGGCGCATCCAGTGCGACCTGTGTCCGCGGGATTGCAAGCTGCATGATGGCCAGCGTGCCGCCTGTTTCGTGCGCGCAAACCAGGGCGGCCAGATGATACTGACCACCTATGGACGCAGCAGCGGCTTCTGCATCGACCCGATCGAAAAAAAACCGCTCAATCACTTCTTTCCCGGATCGAGCGTGCTGTCTTTCGGCACCGCCGGTTGCAACCTCGCCTGCAAGTTCTGCCAGAACTGGGACATCTCCAAATCGCGGGAAATGGATACACTGATGGATCAGGCGAGTCCTCAGGCGATCGCCGCTGCCGCCCGACGCTATGGGGCATTGAGCGTCGCCTACACATACAACGATCCGGTGATCTTCGCCGAATACGCGATGGATACCGCGGATGCCTGCCATGCACTCGGCATCAAGAGCGTGGCCGTCACGGCCGGTTACATGCATCGCGGTCCGGCACGCGAGTTCTACGCCAAGATGGATGCCGCCAACATCGATCTGAAAGCCTTCACCGATGACTTTTACTTCAAACTCTGTGGCGGACATCTGCAACCGGTGCTTGATCTGATCAGTATGGTGCACCATGAGACCGACTGCTGGATCGAGCTGACCACACTGCTGATCCCGGGACATAACGACAGTGATGAGGAAATTCGCCAGCTCGCAGCATGGTGCTTCAAGGAGCTGGGGCCGGACGTGCCGTTGCATTTCTCGGCCTTCCATCCCGATTTCAAACTGCTCGACGCTCCACCGACACCACCTGCCACCTTGCAACGCGCTCGCCGCATCGCGCTCGACGCCGGCCTGCGGTATGTCTATACCGGCAACGTGCATGACCGCGCCGGAGATACCACCTATTGTCCCAGCTGTGGCAAGGCCGTCATCGAACGCGACTGGTACGAAATCCTCGCCTATGCCCTCGACGACGCAGGCCATTGCAAACACTGCGGTACCCGGATCGCCGGACGCTTCGGTCATTTCGGGCAACCCTTCGGCGCGCGGCGCATTCCGGTCAGGATCGCCGCGATGTAACGCAGGGGAATGGTCTGGTTAGCGTCTTTCCGAAGAAAAAAAATGACGCAGCTCGAGCGCGAGGTCGGTGCGCGAATCGGCATGGTTGAGTGCCTCTTCTGGAGCGATGCGCTTGGCACGGCAGAGCTCCAGCAAAGAGTCGTCAAACAATTGCATACCGCTGGGCGCACCTTTCCGGATTGCCTCCTTGAGCTGATCGATCTCCCCTTTCTGAATCAACGATGAAGCATAGGCCGATTGAAGCAGGAGCTCCATCGCCAAAACCTGCCCGCCACGCAGTCCCGGCAGCAGCCTTTGCGAGATGACACCCTTGAGGTTGAGTGAGAGATCGAGCAACACCTGACGGTGAGATTCCTCGGGGAAAAAGTTGACGATGCGTTCGATCGCCTGATTGGCATTGTTGGAATGCATCGTCGACAGGCAGAGGGCGCCGGCCTCGGCATACATGATCGCGCTCTTGGCGGTC
The DNA here is from genome assembly GCA_964478415.1 of uncultured Methyloversatilis sp. GTDB lineage: Bacteria > Pseudomonadota > Gammaproteobacteria > Burkholderiales > Rhodocyclaceae > Sulfuricystis. The sequence goes on from CAYZII010000037.1 coordinate 4,710, forward strand.
TCGCGGTCACGAATCTCGCCGATGACGATCACATCCGGGGCCTGACGCATCATGTTTCTGAGCGCATCGGCAAAGCTCAACGTGTCGATACCGACTTCGCGCTGTTCGACGACGGCCTTGCCATGCGGATAGATGTACTCGATCGGGTCCTCGACCGAGAGGATGTGGCCATCCATTGTGCGTGCCCGGTGCGCAACCATCGCCGCCAGGGTCGTACTTTTGCCCATTCCCGCAGCACCGACGATCAACACCAGCCCGCGCCGCAGCAGGGCGAGCTGCCCTACCTGAGGAGGCAAACCAAGCTCCTCGAACGAGGGGATTCGGGTCTTGATCAGACGGATCACCATCGACACTTCGCCGCGCTGATAATAGACATTCACACGATAGCGTCCTCCCTCGCGGGTGGCGAGCGCGAAATTGCACTCCTTGTTTCTTTCGAATTCGGCACGTTGGGCTTCGTTCATCAGTGCATAAGCGAAGCGCCGCGAATCGCCGGGCGACAGAGCAGGCCATGGGGCACCTGCCTGCTTGGCAGGCACCGTCTGGCCCTGGATCTTCAGGTGGGGTGAAATTTCCGCGGAGATGAACAGATCGGAGGCACCACATTCGAGCATCTGGTGCAGCAATTGCTGGATTTCATTCATTTCACATCCTGCGCCTGGAAATCGAAAATGCCAATGCTATCGAGAGACAATCATTGGGGGAAGTAGAATATGATTTTCATTGAAGCGTCCGCGCATGAAAATCCAGGTCAGCGAAGCCGCCGGTGTGCGTTATCTCCATTTCAGCTCACACTGGATCCAGGGTGCGATGCGCGTGGCACGCCCGTGGTCACTGGAACTCGAATACACCCGCGAAATGATGGCAGCATTGTTGTTGCGCCCCGAGCCGTACTGGCCACGCACGGCGCTGCTGATCGGTCTTGGCGCAGGCTCGCTGACCAAGTTTCTGTATCGGCACCGTCCGGAGGCAAAGCTGACCGTCGTCGAAATCGACTCCGAGGTCGTCGATATCGCACGGCTCTACTTCAAGCTACCCGCCGAGAACGAGCGTCTGAACATTCTGCTCGACGATGGCGCCGACTTCGTCGCAAAAACCCGGCAACGGTTCGATCTGATCATGGTCGATGGCTTCGATGCAAATGGCCGCCCGGGCTTGCTCGACACCTTACCGTTCTATCTGAACTGCAAGGCATGTCTGTCGAACACCGGGCTACTGGTCACGAACCTGCTGACGAAGCGACGCAGTGCTCATCCTGCGCTGGAACGACTCGAAGCAGCATTCGATGAGCGCGTGCTGGCTTTTCCCTCTTGCTCCAGCGGCAATGTCGTTGCTTTCGCAGCCACCGGCACACCGATCGAACACAGTCTGGGTGAACTGAAAACCCTAGCGCGAGAGCTGAAATCACAAACCGAGCTGAACCTGTTACCCACCATCAACCGCCTGGAAAGTGCCAAACGCCTCACGGCGGGTAAACTGCGCATCTGATCTCTTTCCCGGAGGCACCATGCTCAGGCTTTACGGCATCAAAAACTGCGACACGATGAAAAAAGCCTTCCAGTGGCTCGAAGAACGCAACATTCCTTACGAGTTCCACGACTACAAAAAGGCCGGTGTACCGCGTGACAAGTTGGTCGCCTGGTGCAAGGCATTGGGTTGGAAAACCCTCCTCAATACCAAAGGGCCGACCTGGCGCAAGCTCACGCCGGAACAGCAGGCGATTTCTACCCAGAGCCAGGCCGTGGCTTTGATGCTCGAATTTCCGAGCGTGATCCGGCGGCCGCTCGTCGAAACGGAAAGCGGACATCTGTTGGTCGGTTTCGATCCGACGATGTTCGAGAGCTTCATCAAATAATGGACTACCTGCGTCGCTTTCTTTTCGAAGACCTCGACATCCGTGGCGCGATCGTTTCCCTCGGCAATGTCTGGCACCAATTGCAGGCCGAACGCGAGCTGCCGCGCTCCGTAACAGCGTTGTTCGGCGAAATGGCGGCAGTGGTGACACTGATCGCCGGCCAACTGAAAACCCCCGGACGCATTACCCTCCAGCTGCAGGGGAAAGGCCTTGTCTCGCTGCTGCTCGTCGACTGCGACGAACAATTGCGGTTGCGTGGCATGGTGCGCCTGAGGCAGGAAGGGGGTGCCGTCCCGCCAGCGCCGACTTTTCGAAATGAGGAGGCGCCCGGCGGGACGTCCTCGTTTCCGCCAGCGCCGACTTTCGACGAATTGATCGGTGATGGCCAACTGGTGCTGACGCTCGACACCCAGAGTAAGACGCCCTACATGAGCATCGTACCGTTGGTCGGGCGCACGCTGAGCGAAGTTTTTTCCCATTATCTGATCCAGTCGGAACAGTTGCCCGCCTGGCTCTTGCTCGGTGCAGACGAAGCCTTCGCCACGGGGTTCTTTCTGCAAAAACTGCCGAACGCCGACCGCCGCGATCCGGACGGCTGGAACCGTCTCCTGCATCTCGCCGCCACCCTGACTCCGGAGGAATTGAGGGAACCGACGGCGAACCTGCTGATGCGCGTGTTCGCCGAAGAAGACATTCGCCTGTTCGATCCCCGGCCTATCAGCTACCACTGCCCGCGCGACGAAGACAAGGTGCTCGGGATGCTGAAAAGCCTCGGCAAAGACGAGCTCGAAGCGACACTCGCGGCAGAAGGCAATATCAGCATCGAAGACGAAATGTGTCGGCAAAGCTATCACTACGGACCGGAAATCATCGCCCGATTATTCGGCAGTAAAAACCCGGATGAACCGACGCAGCGGTGAGCCGTCGAGGCCCAAAACGGACGCCTTGACGAAATTTTTCTGCTGATGGTATTTTGCTGATCACAGTCGGCCAGACGCCGACGCAATGTCGGGAGAGCTCGCCCGGTCAGACCGGAAACGACGCCGAAGGAGCAACCGCCCCGGAAACTCTCAGGCAAAAGGACCGATGTTGCGCATGATCTCTGAAGAGCCGCCGGATTCCACGTCGTCCGGCGCACCGAAGGAGCAAACGGCAGACAGCCGTGAATCTCTCAGGTTCCGGACAGAGGGGGTATCCAGCGCGCAGGGTGCGTGCGGATCACCGCCAGACGCAATGTATCCGGGAGCCTCACATCATGCCGCAACGCACGCCACTGTTCGCCGCACACCTTGCCGCCGGCGCGAAGATCGTCGACTTCGCCGGCTGGGAAATGCCCATCCACTACGGCTCGCAACTCGAGGAGCACCACGCGGTGCGCCGCGCTGCCGGCATGTTCGACGTTTCGCACATGTTGGCCATCGATCTCGCGGGCTGCGATGCGCAAAGCTACCTGCGCCGCCTGCTCGCCAATGACGTTGCCAAGCTCACGCTGCCCGGCAAGGCGCTCTATTCCTGCATGCTCAATGATGCCGGCGGTGTCATCGACGATCTGATCGTTTATTTCTTGACGCCTGCGCGTTACCGCATCGTCGTCAATGCCGGCACCGCGACGAAGGACCTCGCCTGGATGCAGGCTCAGGCCGCCCATACCAATGTCAGCCTCACGCCGCGTCGCGATCTGGTGATGATCGCCATCCAGGGCCCGCAGGCGCGCGAGAAATTCTGGCAGGCCTACCCGCAAAGCCGACCGGCAAGCGAGCCGCTCGCCGTGTTCCAGGCATGCGTATGGCAAGACTGGCTGATCGCCCGCACCGGCTACACCGGCGAAGACGGCTTCGAGATCAGCGTTCCCGCCAGCCAAGCAGAGACGATCTGGCAACAACTGCTGGATGCTGGCATCAAGCCCTGCGGACTCGGCGCACGTGACACGCTGCGCCTGGAAGCCGGCATGAACCTCTACGGCCAGGACATGGACGAGTCCGTGACGCCGCTCGAATCGGGACTTGCCTGGACGGTCGATTTCAAGGATGCCCAGCGCGACTTCATCGGCAAACCGGCGCTGCTGGCCCAGCAGGCCCGCGGGCATTTGCGCCAGTTGCTCGGCCTCGTGTTGCTCGACAAAGGTGTTTTGCGTGCTCACCAGAAAGTCATCACCCCCCATGGCGAGGGCGAAACGACGAGTGGTTCATTCGCGCCGACGCTGAACCGTTCGATCGCCTTCGCGCGCCTCCCTGCCCGTGTCCAGCCTGGCGATGAAGTCAAGGTCGAAATCCGCGACAAGCGTCTCCCAGCCAAGGTCGTCAAGCCGCCGTTCGTCCGCAACGGCAAACCCCTCATCTGATCAGGAGCTTCTCATGTCCAACATTCCCACCGATCTCAAATACACCGCCACCCACGAATGGGCACGGCTCGAGGCCGATGGCACCGTGAGCGTCGGCATCACCGACCACGCCCAGGAAGCGCTCGGTGACATCGTCTTTCTCGAGCTGCCGGAAGCCGGGCGCCAGCTCGAAGCCGGCAAGGAATGTGCCGTCGTCGAATCGGTCAAAGCCGCTTCCGACATCTATGCGCCAATTGCCGGCGCAGTCGTCGCCAGCAATGACGAAGTCATCGGCGCACCGGAAAAAGTCAATCAAGATCCCTATGGCGCATGGCTGTTCAGGATTCAGCCGGCGGATGCCGCCGATCTCGATCGCCTGCTCGATGCCGCTGCCTACGCGAAGGTCGAGGCGGAGTCCTGACCATGACCCTCGACGAGCTGGAAGCGCACGATGCCTTCATCGCGCGCCATATCGGCCCCAGCGCCTCGGAACAGGTGGCGATGTGCGCTGTCCTCGGTGTCGAGGATCGTGCCGCGCTGATCGACGAGACGGTGCCCGCCGGCATTCGTCTGCGCCAAGCCCTATCGCTGCCCGAACCAATGACCGAAGCGGCAGCGTTGGCGCGACTTGCTGCAATGGCCCAGAAGAACACGCTGCGCAAGTCTTTCATCGGCCTAGGCTATTACGGCACTTTCACCCCGGCGGTGATCCAACGCAACATGCTGGAAAATCCAGGCTGGTACACCGCCTATACGCCTTATCAGGCGGAGATCAGCCAGGGCCGCCTCGAAGCGCTGCTGAATTTCCAACAGATGGTGATCGACCTCACCGCTCTGCCCATCGCCAACGCCTCGCTGCTCGACGAAGCGACCGCCGCCGCCGAAGCGATGGCGATGGCCCGTCGCGTCAGCAGTGTGTCGAGCAATGCTTTCTTCGTCGATGAAGATGCGTTTCCGCAGACCATCGACGTGCTGCGTACTCGTGCCGCTTTCTTCGGCTTCGAGCTGATTCTTGGACCGGCGGAAGAAGCAGCGGAGCACGAGGTTTTCGGTGCACTGCTGCAAACCCCGAACGCCAAAGGTGAATTGAAGGATTTCACGGCCGTCGCCGCTGCGTTGCACGAGAAAAATGCCATCGCCGCCGTCGCCTGCGATCTGATGGCCTTGGTGCTGACTAAACCGCCCGGCGAGATGGGGGCGGACATCGCGCTCGGTTCGTCACAGCGCTTTGGCATCCCGCTGGGTTATGGTGGCCCACACGCCGCCTTTTTCGCCTGTCGTGACAAGCACAAACGCTCGATGCCCGGGCGCATTATCGGCGTGTCGAAAGATGTGCGTGGCAGACCTGCACTGCGCATGGCCTTGCAGACGCGCGAGCAGCACATCCGCCGCGAGAAGGCCACGTCGAACATCTGCACTTCCCAGGTGCTGCTCGCCAACATGGCCGGCATGTACGCGGTCTGGCATGGGCCGCAGGGCCTGACGCGCATCGCCACACGCATCCACCGGCTCACCTGTCTGCTGGCGCGTGCGTTGGGGGTAAGCGGCGCCTTCTTCGACACGATCATTGCCAAAGTCGGCGCTGACGGAACGGCACGCCTGAAGGATGCTCCGTTCGACGTGCGTCTGCTCGATGCAGAAACGATCGGCATCAGCCTCGACGAGACCACGACGCGCGAGGACATCGCTGCATTAGCGGCCTTCCTGGGCAAGACGATCGATTTCGACCGCCCGGTTGCCGAGGCGATTCCACCACACTTGCGCCGCAGGACGCCGATCCTGACGCATCCGGTATTCAACAGCTACCATACCGAACATGCGCTGCTGCGCTATCTGAAGACGCTGGAGGACAAGGATCTGGCGATGAACCGAGCAATGATCCCGCTCGGCTCGTGCACGATGAAACTCAATCCGACGGCGGCGATGATGCCGGTCAGCTGGCCACAGTTTGCGCAATTGCACCCCTTCGTGCCAGCAACACATGCTGCGGGCTATACGCAGCTGATCGCCGAACTGTCTCAGTGGTTAGCGACGCTCACGGGCTTCGACGCAATCTGCATGCAACCCAATTCCGGCGCGCAAGGTGAATACGCCGGGCTGGTGACGATCCGTCGCTACCAGGCAGCACAAGGGGAAGGCCATCGTGATGTCTGTCTGATCCCGAAATCCGCCCATGGCACCAACCCCGCCTCGGCGGTGATGGCAGGGCTGACCGTCGTGGTCGTCGATTGCGATGCCAACGGCAACGTCGCGATCGACGACCTGAAGAGCAAGGCTGCGCAGCACGCTACACGGCTTTCCTGCCTGATGCTCACCTACCCTTCGACACATGGCGTGTTCGAGGAGGCGGTCACGGAAATGTGCGCAATCATCCACGCGCATGGCGGCCAGGTGTATATGGATGGCGCGAACCTGAATGCCCAGGTTGGCCTCACCTCCCCGGGGCATATCGGCGCCGACGTCGCGCACATCAACCTGCACAAGACCTTTGCGATCCCACATGGCGGCGGTGGACCCGGTATGGGACCGATCGGCCTCAAAGCCCATCTCGCACCCTATGCGCCGGGCCATGTCTTCGCCGCCGATCGGCTCGGCAGCCAGGGCGCGGTTTCCGCCGCGCCGTACGGTTCGGCTTCGATCCTGCCGATCTCGTGGATGTACATCGCGATGATGGGCGGACGCGGATTGCGGGAGGCCACCGAGGTCGCCATCCTCAACGCGAATTACATCGCGGCGCGGCTCAAAGACCACTTCCCGGTGCTCTACGCCGGCAGCCACGGCCGTGTCGCCCACGAATGCATCCTCGACATCCGCGCGCTCAAGGCGACCAGCGGCATCAGTGAGATCGACATCGCCAAGCGGTTGATGGACTACGGCTTCCATGCACCGACGGTGAGCTTCCCGGTCGCTGGCACCTTGATGGTCGAGCCGACCGAATCGGAAAACCGCGCCGAGTTGGATCGCTTCTGCGAGGCGATGATCTCGATCCGTGACGAAATCCGCAACATCGAAAATGGCCTGTGGCCGCGCGAAGACAACCCGCTGAAGAACGCACCGCACACGCTCGCAGACATCGTTGGCGAATGGCAACGGCCCTACTCACGCGAGACGGCGGTGTTTCCGCTGCCTTGGGTCGCAGCGCACAAGTTCTGGCCGACGGTGAATCGCATCGACGACGTCTGGGGCGACCGCAACCTCTTTTGCGCCTGTGTTCCGCTGGAGGCAGCGCAACATGGTTGAGACACATCTGATCCTCACCGTCATCGGCGACGACAAGCCCGGACTCGTCGAAGAACTGGCCACGGCGATTTCGCATCACCAGGGCAACTGGCTTGCCTCTTCGCTCGCCCAGCTGTCCGGCAAGTTTGCCGGCATCGTCGAAGTCGCCGTGCCGACCGAGAACGTCACCGCACTCGAGACGGCCTTGGCGCAACTGAAAGGACTCAAGGTCAGCGTAGAAATCGCTGCAGCACGAAAATCGGCGCTCGCAGGACGGCACCTGACGCTCTCTCTCGTCGGCCACGACCGCATCGGCATCGTCAAGGAAGTCAGCGAGGTTCTAGCCCGCCACCACGTCAATGTCGAGACGCTCACGACGCGCACCAGCAGCGCGCCGATGTCCGCCGAGACACTGTTCCATTGCGAAGCTGAACTCACCGCACCCGTCGATTTCGACGCGCGCGTGCTGAAGAGCGCGTTGGAGAAGCTCTCGGATGAGCTGATGGTCGACATTAGCCTTGGAGAGCGACTCTGATGGGCATCTACCGTCTCGCTGACAAAACCCCGCAGATCGCTGCCGGCGTCTGGATCGCGCCAAACGCGACGGTGATCGGCGATGTGCGTCTAGCGGAAAACGTCAGCATCTGGTGGAACTGTGTGTTACGCGGCGACAACGATCCGATCACCGTCGGCGAGAACAGCAACATCCAGGACGGCTCGATCCTGCACACCGACGAAGGCATCCCGCTCACGATCGGCCGCAACGTCACCGTCGGTCACAAGGTGATGCTGCACGGCTGCACGATCGGCGATGGTTCGCTGATCGGCATGGGCGCAATCATCCTCAACGGCGCGGTGATCGGCCGCAACTGTCTGATCGGTGCCGGCACGCTGATTCCCGAGGGCAAGGTGATCCCGGACGATTCGCTGGTGGTCGGCTCTCCCGGCCGTGTCGTCCAGCCTCTGTCGGAAAAGCACCGCGCCCGCATCGCCGCTGCGGCCGAGCATTACGTCGAAACGGCCAGGCTGTATCAGGCCCAGTTGGTGCGGCTCGATACCGACTCCACCTGAATACCCAAAGGTTTCAGGGTTTCTTCTGCGGCGTCTGCACGAACACCTCGCCTTCCTTGACGAGGCCCAGCTCGTAGCGCGCGCGTTCTTCGAGCGCATCCAGGCCGGATTTCAGGTCGCGCACCTCGGCATCGAGCGCGGCGTTGCGCGCTTCGAGCCCCTGGTTGATTTCACGCTGGGCGGCGAGTTGCCGCTCCAGCTCCCAGACCCGGAGCAGGCCCCCCTTGCCGAACCAGAGCGGATACTGCAGCAGGATCAGCAGGACGACCAGCAGCCAGGTCGGCCATTTCATGCCAAAGACATCAACGGCGCAGGTTGTAGAAAGCATCGAGACCTGGGTAGCTGGCGGTCTCCCCCAGGTCTTCCTCGATGCGCAGTAGCTGGTTGTACTTGGCGATGCGATCCGAACGGGAAAGCGAGCCGGTCTTGATCTGGCCGGCATTCAGGCCCACTGCGATGTCAGCAATGGTCGCATCCTCGGTCTCGCCGGAGCGGTGCGAGATGATGTTCGTCCAGCCGGCACGCTTGGCCATTTCCACGGTGGTGAAGGTTTCGCTTAGCGTGCCGATCTGGTTGACCTTGATCAGGATTGCATTGGCGATGCCTTTGCGGATGCCCTCGCGCAAAATCATCGGATTGGTGACGAAGATATCGTCGCCGACGATCTGGATCTTTCCGCCCAGCTTGGCGTTGAGCTGCTGCCAGCCCCCCCAGTCACCCTCCGCCATGCCGTCTTCGATGCTGACGATCGGATATTTATCGACCAGCGTGGCAAGATAATCGGTCATGCCTGCGGAATCGAGAGTGAGTTTTTCCGAGGCCAGCACATACCGGCCATCCTGGAAGAACTCGGAAGCCGCGCAGTCGAGGCCGAGCACCACGTCCTGGCCGGGCGTGTAACCTGCCGCCTCGATGGCACGCAGGATCAGCTCGATCGCTTCGTCATTGCCGGAGACGTTCGGCGCAAACCCCCCTTCGTCGCCAACGGTGGTTGGATAGCCCTTTTTATCGACGAGCTTCTTCAGGTTCTGGAACACCTCGGCGCCACAGCGCAGCGCTTCCCGGAAGCTCTTCGCGCCCACCGGCAGGATCATGAATTCCTGGATGTCGAGATTGTTGTTGGCATGGGCACCGCCGTTGATCACGTTCATCATCGGCACCGGCAGACTCATCGGTCCCGAGCCGCCGAAATAGCGGTAGAGCGGCAGCCCGGCTTCATCGGCGGCGGCCTTCGCCACCGCCATCGAGACGGCGAGAATGGCATTCGCGCCGAGGCGGGACTTGTTCTCGGTGCCATCGAGTTCGATCAGCGTCTTGTCGATGAAAGCCTGCTCCTCGGCATCGAGACCGATGATCGCTTCGGAAATTTCGGTATTCACGTTCTCGACGGCTTTCAGCACGCCTTTGCCGAGATAGCGTTTGGCATCGCCATCGCGCAGCTCGATCGCTTCGCGCGAGCCGGTCGAGGCACCGGAGGGCACGGCGGCACGACCCATCACGCCGGATTCGAGCAGCACGTCGGCTTCGATGGTGGGATTGCCTCGTGAATCGAGAATTTCACGGGCGACGACATCAACGATGGCACTCATGTTTCTTCCTTTGCAGAGTCAAAATTCAAGTTGCGAGATCGACGAACGCCAGGCTTGCGATCTCGCTCCATAGCGCAACCACCGGCAGATGCGCCGGGTGGTCGAAATAGGCATGGAGATCGGCTTCGCTGGCAAAGCGCGCCAGCAATCCAAAATCCCAGGCTTCCGGGTCAGGCGTGAGGTTGCGGCCATACTCCCAGCCGCGGATGACAGGAATCTGACGCGGCAACTCGGCCATCATGCGCTCTACGGCAGCGACACGGGGATCGTCAGGCGCGATGCCGGGCTTGAGCTTGAACAGGACGAGATGGGTGATCATGCCCACTTCCGGAAACCGTGGCGCTTGACGATCGCATCGAGTGCGACGAGCTCGGCGAGCAAATCCGCCATCTGATCGAGCGGCCAGCTGTTGGGCCCATCCGAGAGCGCCTTGGCGGGGTCGGGATGCGTTTCCATGAACAGCCCGGCAATGCCCACCGCCACCGCCGCGCGTGAGAGCACCGGCACGAACTCGCGCTGCCCGCCCGAGCTCGAGCCCTGCCCTCCTGGCAATTGCACCGAATGGGTGGCGTCGAATACCACCGGGCAGCCGGTCTCGCGCAGGATCGCTAGCGAGCGCATGTCGGCGACGAGATTGTTGTAGCCGAAAGAAAAACCGCGCTCGCAGACCATGATCGTGTCTGCTCCGCCATTCGCTTCCCTTGCCTTGGCAACGACCTGTTTCATGTCGCCCGGGGCGAGAAATTGGCCTTTCTTGATATTCACCGGCTTGCCGCTCGCAGCCACCGCCTGGATGAAATCGGTCTGGCGACACAGAAAAGCCGGCGTCTGCAGCACATCGACGACGGCGGCAACCGGCGCAACCTCTGCTTCGGTATGCACGTCGGTCAGCACTGGCACGCCGATCTCGCGCTTGACGCGCGCGAGCCATTCGAGCCCCTTTTCGATGCCCGGTCCACGTGGCGACTTGCCGGAGCTGCGATTGGCCTTGTCATAGGACGCCTTGAAGATGTAGGGCAATCCCAGCCGCCCAGTGATCTCCTTCATGCGGCCTGCGACGTCGAGGCAAAGCTGCTCCGATTCGGCCATGCACGGGCCGGCGATCAGGAACAGTGGCTGGTCGAGGCCGATTTCAATACCACTAAGCTTCAAGCCACTATCTCCGTCTGCTTTACGAGCAGATCAAATAAGTATTCCGGAGCCAGATCAGCACCGTTTGCCCAGACGACGGTACCCGACATTTCATCCTGTCGAGCCGTGGCAAAAAGTGCTTCGTCTCTGAGTGGCTCGAACATCTCCCCCCACAGTTCAGAAGAAAGATCGATTTCTCCAGATACACCATTATCGAACTCGACAAACAGACGATAACCGGATCTGGGTTCGACAAACGTGGTATGCAAAAACATGGTCAATCACTCCAGGGGCAATCGGCCGCAACGGTTTGCGTTGCTCAGCCAAATGCCAATTTTCCATCAGCTCGTCCTTGTGCTCATCCAACCAGTCAAGAACGGCTCTCAACGCCCTTTTCGGAAATTGGCCACGCACGATACCCGTTTCTATTTCCACCGTGATTTCATGCTGCTCATAGCGTGCATGAAAATGTGGCAGAGGATGGTCTCCCCAATACATCAAAATGACAATGCCAAGAAATCTGGAAATCTCGGGCATCTCACTTCCCCTGCCGTCTCGCCAGCGCCGATTTTACGAACGCAATGAACAGCGGATGACCGGTGCGTGGATTCGAAGTGAATTCCGGATGGAACTGCACGCCGATGAACCACGGATGCACATCTTGCGGCAACTCCATGATCTCGGGCAGATTTTCGGTCGGCGTGCGCGCGCTGATCACTAGCCCTGCCGCTTCGAGCTTCGGCACATAGGCGTTGTTCACTTCATAACGATGTCGGTGCCGTTCGAAGACTTCGGCGCCGTAGATCGAGTAAGCGAGCGTGCCCTCTTTGACCGGGCAACGCTGGGCGCCGAGCCGCATCGTGCCGCCCAAGTTGGAACTCGCGTCGCGCCGTTCGATGCGGCCCTCCCGGTCGGCCCATTCGGTGATCAGGGCGACGACCGGATGAGGCGTATCGGGATCGAACTCGGTGCTGTTCGCTCCTGCCAGTCCGGCGACATGACGTGCGAATTCGATCGTCGCCAATTGCATGCCGAGGCAGATGCCGAGATAAGGCAGCTTGTGTTCGCGGGCATAGCGGATCGCAACGATCTTGCCTTCGGTGCCACGCTTGCCGAAACCGCCAGGCACCAGCACTGCATCCATGCCTTTCAAGGCTGCCGGCCCGTGCTTTTCGATCTCTTCGGAATCGAGGTAGTGGATGTTGACCTTGCTCCGGGTATGGATGCCGGCATGCACCAGCGCCTCGGTGAGCGACTTGTAGGATTCAGTCAGATCGACATACTTGCCGACGAAGGCGATGTCGACCTCGTGCTCGGGGTGTTCGAGCGCTTCGACGAGATTCTTCCAGACCGTGAGATTCGCGGCACGGGCGAGGATGCCGAGCTTGTGGCAGACGATCTCGTCGAGCATCTGGTCGTGCAGCATGCCCGGAATCTTGTAGATCGAATCGGCATCGAGCGCGGCGATCACCGCCTCGGGCTGGACGTTGGTAAACAGCGCGATCTTTCTGCGTTCTTCGTCGGGAATCGGCCGGTCGGCACGGCAAAGCAGGATGTCGGGCTGGATGCCGATCTCGCGCAGCTCTTTCACCGAATGCTGCGTCGGCTTGGTCTTCAACTCCCCGGCGGTCGGGATGTAGGGCAACAGGGTCAGGTGGATATAGCAGGCATTTTGCTTGCCCTCCTCGATGCCCATCTGACGGATCGCTTCGAGGAAAGGCAGCGATTCGATGTCACCCACCGTGCCGCCGATCTCGACGATCGCCACATCCGCACCTTCGGCACCGCGCTTGATGTAACGCTTGATCTCATCGGTGATGTGCGGGATCACTTGCACCGTCTTGCCAAGGTATTCACCGCGCCGCTCTTTCTTGATCACCGATTCGTAGATCTGGCCGGTGGTGAAGTTGTTGCGCTTGCCCATCTTCGCGCTGGTGAAGCGCTCGTAATGACCGAGGTCGAGGTCGGTCTCGGCGCCATCCTCGGTGACGAACACCTCGCCGTGCTGGAACGGCGACATCGTGCCGGGATCGACGTTGATGTAAGGATCGAGTTTGAGGTGGGTGACCTTGATACCGCGCGATTCGAGGATCGCGCCCAGAGACGCGGCGGCGATGCCCTTGCCCAGACTGGACACGACACCGCCCGTTACGAAGACGTATTTGGTCATGGCGACTGCGGTAACGGTAAAGGCGAATGATACCTTCAAAAGCCGCGGCTGCGGATTTCCGGCCACGCCTTGCCGAGGTAATAACCCATCGACCACAGCGTGAGCAATGCCGCCAGCCAGATCAACGCCTCGCCGAACAACACGGTCGGGAAACCAGGCAACGGGTCGTAATAGAGTAACAACGGGATCGCGATCATCTGCGCCGTGGTCTTCAGCTTGCCGATGAAAGACACCGCGACGCTCTTAGCCGCACCCAGATGCGCCATCCATTCGCGCAGCGCCGAAATCGTGATTTCGCGACCGACGATGATGATCGCGACGAGCGCTTCGGTGCGATCGAGTTCCACCAGCACCACCAATGCCGCGGCGACCATCAGCTTGTCGGCCACCGGATCGAGGAAGGCCCCGAAGGCCGATGTCTGGCCGAGTTTTCGCGCCAGCCAGCCGTCGAACCAGTCGGTCACCGCCGCCACCGTGAACGCGATCGTCGCGAGCAGGTTTTGTTCGTGCGCCGGCAACGGCAGATAGAACGCGCCGACCACGAGCGGGATCAGCACGATCCGTGTCCAGGTGAGCAGATTGGGAAGATTCACCGGCATGATGTCAGCCTTGTTGCAACCACTGCGCCGGAGTCATCACTTGCGCAACCTCACCTGCGCGCGCCAGTATTTCGGCATCCAACGTGATCAAGGGCATTTTTTGACTCACGGCCAAAGCGACGTAGATAGCATCCGCCCCACGCAAGCGCTGCATCGCGGCCAGGCGAATCGCATGATGGGCCAAGACGGTATCGATGGGCATGGTACGTACCCAGCGCTTGGTTACGATCGTCTGGACGACCTGCATCCCCAACTCGGCATCGCCGGTACGCCGCGCGATGGCACCGGCGATTTCCGGCCACGCCAGAGCTGGATGCAACGCCGTGCGTTTTGTCATGACGAACTTTCGGATGAACGACAAGCTCGCCGCATGGTGTGCATCTTCGGCGAGCACGCAGGCAACCCAGACCGAGGCATCGATGATCATGCAGCCAGGTCGCGACGCTGTTCGCGAATTGCCTCTACGCTATCTTGCGGGCCTTGCCAGCGGGCTGTGACGAGCGAGGTCAGACGTTTCAACTCTCCGACGAACGCTTCTGCTTCCTGCGCACTGTCGTCGGATGGCGACTGACCGGCTTCGAGAGCCGAGAGCTCGCGACGCAACAGGTTGGTGAGCCATTCCTTGACCGTCTGTCCGCGCAATACAGCGATGGCTTTGACCTGACGATAAAGATCATCAGGAAGTTCCAGAGTGGTCTTCATCAGAATTACCGTAAATATGGGGATACGGTCTTTATGGTAACCCTGTGCAGCCATTGATTGCAAACGTCAATGCAATTGCCGGTAAATCGATTTCGCCAGCGTACGGCTGATGCCGGGCACGCGGCACAGATCTTCAATGGTGGCCGCCTTCACGCCGTCCAGCCCGCCGAAATGGGCGAGCAGTACCCGGCGACGCGCCGGCCCGATACCAGCGACGTCCTCCAGCGCCGAGCGGCCACGCGCTTTCGCCCGCCGTGCGCGGTGACCGGCGATCGCAAAGCGGTGCGCCTCGTCGCGGATGGCCTGGATCAGATGGAAGCCGGCGTCGTCCATGGCCAATTCTAGCGGCTCATCCCGGCCATGCACGAACAGGGTCTCGCGGCCTGGCTTCCGCTCCTCGCCTTTCGCAATCCCGACACTGGGTAGATCAGACAGCCCTAGCTCCCCGAACACCTCGCGCGCCACCGCGTGCTGACCCTTGCCGCCATCGATCAGCACCAGATCGGGGCGTGCCGATTCGCCAGCGCCGACTTTTTCGAAGCGCCGCATGAGCACCTGGCGCATCGCCGCATAATCATCCCCTGGCCGGATCCCCTCGATATTGAACCGCCGGTATTCGCTCTTCTTCATCACGCCATCGACGCAAACGACGCAGGAAGCGACCGTGCCTTCGCCCATCGTATGGCTGACATCGAAACACTCGATGCGGCGCGGTAGTTCCGCCAGACCGAGCGCCTCACGCAAGGCTTCCAATCGCGCAGCAGCGCGTTGTTCACCCTGCCGCCGCGCCGCCAGCGCCAGCCGCGCGTTGTTCGCCGCCATCTCCACCCAGGCCCGCTCCATCGCATTCTTCGGCGCCCCGGCGCGAAGAGTCTCCGGCAGTTCGTCGAGCGGCCACGGGTCGAGGATCAGGCGTGGTGGTGCCTCGCTGCCGGCATAGTGTTGTTCGAGAAAGGCGGCCAGACCCTCTGCCGCGCTCGCCTCGCCAGTCATCTGCGGGAAATGCGCGCGATCACCGAGATGCAACCCGCCGCGCACCATCGCCAGATTCACGCACAACTCGCCGCGATCCACGACGGCGACGACGATGTCGACATCCTCCCCTTTCGTCGAACTCACATACTGTTGGTGCAACACCTTTTGCAAGGCGCGAATGCGGTCGCGCAAAACCGCCGCCTCCTCGAAGCGCAACGCGGCGGCGGCCTCTTCCATCTGGCGCGTGAGCTTCTCGATCACCTCGACATGGCGACCTTTCAGAAAGGCCTCCGCCAGACGCACGTCCTCGGCATATTCCTCTGCCGAAACCAGTCCCACGCAAGGCCCCTTGCAGCGCCCGATCTGATACAGCAGACAAGGCCGCGAGCGATGCGCGAACACCCCTTCCTCACAGGTGCGCAGGCGGAAAGTTTTCTGAATCAGCGCCATCGCCTCGCGTACCGCGAGACTGCTCGGATAAGGACCGAAATAGCGCGAACCTTTGTCGAATGCCCCGCGGTGATAGAAAAGTCGCGGAAAACTACCGCCGGAAAGTCCAATATAGGCATAGGACTTGTCATCGCGGAACAGGATGTTGTATTTCGGCTTGAGCTTCTTGATCAGCGTGTTTTCGAGGATCAGGGCTTCCGCCTCGGAACGCGTCGCCGTCGTCTCCACACCCGCCACCTGCTGCAACATCAGCACGATGCGCGGGCTGTGGCCGCTCTTTTGGAAATACGAAGAGACGCGCTTCTTGAGATTCTTCGCCTTACCGACATACAGCACTGCGCCATCGGCCGCCAGCATCCGATAGACGCCCGGTGCTTCGGTCAGCGTGGCAAGAAAAGTTTGACTATCGAACGGCGCGGCACTCATGTAAAAATCGGCGCTGGCAGAGCGGCACGCTCACAAGCGATCCAGCGGGCTCGTCACACCGCGCCCGCCCTTGTTCAGAACATGGGTGTAGATCATCGTCGTCGATACATCGCTATGGCCGAGCAATTCTTGAACCTTGCGGATGTCCTGGATTGTGCAACCCCTTTTCTGTAAATTTCCGAGGCGGTGGTCATGACTTTGGGGTTACGGGTTGAGGTTGAGATAGACCTTGTGGGTCTGATTCGTCGTCGAGTTCGGCGAGCAATGCCGAGACCAGACGCAGACAGGCATCGGGGTTGGAGAAGATGCTGGGCGAGCCGGGTGCGGCCTCGCATCGCGGTGGATGCGTTCCAGGCCGTTGGTAGTGCGCAAGCGTATGCGGTTCGCAGCGACGGTTTTTTCTCGCCTCCTGCCGGGTGACGAATTGACCGGCGTTTTGCTGCAGATGGAACTGTCAGCGCTGCCAGGAACGGCCGGCAACACCGCCCGGCGCGCTCGATCCTGGCAGCTTCATTGACCATAATGCGCAGGGCTTCTCCAGCACCATCGAAGCCGTTTTCAAGCAAGACGGCATAGGCAGCTTCCAGGGGGTTGGTTTCGATACGCATTGCCATGAAAGAGTCACCTTTCTCGAAGCTCGCGGCAAAAACGGAATTTACAGAAAGAATGGTACACACCTGCAGCATTCTTCGCTTACGCTAACATCGATTCCAGCCATCGCTTCGCTCCTTCGGTCGATCAACGAT
>CAYZII010000038.1:0-21378 GCA_964478415.1 uncultured Methyloversatilis sp.
TCCTGCGGGTTGGCGACCGACAGCGCGATGTCGTTGTAATAGCCGGCGGGAATCTTGAAGAAGGCGCGGAAGTCTTCTTCATTCATCAGCACCAAATCGGCGCTGACGAGCTCGGAACTCGCGGGCAGCACGTCGGCGACGATGAAGGTGTGCAGCTCGCCGGTGTAGGCGCGAAACGAGATGCCATTTCCCGCGGCCAACCCCCGCGAGCGCTCCAGCGCCGGCCCGACGACGATCTCACCCTTCTCGATTTTCATGTCGCGCGGCGCCATGAAGGTGTAGTTCGCTTTCACGACGCTGTCGTAGTAATAGCCCCACAGCCTTCCTTCCATTTTCTGCACGCCGCGGATGCGACCGATCTTTTCCAGATAGCCGGGCGGGATCAGGTCGTGCCGGCCGGCCACCAGCCGTTGCAGCACGATTTCTGGCGTGCCGGCGAGCACCTTCTGCGCTTCGGTGCGCAGCGCATGGGTATAGAGCGATACCGAAGCGAGCACGAACACCAGCAGCGTATAGATGAACAGTAAGCCGAGATTCTTCGCCTTGCGCCGGGCAAGCGACGCGAGCGTGAAATCAATCAGGTGTTTTTGCTTTTCTATCCAAGTTGTCATAGCTGGAAAGAAGACCGGCCGGTGGAGGGAGCAGCGAGCCGCTGGGAAAGTGTTCGAAAGCGACCGGATGATCCTGAAATGCCGATTGCAGATCGGCCTGACTGGGATGGCGTGTATACCGCGCCTCGGTGAACAGCACGGGATCGGTCAATCCGAGACGTTCGACCAGATGGGCGGCTGTCTGGCTCCCTGCGGCACGTGCCTCGCGTAGGCGCGCAGCATCCGCGAAGGAGAGGGCGAAAGAGATTGCGGCGACGGCGAGCAGCAGCAGGACAAGGTTGGCAGGACGCATGCGCGAGACGGCGCTGCCGTGGCAGGCGCGCCGCGACAAATGACTCAGGGGAGCTGGATTATCTCAGAAATGATTTGCAGCCCGCATCAGTGCGCCACGCAGCGCGATCGTCAGACTCGAACCCAGGCCGATCTTTTGCGCCACGGCAGGCAGCAGGATCAGCGAGGCCAAGGCGAAGCCGGCGCCAAGTAGCAATGAGGCCATTTCTGGCTGAGCGGTGGGCTGGGTGGCGATTTTCTGAGAAGATGAGCGCATCGCGGGTCTCCTCGACGAATGTGTGGCAGCAAATCTACGTCGCCAGCGACGCCAGGGGAATGCGACAGATTGTCGCAGGCTACGGTTTTGCCGCCGTCGGGATATCGTAAACTCTCGTTTCTGAAATAGCCGAATCGGCCAACAACGCAGGCAACGGGTCAAGTGCAGGTTTACGCTCTGGGCATCAACCACCATACCGCCCCGCTCGAAATCCGCGAGCAGGTGGCGTTCGCGCCGACGCGCTTGACTGACGCGCTGCGTGACCTGCTGCGCGCCCGGCCGGTGCATGAGGCCGCCATCCTGTCGACCTGCAACCGCACCGAGCTATATTGCACTACAGAGGAGCCAGCCGCCGCGATCGAATGGCTGGCCGAATATCACGCGTTATCTCCGCGGCGCATCGAGCCCTACCTCTATCGTCATCCACAGCGTGACGCGGTGCGGCACATGTTCCGCGTCGCCTCCGGGCTCGATTCGATGGTGCTCGGCGAACCCCAGATTCTCGGCCAGATGAAACAGGCGGCGCGGGCTGCCGAAGAGGCGGGCACACTCGGCACCTTGCTGAACAAGTTGTTCCAGCGCACCTTCGCGGTGGCCAAGGAGGTGCGCTCGACGACGGCGATCGGTGCCAACATCGTTTCTCTGGCGGCCGCCGCGGTGCATCTGTCCGAGCGCATCTTCGAGCGTCTCGATGAACAGGCGGTGCTGTTCGTCGGCGCTGGCGAGATGATTGAGCTGTGCGCGGCGCATTTCGCTGGCGCCAAACCCCGGCGCCTTTCGATCGCCAACCGCACACCGGAACGCGCGCGCCTGATCGCCGAGCGTTTCAATGGTGAGGTGCTGCGTCTCGACGAGCTCAGTGCGCGGCTGCCCGAATTCGACATCGTCGTCTCCTGCACAGCGAGCACCCTGCCGATCATCGGCCTAGGGCTGGTCGAGCGCGCGATCAGGGCACGGCGCCACCGGCCGATGGTGATGGTCGATCTGGCCGTGCCGCGCGACATCGAGCCCGAGGTGGCGCGCCTCGACGACGTGTTCCTTTACACGCTCGATGATCTCGCCGAGATCGTCGAAACTGGCCAGGAGTCGCGTCAGGCGGCGATCGTCGAAGCGGAAAAGATCATCGACCAGCGTGTGAGTGATTTCCTGCATTGGATCGAAGCACGCGAGACCGTGCCCTTGATTCGCGCGTTGCGTGACAGCGGTGAGCGCATGCGCCGCCATGAACTCGAACACGCCCTGAAGCGCCTGCAGCGCGGGGAGGATCCCGCCCAGGTGCTCGAAGCGTTCTCCAAGGGGCTGACCAACAAGCTGCTGCATCCGCCCACCGAGGCGCTCAATCTCGCCGAAGGGGGCGAGCGCAATGAGGTCGCCCGACTGATCGCGCGCATCTGGCGCCTGCCTGCCGGACAATAGCTGAAATGACTCCCGAGATTCGCCAGCGCATCGAGCGGCTGGCCGAGCGGCTTGCCGAACTCGACGCGCTGCTCGGCCAGCAGGAGGCAACGCGCGACATCGCCGCCTATCGCCGTTTGAGCCGCGAACGCGCCGAGATCGCCGAGATCGTCGACCTGTTCTCGGCCTGGCGGCGCGCCGAGGCCGATCTTGCCACGGCGCGGGCGATGGAGAGCGATGCGGAGCTGCGCGAATTCGCCCAGGCCGAGGCCCGGGCGGCGCAAGCCGAGCTCGATCGCCTCGAGGAGGCGTTACAGCGCGCCCTGCTGCCGCGCGACCCGAACGACGCGAAGAACGTCTTTCTGGAAATCCGTGCCGGCACCGGCGGCGAGGAATCGGCACTGTTCGCCGCCGATCTGTTCCGCATGTATGCGCGCTATGCCGAGCGCCAGGGCTGGCGCGTCGAGATCGTCTCGAAAAACCCTTCCGATCTCGGCGGCTACCGCGAAATCGTCGCGCGCATCGCCGGCGAGGGCGTCTTCGCAAAGCTCAAATACGAATCCGGCGGGCATCGCGTGCAGCGCGTGCCGGCAACCGAGGCGCAGGGGCGCATCCATACCTCGGCCTGCACCGTCGCCGTGCTGCCGGAGGTGGATGCCGTCGGCGAGATCGAGATCGATCCCGCCGAGCTGCGCATCGATACCTTCCGCGCCAGCGGTGCCGGTGGTCAGCACATCAACAAGACCGATTCCGCGGTGCGCATCACCCATCTGCCCACCGGCATCGTCGTCGAATGTCAGGACGACCGCTCGCAGCACCGCAACAAGGCGCAGGCGCTCGCGGTGCTGGCCGCGCGCCTGAAAGACATGGAGGAACGCAAGCAACGGGAAGCGATCGCCAGCACGCGCAAATCGCTGATCGGCAGCGGCGACCGTTCCGAGCGCATTCGCACTTACAACTTCCCGCAGGGGAGGGTCACCGATCACCGCATCAACCTGACGCTCTACAAGATCGATGCGATCATGGATGGCGACCTCGACGAGCTGATCGATGCGCTTTCGGCGGCACACCAGGCCGAGCAGCTCGCCCAGCTCGCCCAGGCACAATGACCACCATCGCGGCATTGCTTGCCCAGGCGCGTGGCCACGTTCCCCCCAACGAGGCCCGCCTGCTGCTCGCCAACCTGCTCGAGCGCAATACCGCCTGGCTGGAAGCCCACCGCGAGGATACGGTCGCTGTCCAGACCGTGGAGAGATTCGCTGCGCTGGTGGCGCGCCGCGCGGCAGGCGAGCCGGTCGCCTATCTCACTGGCTGGCGCGAGTTCTATGGGCGCGACTTCCGTGTCACCCCCGACGTGCTGATTCCGCGCCCAGAGACCGAACTTCTGGTCGATACCGCGTGTGAGAAACTCGGCGCTGATAGCACGGCACGCATCCTCGATCTGGGTACCGGCAGCGGCTGCCTGGCCATCACTTTGGCCCTGGAACTGCCGGCGGCACGGGTCACCGCGGTCGATGTCTCGCCGGCGGCGCTCGCCGTCGCGCGCGCGAACGCCGCGCGGCTCGGGGCGAACGTGGCTTTCATCGCCAGCGACTGGTTTACCGCGCTGCCCGCGCAGCGCTTCGACCTGATCGTCGCCAATCCGCCCTATGTCGCTGCGCACGATGCGCATCTTTTGCAGGGCGACCTGCGTTTCGAGCCACGCGCGGCGCTCACCGATGGTGCTGACGGACTGAGTGCGATCCGCCAGATCGTCACAGCAGCGACGCATTGGCTGGTGCCAGGCGGCTGGCTGTTCTTCGAACATGGCTGGGATCAGGGCGAGGCGGCGCGGACGCTGCTTACCGCCGCTGGCTACACAGACATCGAGCAACGGCAGGATCTGGCCGGCATTGTGCGAGTGAGCGGCGGCCACCACTCAGCTGGCTAACCAACGCCAGGAGATTTCCTTGCGTCCAGATGAAATAGCCAATAAAATCACATTCTTTCCCATCCCTGGATTTTTCGAGGAACCTCCATGGTCGTGATTCGTCTTGCCCGCAGCGGCGCCAAGAAGCGCCCGTTCTACAACATGGTCGTCGCCGATTCGCGCAGCCGCCGTGATGGCCGCTTCGTCGAGCGCATCGGTTACTACAACCCGAAGGCCGCCGAAAACGAAAAGGCGCTGTCGATCAATACCGAACGTCTCGCCTACTGGCAGAGCAAGGGCGCGCAACTGTCGCCGACCGCGCTGCGCCTCGTCAAGCAGGCTGCTGCCGCCGCGAAAGCCGCCTGACGAACCCATGGTCGTCCTGGGGCGGATCACTGCCCCATACGGGGTGAAAGGCTGGCTGCGGCTAACCCCCTTCGGCGACGATCCGGCGCGCTGGCGCGAGATGTCGCACTGGTGGCTGGGCAAGGAGGAAAACGACTTTTCCGGCTGGCAGCCCTTCGCCGTTCAGGACATGCGCATGCACGGCAAGGGGTGGATCGTCAAACTGGCCGGCATCGATGACCGCACCGCGGCGGAAAGGCTGGCCGGTCATTTTATCGGCGCGCCGCGCGAGGCGTTGCCGGAAACGGCAGAGGATGAGTTTTACTGGGCCGATCTGATCGGCCTCACTGTGGTGAATCAACGGCAGGAAGCGCTCGGTCGCGTGACGACGTTGATCGAGACGGGTGCGAATGCCGTGCTGGTGGTAAGAGAAGGCGAAGGCGATACGGCGCATGAACGCCTGCTGCCCTTCGTCGAGGCGGTGGTGAAGGATGTGGATTTGTGCACCAGCGTGATCCGCGTCGACTGGGAACGGGACTGGTAGGCGGGAGTGGAAGGTGCTGCGCTTCGACGTCGTGACCCTGTTTCCGGAAATGTTCGCAGCGGTGACCGGATACGGCATCACGCGACGGGCGCTGGAGCGCGGGCTGTGGCGCATCGAATGCTGGAATCCGCGCCAGTGGGCAGGGAATGCCTATGCTTCGGTCGATGACCGGCCTTTCGGCGGCGGCCCCGGCATGGTGATGCGTGCCGAGCCGCTGGAAAAGGCGATCGCTGCGGCCAGGCAGGCGCGCGGCGGGAACGGGCGGGTGATTTATCTCTCGCCCCAGGGTGAGCCGCTGACGCATGCGAAGGTCAAGGCGTTGGCGGTGAGCGAAGGAGCGATCCTGCTTTGCGGTCGCTACGAAGGCATCGACGAACGCGTGATCGCGCGCTGTGTCGATGAGGAGGTGTCGCTGGGCGACTTCGTGTTGTCCGGTGGCGAGATCGCCGCGCTGGCGCTGATCGATGCGACGGTGCGGCTGCTGCCGGGGGCCTTGAACGACGAGGCCTCGGCGGTGGAGGATTCGTTCGTCGAGGGGCTATTGGATTGTCCACACTACACGCGGCCGGAGGTGTATCAAGGAATGAAGGTGCCGGAGGTGCTGCTCTCCGGTCATCATGAGAACATCCGTCGCTGGCGGCTGAAACAGTCGTTGGCGCGGACCCGGGAGCGCCGCCCGGAGCTGTTTGCCAAATGGCTGGCGTACAAGGCTGCTCGCGGTTTGAGCAGCGAAGAAGCGCAACTGCTGCGTGAAATCGAAGACGAAGCGCACGCAGCAGCTCTGCGGTCGTGATAACTTGACTTTTAAAAGGACGATACGAGATGAACCTGATCCAGCAACTGGAACAAGAGGAAATCGCCCGCCTGGGCAAGACCATTCCCGAGTTCGCGCCCGGCGACACGGTCGTCGTGAATGTGAACGTCGTCGAAGGCGAAAGAAAGCGTGTGCAGGCCTTCGAAGGTGTGGTGATCGCCAAACGCAACCGCGGGCTGAATTCGAGCTTCACGGTGCGCAAGATCTCTTCCGGCGAGGGCGTCGAGCGCACCTTCCAGACCTATTCGCCGCTGATCGCCAGCATCGAGGTCAAGCGCAAGGGCGACGTCCGTCGCGCCAAGCTCTACTACCTGCGCGACCGTTCCGGCAAGTCGGCGCGCATCAAAGAAAAACTCACGAAGCGTGCCGAGGCTGGCAAGGAATAAACCACGCGCCATCAGACGGCCAGCGAGGGACGCTTGGGCGTCCCTCGCCGTTTCAGGCGCGCTTGTCCTTGGCGATCATCGCGTAGGCGGAGTGGTTGTGGATCGATTCGAAATTCTCTGATTCGACCACATAGGCGTCGATGCGTGGATCGGCGTTGAGTAGACCGGCGACGTCGCGCACGATGTCCTCGACGAACTTCGGGTTGTCATAGGCATGCTCAGTGACGAATTTCTCGTCCGGCCGCTTGAGCAGGCCATAGAGCTGGCAGGAGGCCTGGCTTTCGGCCATTTCTACCAGCTCCTCGATCCACACGAAGCTATTGGTGGTCGCGGTGATTGTGATGTGCGAGCGCTGGTTGTGCGCGCCGCGCTCGGAAATCTTTTTCGAACAGGGACACAGGCTGGTGGCAGGTACGACGACGCGCGTCGTGTGACGGTAGCCGTCGTTCTCGACGATCTCGCCGATGAAAGTGACATCGTAGTCGAGCAGGCTCTTCACCTTCGAGACGGGGGCTTCCTTGTTGATGAAATAGGGAAAGTTCATCTCCAGATGGCCGGTCTTCGCTTCGAGTTTCTTCACCATCTCGCGTAACATCGGCTCGTAGCTCTCGACCGAGATTTCCCGCTCGTGGGCGTTGAGGATCTCGACGAAGCGTGACATGTGCGTGCCCTTGAAGTTGTGCGGTAGCCCCACATACATGTTGAAGCTGGCGATCGTGTGCTGCACGCCGCCGCTCTTGTCGAGCACTTTCACCGGGTGACGGATCGACTTGATGCCGACCTTGTCGATCGGCAGCTGGCGGGTATCTGCGCTGGACTGGACGTCAGGAATGGCCATCGTGATGTCTTTCAGGTTCATGGGAATGTCTCCGTGGGGTTTGGGGCGCTGCCGGTCTTTTCTCCGGGCGTCGTTGTACAACCTTATATAACATTCCCGACAAAATTTCTCAAGTAAAGCGGCTGAGGAACTGACTGATGCGCTCGGTGAGTGCTACCCCGCTCAGGCCGAGTTCGGCGAGCATCTCCTTCTGCTCGCCGTGCTCGATGAAACGGTCGGGCAGCCCGAGGCGCAGCAGCGGTTTCACGATCCCGGCATTTTCTAGCACGCGGGCGACTTCCGCACCGGCGCCGCCGATGACGACATTTTCCTCCAGCGTGACCAGTGCGTCATGGCTGGCGGCAAGCTCGCGCACCAGCGCCTCATCGAGGGGCTTGACGAAGCGCATGTTGGCCACCGTGGCATCGAGCGTTGCGCCGGCTTCAAGAGCGGCGGAAAGAAGCGTGCCGAAGGCGAGGATCGCGACGCGCCGGCCCTGGCGGCGTAGCTCACCCTTGCCGATCGGCAGCTCGTCCAAAGTCGGCGCTGGCGACACGGCAGGGCCGGCGCCGCGCGGATAGCGTACCGCCGCGGGGCCAGGGTAACGATAGGCGGTGGTGAGCATGCGCCGGCATTCGGCGGCATCGGCCGGCGCCATCACCACCAGGTTCGG
This sequence comes from uncultured Methyloversatilis sp., assembly GCA_964478415.1. GTDB lineage: Bacteria > Pseudomonadota > Gammaproteobacteria > Burkholderiales > Rhodocyclaceae > Sulfuricystis. The sequence continues at coordinate 8,042 of CAYZII010000038.1, forward strand.
GATGCAGGCGAGATAGGAAAGATCGAAGGCGCCCTGGTGCGTCGCGCCGTCGGCACCGACGATGCCGGCGCGATCGATCGCGAAAGTGACATCGAGGTTCTGCAGCGCGACATCGTGGATCAACTGGTCATAGGCGCGCTGCAGGAAGGTCGAATAGATCGCCACCACCGGCTTCAGACCGCCACAGGCCAGCCCCGCCGCGAAGGTCACCGCATGCTGCTCGGCGATGCCGACATCGTAGAAGCGGCTCGGATAGAGTTCGGCGAAGCGTGTCATGCCGGAGCCTTCGCGCATCGCCGGAGTGATCGCCACCAGCCGCTCGTCGCTGGCTGCCATGTCGCACAGCCAATCGCCAAAGACCTGGGTGAAGGTGAGCCTGCTGCTACTGATGCCGACCGCCGGGCCGTCCTGGATTCCTTCCGCGGTATCGAATTTCGCCACGCCATGATAGCGCACCGGATCGGCTTCGGCGAGCTTGTAGCCCTGACCTTTCCTCGTGATGATGTGTAGGAACTGCGGCCCTTTCAGCGCGCGCAGGTTTTCCAGCGTCGGGATCAGCGAGTCGAGGTCGTGACCGTCGATCGGCCCAATGTAGTTGAAGCCGAACTCCTCAAACAGCGTGCCCGGCACGAACATGCCCTTGACATGTTCCTCGGCGCGCCGCGCCAGCTCGAGCAGTGGCGGTGCGATGGCCAACACTTTCTCGCCTGCTCGGCGGGCGGCGTTGAAGGTGCGTCCGGAGAACAGACGTGCCAGGTATTTGTTCAGCGCGCCGACCGGTGGTGAGATCGACATCTTGTTGTCGTTGAGGATGACGAGCAAATTGACATCTGTGACGCCGGCATTGTTGAGTGCCTCGAAAGCCTGGCCGGCAGACATCGCGCCATCGCCGATGATGGCGACGACGCGGCGCTCTTCGCCGCGTTCGCGTGCGGCGATCGCCATGCCGAGCGCCGCGGAAAGCGAGGTGGAGGAATGGCCGACGCCGAAGGTGTCATAGGGGCTCTCGCTGCGGCGCGGAAAACCGGAAATGCCGTCCTTCATGCGCAGACGCGCCATCGCTTCACGCCGGCCGGTGAGGATCTTGTGCGCATAGGTCTGGTGACCGACATCCCACACCAAGAGGTCGTGGGGCGTGTCGAATACCGTGTGCAGCGCGATCGTCAGCTCGACGGTGCCGAGATTCGATGACAGATGCCCGCCGGTCTTCGCCACCGATTCGAGCAGGAAGGCGCGCAGCTCGGCGGCGAGTTCGGACAGCCGTTCGCGCGGCAGTTGCCGCAGGTCGGCCGGGTCGTCGATGGTTTCGAGCAGAGGATAGGCGGTCATCAGAAACTGCGTTCGGCGATGAAACGTGTCAGCGCGGTGAGTTTGCCGGTATCGAAAGGACAGGCTGCGAGCGCGGCATGGGTCTCTTCATGCAGGCGCGCGGCGAGTGCCTTGGCACGCGACAGGCCGAGCATGCTGACGTAGGTCGGTTTGTCCTGGGCCGCATCCTTGCCGGCCGTTTTGCCGAGCGTCACGGTGCTGCCTGCGGCGTCGAGGATGTCGTCGATCACCTGGAACAGCAGACCGGCGCGGTTCGCGAAATGGCCGAGCGTGGCCAGGCTGGCTTCGTCGGCGGCCGCGCAGTGGGCGCCGAGCAACACGGCGGCGCGGATCAAGGCCCCGGTCTTGCGGATGTGCATGAATTCGAGTTCTTCGAGTGTCAGCGTGCTACCGGTCGCGGCGAGATCGAGCGCTTGGCCGCCGACCATGCCGCGCGATCCGGCGGCGTGGGCGAGCAGCGCAATCATCGCGATGCGGCGCTCGCAGGACGGCACGGGCGATTCCGCCAGCACCTGGAAGGCTAAGGTTTGCAGCGCGTCGCCGACCAGCAGCGCCGTCGCTTCGTCGTATTCGACATGACAGGTGGGCCGGCCGCGCCGCAACGTGTCGTCGTCCATGCAGGGGAGATCGTCATGCACCAGCGAATAGGTGTGTATGAGTTCGACGGCACAGGCAGCGGCGTCGAGTGCCTCCGGTTTGGCGCCGAGCGCCTCGCCGGTGGCGTGACAGAGCAGCGGGCGCATGCGTTTGCCGCCCCCGAGTGTGGCGTAGCGCATCGCGGTATGCAGGCGCGCCGGCGCCGTGGCGGCAGGTGGCAGCCAACGCTCCAGCGCGGCTTCGGTGCGCCGCTGGATTTCGCCCATCCAGTGCAGGAAAGCGTCGTTCATGAGGCGGCGGATTCCGGCGGCTCGAGGGGGGCGGGTACGGCACCGTCGAGGATACGGATCTTTTGCTCGGCGCTGGCCAGGGTGTCCTGACAATATTTGAGCAGGGCCATGCCGCGCTCATAGGCGGCGAGGGCCTCCTCGAGCGGCAGATTGCCGTTCTCCAGCGTCTGGACGAGGCGTTCGAGCTCTTGCAGGGCAGCCTCGAAGGAGGCCGGGGTTGCGGATGCGGTCGATTCCATCGCTAAAGCGGATTTTGCGAACCCCGCAAAATAGCCGATGCAGCCCCCGCTGGTCAAATCAACCAGGACCGGAAGGCGTGCCATGCCTGCTCGGTCTGAAGGACAGACCGGGATGGTCTATACTTTCAAGCTCGTCACAAGCCTTGTTTTTCGCCGCTTTTTCCTGGAGGTTGATGGATATGTCCGACATCGCAACGCGGGCGCGACTGGCCCCGGGGGTCTCCCAGTTTCCCGTCGAATGGTATTTCGACGAAAAGCTCTTCGAGGTGGAGAAAAAACTCCTCTTCGATGGCGGGCCGGGCTATGTCGGTCATGAATTGATGGTGCCCGAGCTTTACAACTATCGTTCGACCGAATGGAACGACCATTCGCACCTCTTGGTGCGCCAGCCCGACGGCGTCTATCTGATGTCGAACATCTGCCGTCACCGTCAGGCGATCATGCTGCAAGGCAGTGGCACGGCCGACAAGACCATCGTCTGCCCGATCCATCGCTGGACCTATGACACCGAAGGCCAGTTGATCGGCGCACCGCATTTCCCGACCAATCCCTGTCTGAATCTCGACAAGATCAAGCTGGAAAGCTGGCATGGCTTGCTGTTCAAGGGGCCGCGCTCGGCGAACGCCGATCTGACCGGCATGCAGGTGGCCAATGAATTCGATTTCACCGGTTACCGGCTCGATCATGTCGAGCTGCATCAGTGCAATTACAACTGGAAGACCTTCATCGAGGTCTATCTCGAGGATTACCACGTCGTGCCTTACCATCCGGGCCTGGGCAACTTCGTCACCTGCGACGATCTGACCTGGCAGTTCGGTGAATGGTATTCGGTGCAGAAGGTCGGCATCACTTCGCTGGCCAAGCCCGGCTCGCCGACCTATGCGCGCTGGCACAAGGCGGTGCTCGACTACTACCAGGGGCAGCTGCCGAAACAGGGTGCGGTGTGGCTCACCTATTATCCGAACATCATGGTCGAGTGGTATCCGCACGTGCTCGTCGTATCCACGTTGATCCCGCAGGATGTGCAAAAGACGCTCAACGTCGTCGAGTTCTACTATCCCGAGGACATCGCGCTGTTTGAGCCCGAGTTCATGAAAGCCGAGCAGGCCGCCTACATGGAGACCGCCATCGAGGACGACGACATCGCCGAGCGTATGGATCGGGGGCGCTGGGCGCTCCTCAAACAGGGCAAGAACGAGGTGGGGCCGTATCAATCGCCGATGGAGGATGGCATGCAGCATTTCCACGAGTTCTACCGGCACATCATGGCGGAGGCGCTGGCTGGGCGATGATTACCATCGATCACGACGCCCAGTGCGTCAATCTCGCGGTCATCGGCGAGTTCACGCTCGAGGATTTCACCGAGTTCGAGGAATATCTGATCGCGCACGATTTGTTCGACGGCAGCCACTGCCTGTTGTTCGACCTGCGCGGCATGCTCGGCTTCACCGTCGATCTGGCGTTGGAAGAGGTTCGCTTTACGCGCATTCACGGCGGGGATTTCAAGAAAATTGCGGTCGTCACCGACAGCCAGTGGGTGGCCTGGAGCGCCTGGTTGGAGAAGGCTTTCCTGCAGGCCGAGCTGCGCGTCTTCGATGACATCGAGGAGGCGCGCGCCTGGCTGACGGAGCCCGCCTGATGGCGACGACCCTGGTCAGCGTCGAGGAGCTCGCCGCACATCTCCACGACCCACAGTGGATCGTTTTCGACTGCCGTCACGATCTGGCGAATACCGAATACGGCGTCCAGGCCTGGGCCAAGGGACACATCCCGGGCGCATTCTTCCTGCATTGCGACCGCGATCTGTCCGGGCCGATGACGGGCAAGAATGGCCGTCATCCGCTGCCGGACATCACCATCTTCGCACGGCGCATGGGCGAGTTTGGCATCACCCCTGAGACCCAGGTGGTAGCCTACGACAACGAAGCAAATGCCTTCGCTGCCCGGCTGTGGTGGCTGTTGAAGTGGCTCGGCCACGACAAGGTGGCGCTGCTCGATGGAGGGCTGCCCGGCTGGCGGCGTGCCAAGCTGCCTCTCGATACGAGCGTGAAGCCGGTGACAGCGACGGAATTCGTGCCCTACCCGCGCTCCGAGATGATGGTCGATGCCGACTATGTGGCAAAGCATCTCCATTCCCCCGAGATGCTGCTGATCGATGCGCGCAGCGAGGATCGCTACGCCGGCGAAAACGAGCGTCTCGACCCGGTCGCCGGTCACATTCCGGGTGCGCTCAACCGCTTCTATTACGATTGTCTCGACGATGCGGCGATCTATTTCAAGTCGGCTGATGAGCTGCGCGCGGAATTCATCGACCTGATCGGCGACCGCGAGCCGCGAACGGTCGTGCATATGTGCGGATCGGGCATCACTGCCTGCGTGAATGTGCTGGCGATGGAAATCGCCGGTCTTCACGGGTCGAAACTTTATCCGGGCTCGTGGAGCGAGTGGTGCAGTGACCCATCACGGCCCTATGTGACCGGTGATCAGCCGGGATAGCGCGCCAGCGCCCAGGCGACATGCTCGCGCACCAGGCCGGAGGGGTGATCTGCGCGGGCGAGCAGTGCGGCTTTCGCCGCGGCGTCTGGCGCCGCGTTGCCCAAGGCGACTGCGATGTTGCGCAACCAGCGTTCGTAACCGATGCGCCGGATCGCTGAACCGGCGAGCCGTTCGTTGAAGTCCGTTTCACTCCATGTGAACAGTTCGACCAGTGTGGCATTGTCTAGCCCCTGACGTGGCAGGAAATCGCTGACCTGCGTCTCGCGGGCGAAATGGTTCCACGGGCAGACGAGCTGGCAGTCATCGCAGCCGTAGATGCGGTTGCCGATCAGCGGACGCAATGCTTCCGGAATGCTGCCCGGATGCTCGATGGTCAGATAGGAGATGCAGCGCCGCGCATCGAGCCGGTAAGGACCGAGAAACGCGCCGCTGGGACAGGCCGTCAGGCAAGCCTGGCAGGTGCCGCAGTGCTCGTCCTGCGGTGCATCGGGCGGCAGTGGCAGGTCGACGAGAAGCTCACCGAGGAAGAACCACGAACCGCTGCGTGACAAGAGGAGCGTATGCTTGCCGCGCCAGCCCAGCCCAGCATTCTGTGCCAGCGCGACTTCCATCAGTGGCGCCGAATCGGTGAAGGCACGATGGCGGAACGGGCCGATCTCTGTGGCGATACGCTCAGCCAGCTTTTGCAACCGGTTCCGCACGACCTTGTGATAGTCGCGGCCAAAGGCGTAGCGGGAGATCGCCGCCTGCTGCGCAAACTCTGCGCTGGTGACACGGCATGAAGCGGTCGACGCGGGCAGGTAATCCATCCGGCAGCAGATCACGCTGCGCGTGCCCGGCACGAGTTCGGCCGGCCGTGCCCGTTTCACGCCATGGCGGGCCATATAATCCATGGCGCCGTGGTAACCGGCGGAAAGCCATGCCAGCAGCGCGTCTTCCGCCGCGGGGCCGAGATCGACGCCCGCGAAGCCGACGGCCGTAAAACCGAGTTCCCGCCCCCAGCCGCGGATTTTTTCCTTCAGGTGCAGCCAGTCATGCATGCCAGCGATGATAATCGTCTCAATTATGTCTTGCCGGACGAGGCTGCCACGCTCGGCCTGGGAGCCTCGCTCGCCGCGCTGTTCCCTCAAGACCCGGTGCCTGCTGCCGTGATTTATCTCGAAGGCGATCTCGGTGCCGGCAAGACGACCTTGGTGCGAGGACTGTTGCAAAAACTCAGCAACGGCATCACGGCGAAGAGCCCGACCTTCACATTGGTTGAACCTTATGTAATTTCTCGATTACACTTGTATCACTTTGATTTCTATAGGTTCAATTTTCCAGAAGAATTTCTCGATGCCGGACTGGACGAATACTTCGCCGCTGCCGGGGTGTGTCTGGTCGAATGGCCGGATAAGGCGGCGCCTTATCTGCCTGCGGCCGACCTGCGCATTCGGCTTGCCCACGACGGCAAGGCCCGGCGGGCCAGCATCGAGGCCGGCAGCGAACGGGGGTGGCGATGGCTGAAGGCGCTCACCGATTCTCAAGGCGCGATTTCCTGCGCGCCGGCTGCACCGTCCTGACCCTGCTGGTCACGCCGCTGGCCCGCGCGGCGGTGCCAACGCTGATCGCGGTACGGGTCTGGCCGGCACCCGATTACACGCGTGTGACGATCGAGCACGATATGCCGATCGAATTTCGCCAGATGCTGCTCAAGGACCCGGAGCGCGTCGTGCTCGACCTCGAGGGCGTCGAGTTCGATTCGGTGCTTGCCAGCCTGCCAGGCAAGATCCGCGACGACGATCCGCAAATCAGGCTGATCCGTGCGGGGCGCTTTAAGCCGGGGGTGGCGCGCATCGTCATCGAACTGAAAGGGGAGGTCAAGCCGCAACTGTTCGCGCTGAAACCGATCGGTAGCTACGGCCATCGGCTGGTGATCGATCTTTATCCGAAAGAACCGCCGGATCCGCTGCTCGCGCTGCTGGAAAAACACGGCGGCAGCGATCTTTTCGATCAGGGTGAGATGACTAAAACGCCCACCTCGAAGCCGGCTGGTGATGCGCCCGAGATCACCAGACTCATCACCGTCGTGATCGATCCGGGGCATGGCGGTGAGGATCCGGGCGCGATCGGCGCCGGCGGCAGCCGCGAAAAGGATGTGACACTGGCGATCGCGCGGCGGCTGAAGGCGAAGGTCGATGCCACGCCGAACATGCGCGCGCTGCTGACGCGTGACGGCGACTACTTCATCCCGCTCGGCCAACGGGTCGCGAAGGCGCGGCGCGTCAAGGCCGATCTGTTCGTCTCGGTGCATGCCGATGCGTTCATGAAGCCGACCGCGCGTGGCTCGTCTGTGTTCGTGCTGTCGGAAAACGGGGCTTCCTCGACCGCGGCGCGCTGGCTGGCCGACCGGGAGAATGCCGCCGACCTGATTGGCGGCGTCAATCTCGGCAACAAGGATCCGCATCTGGCGCGCACCCTGCTCGATTTGTCCCAGACCGCAACGCTTAACGACAGTCTCAAGCTGGCGCGGGCGGTGCTGAATGAAATCGGCGGCATCAATACGCTGCACAAAGGCCATGTTGAGCAGGCCGGTTTCGCGGTGCTCAAGGCGCCTGACATTCCGTCGATCCTCGTCGAGACCGCCTTCATTTCCAATCCCAAGGAGGAAAAGCGCCTCACCGACGAGACCTATCAGGATCAGATGGCCGAGGCGCTGCTCTCTGGCATCAAGCGCTATTTTGCGCTGCATCCCGCGGCGGCGAAATCGAAGCTGGCGCGTCTCTACTGATACAATCGGGTGCTTGACCAGCGCCTGTCAAGATGCAGTTTTCCCGCACCATTCCACCGCGAGCGACCTCCTCCTGTGCGCTCGCCATCGGTAATTTCGATGGCGTGCATCTGGGGCATCGCGCTTTGCTCGAACGCCTGACCGCCACGGCGCGCCAGTTTGGCCTGCCGGCGGCGGTGATGACTTTCGAGCCCCATCCGCGCGAACTGTTCGCGCCCGAACAGGCCCCGGCGCGGCTCACCTCGCTGCGCGAGAAGCTCGCGCTGCTTGATGGTTGTGGCATCGACGAAGTGTATCTGTTGCATTTCTCGCGCAGGCTGGCCGAGCTCTCTGCCGCCGAATTCATCGAGCGCGTGCTGGTGCAAGGTCTCGGCGTACGGCATTTGATCATCGGCGACGATTTCCGTTTCGGCAAGGGGCGTGTCGGCGATTTCGCGCTGCTGCAGGCAGCAGGACAACGCTATGGATTCGGCGTCGAGGCGATGCATACGATCGAGATCGACGGCGAACGCGTTTCCAGTTCCGCGGTGCGCGATGCGCTTGGCCAAGGCGATCTCGAACACGCGGCCCGCCTGCTCGGCCGGCCCTACTGCATATCTGGCCGCGTCGTGCATGGCGGCAAGATCGGCCGCAAGCTCGGCTGGCCGACCGCGAACATCCAGTTGAAAAGAAAGCGCGTGGCGCTCACTGGTGTCTTTGCCGTCACGGTCTCCGGGCTCGACAAACGCCATCTGCCGGGCGTGGCAAGCCTCGGCGTGCGCCCGACCTTGGGGCACGGGCTCGCGCCGGTGCTGGAAGTCCATCTGTTCGATTTCGATCAGGACATCTACGGTGCACACGTCACCGTGCATTTCCTGCACAAACTGCGCGAGGAGATGAAATTTTCCTCCCTCGAAGCGCTTGCCGACCAGATCGCTTGTGATGTGGCAGCGACGCGCAAGTATTTCTCATGCAGACAGATTGATTGACGGATGAGTGCCATGGCCGACTACAAGAACACCCTCAACATGCCGGACACGCCTTTCCCGATGCGCGGCGATCTGGCCAAGCGCGAACCGGGCTGGGTGAAGGAATGGCAGGAGAAGCGCCTCTACCAGAAAATCCGCGCCGCGAGCCAAGGCCGCCCGCGCTTCGTGCTGCATGACGGCCCGCCTTATGCGAACGGCGACATCCACATCGGCCATGCGGTGAACAAGATCCTCAAGGACATCATCGTGCGTTCGAAGACGCTGGCCGGCTTCGATGCGCCCTATGTGCCTGGCTGGGACTGTCACGGCCTGCCGATCGAACATCAGATCGAAAAGACCCACGGCAAGCACCTCGAAGGCAATCGCGTGCGAGCGCTGTGCCGTGCTTACGCCGAAGAGCAGATCGGCCGCCAGAGGAAGGATTTCATTCGCCTCGGCGTGCTCGGCGACTGGGAACATCCCTACAAGACGATGGATTTCAAGACCGAGGCGGCGGAGATTCGCGCGCTCGGCGAGATGTATCGCAAGGGTTATCTTTTCAAGGGCCTGAAGCCGGTCAACTGGTGCTTCGACTGCGGCTCGGCGCTCGCAGAGGCCGAGGTGGAATATGCCGACAAGAAAAGCCCGGCGATCGATGTCGCCTTCCCGCTACAAGAGCAAGAACGGGCGCGGCTGGCGGCGGTGTTCTCGCTCGCGAAGCTGCCGGACAAGCCCGTCTATGCGGTGATCTGGACCACCACGCCGTGGACCATTCCGGCCAACCAGGCGCTCAATGTGCATCCCGATTTCGTCTATGAACTCGTCGACACCGAAAAGGGATTGCTGATCCTCGCCGCTGAACTGCGCGCCGCGGCGCTCGCGCGCTACCAGCTGACGGGCCGGGTGCTGGGTGCCTGCCGCGGGCTGGCACTCGACCGGTTGAACTTCCGCCATCCGTTCTACGACCGCGCCTCGCCGGTGATTCTCGGTGACTACGTGACGCACGAGACCGGCACCGGCATCGTGCATAGCGCGCCGGCTTATGGCGTCGAGGACTATGAATCCTGCAAGCGCGCCGGCATGAAGAATGAGGAGATTCTCAACCCAGTGCAGGGCGATGGCCGCTATGTCGCTAGTCTGCCGTTCTTCGGCGGCATGGAGATCTGGCAGGCCAATCCGCGTATCGTCGACAAACTCGCCGAGGTCGGCTGTCTGCTTGCCAGCGAGGAAATCGTGCACAGCACGATGCACTGCTGGCGCCACAAGACCCCGACGATCTATCGCGCGACGACGCAATGGTTCGTCGGCATGGACCTGTCGGGCACGGACGGCAAGACCCTGCGCGACAAGGCGCTCGCCGCCGTCGAGGCGACCGAATTCTTCCCCGCGTGGGGTAAGTCGCGCCTACATGCGATGATCGCCAACCGTCCCGACTGGTGCGTCTCGCGCCAGCGCAACTGGGGCGTGCCGATCCCGTTCTTCCTGCACAAGGAGACTGGAGAACCCCATCCGCGCACGCTGGAGCTGCTCGAAGAGGTGGCGCAGCGCGTCGAAGCGGGTGGCATCGAAGCCTGGTTCGCGCTCGATGCCAAAGAGCTGCTCGGCGAGGAAGCTGCGTCCTACGTGAAGATGACCGACACCCTCGATGTCTGGTTCGATTCCGGCACGACCCACTGGACCGTGATGCGCGGCTCGCACCAGGACGAGTGTGCCTGGCCCGCCGATCTCTATCTCGAAGGCTCGGACCAGCATCGCGGCTGGTTCCATTCCTCGTTGCTCACCGGCTGTTGCATCGACGGCCGTGCGCCTTACCAGGGGCTGCTCACGCACGGTTTCGTCGTCGATGGCAAGGGCATGAAGATGTCCAAGTCGAAAGGCAACGTCGTCGCACCGCAGGAAATCGCCGACACGCTGGGTGCCGAAATCCTGCGCCTGTGGGTCGCTGCGACCGACTATTCCGGCGAGCTGTCGATTTCGAAAGAAATCCTCGCCCGCGTCGTCGAGGTCTATCGCCGGCTGCGCAACACGCTGAAATTCCTGCTCGCCAACACCAGCGATTTCGACCCTGCCCGGGACATGCTGCCGGTCGAGCAGTGGCTGGAAATCGACCGTTATGCGCTCGTGTTGGCGCATGAGTTGCACGCCACCTGCACCGCCGCTTATGCTCGCTATGAATTCCACAAGGTGGTGCAAGCGCTGCAGAATTTCTGCGCCGAAGACCTGGGCGCCTTCTATCTCGACGTACTGAAAGACCGCCTATACACGACGCCGAGGGCTGGGCGGCCGCGCCGTTCCGCGCAGAGCGCGCTGTGGCACATCACCGAGAGCCTCACGCGCCTGATGGCGCCGATCCTCGCCTTCACGGCCGAGGAAATCCACAGCGTGCTGGGGCGCGACAGCGTGATGCTGGAGACCTGGCATCGGCTGCCCGAGGTCGCCGATGCGGCAGGTCTTCTCCGCCGCTGGCAGACGATTCTGGCGGTGCGCGCGGAAGTGATGAAGGCGATCGAGGCAGTACGCAGTCAGGGCGGCGTCGGCTCCTCGCTGCAGGCCGAAGTGACGATCCGCGCCGCGGGCGATACCCATGATCTGCTGGCTTCGCTGGGCGAGGACCTCAAGTTCGTGCTGATCTGCTCGAAGGTCACGCTGCAGAAAATCGGCGCTGGTGACACGGCAGTCACTGTGACACCCAGCCCGCACAAGAAATGCGTGCGCTGCTGGCACTGGCGTGACGACGTCGGCCACGATCCCGCCCATCCCGAACTCTGCGGCCGTTGCACGACAAACCTCTTCGGCGCGGGCGAGGCGCGCGAATTTGCCTGAATTCGTGCGTTGGCTGATTTTTGCAGGCCTCGTCCTGGCAATCGACCAGGCCAGTAAGGCTTGGGTATTGGCCACGTTCCATCTGCATGAAATTCAGCCCGTAACATCATTTTTCAACCTCGTGCTGGTGATGAATCCCGGTGCGTCGTTCAGCTTCCTCGCCGATGCCGGCGGCTGGCAAAAATGGTTCTTCGTCGTGCTGGCGCTGGCGGTGTCCGCTTGGCTCGTCTTGCTGATCCGGCGGCATGCCCAGGAGCGGCTGATGCCTGCGGCGCTTTCCCTCGTGCTTGGTGGCGCGTTGGGCAACGTGATCGACCGGCTGCGTTTCGGCGCCGTCGTCGATTTCCTCGATTTCCATCTTGCCGGGTGGCACTGGCCGGCCTTCAACGTCGCCGACACTGCGATCAGCGTCGGTGTCATCCTGCTCCTTTTGCAGCAACTCTTCGCTCATGAGCGCACGCGTCCGCCCCGATAGCCTCGTCACGCTCCACTACCGCGTCGCCACTGGCAACGATGTCGAGATCGTCTCCACCTTCGGCAGCACGCCGGCGACCCTGCAACTCGGCAGCGGTGAACTCGCACCAACGCTGGAGGCCTGCCTGATCGATCTGCCCATCGGGGAACGCCACGTGTTCCTGCTGGAACCCGAGCAGGCTTTCGGCTCCCACAATCCGGCACTGCTCAAACGCATCCCGAGAAGCGAACTGCCGGGTGGTGGCGCAGAGATCGGTGTGCTCTCGCTGGTCGAATTCGAGGTGCCGGGGGAATTTGGCGGCGCCCGGTTCGCCGGACTGGTGCGGGAAATCGACGATCAGAGTGCGCTGATCGACTTCAACCACCCACTGGCTGGCAAACCGATCCGCTTTGAGGTGGAAGTGATCGGAGTCCTGTGATGAAAATTCTTCTCGCCAACCCGCGCGGCTTCTGTGCCGGCGTCGAACGCGCGATCGCGATCGTCGAGCGTGCGCTGGACAAATTCGGCGCACCGATCTATGTGCGGCATGAAGTGGTGCACAACCGTTTCGTCGTCGATGGCCTCCGAGCCAAGGGCGCCATCTTCGTCAAAGAGCTCGACGAGGTGCCGCAAGGGGCCACGGTCATCTTCAGCGCTCACGGCGTGTCCAAGGCGGTGCGGGCGGAAGCTGCGCGGCGCGGGCTGAAGGTCTTCGATGCCACCTGTCCGTTGGTGACCAAGGTGCATCTCGAGGTCGAACGCCACCGCAAGGCAGGCCGTGAGGTGATCATGATCGGCCACCGTGGGCATCCGGAAGTCGAAGGCACGATGGGACAGACCGACGGCGGCATCCACCTCGTCGAGAATGTCGCGGATGTCGCGGAACTGAAAATCGGCGCTGGCGCTACGGCACCCCAGCTCGCCTATGTGACCCAGACCACGCTGTCGGTCGATGATGCGGCCGCCATCGTCGCGGCGCTCAAACACCGCTTTCCCGGCATCGTCGGGCCGAAGAAGGACGACATCTGCTACGCGACGCAAAACCGCCAGGATGCCGTGCGCCAACTGGCGGAAGTCTGTCAGGTGATCTTCGTCGTCGGCTCACCGAACAGTTCGAATTCGAATCGCCTCTGTGAGGTCGCACGCCAGCAGGGCGTGCGTGCTCACCTCATCGATCGGGCCGAGGAAATCCTTCCGCAATGGTTTGCCGACGCCGAGACGATCGGCATCACCGCCGGCGCCTCGGCCCCGGAAGTACTGGTGCACGAAGTCGTCGACGCCGTCATCCGGCTCACCGGTGCCGCGCCACCCGAGATCGCGCGCGTCGATGAAGGCGTCAATTTCCCCCTGCCGGCGGGTTTGCTCTGAGTCACGGAGCGACCGTTCGTCGGC
>CAYZII010000039.1:0-21311 GCA_964478415.1 uncultured Methyloversatilis sp.
CAGCGGCAAAGATTGGGCGTAGATGCTGGTCGACAGCAGCATGGCACTGAGGGCAGCTAAAGTTTTCATAGGCGCTGGTCCTGATCGGTAAAACGGTGACAAAAGCGCAGCGATTCCGGGTATGGGAAGAAATCGCGGATTTTCCCGCTACGAATGTCTTCCTGTGCGCGCCGCCAGAAGTCGACGTCAAGCAGATCGGCGTGATGTTTCATGAATAGCGCGCGTATGCGCGGCTCGCCAAGCAGGAAAGTGGCGAACTCCTCGGGGAAAACGTCGTTCTTGCCCACTGAATACCAGGGTTCGCCGGACATTTCCGCTTCGGCGTTGGGCGGTGGTGGGATGCGCCGGAAATTGCAGTCGGTCATGAATTCGATCTCGTCGTAGTCGTAGAACACCACCCGGCCATAACGGGTGATGCCGAAATTCTTCCACAACAGGTCACCGGGAAAGATGTTGGCGATCGCCAGCTCGCGGATCGCATTGCCGTATTCGATCACCGCCTGTTCGACGAGATCGTCGCGGCCTTCGGCAAGCGCACGCTCGAGATACAGGTTGAGCGGCTGCATGCGGCGTTCGATATACAGATGCCGGATGATCAGATCGTCACCTGCCTCTTCGAGCTGCGAAGGAACCTCGCGATACAACTCCTCGCTCAGTTCCGGCGCCAGGCGCGCCTTCGGCAACGCGACGAGCGAGAATTCGAGCGTGTCGGCAAGCCGTCCGACGCGGTCGATCTGCTTGACGAGCTGATACTTGCGCCTGACCGTCTCGTGATCGACCTCCTTGCTGGCGCCGAAACGGTCCTTGATCACCTTGAAGACATAGGGATACGAAGGCAGCGTGAATACCAGCATCACCTGGCCGCGAATCCCTGGCGCGATGACGAACTGATCGGCCGAATGGTGCAGGTGGGAAATCAAACCGCGGTAGAAGGAGGTCTTGCCCTGTTTGCCAAGTCCGAGCATCGAATAGATCTCGGCACGCGGCTTGCCGGGCATCAGGCTGCGCAAAAACTGGACGGTATTCGCCGGCACCGGCATATCGACCATGAAATAGGCGCGTGACAGGGAAAACAGCACGCCGATCTCCTGCGCATCGAGCAGGATCGTGTCGAGATACAGCCGGCCTTGCGCATCGTGCAGCACGGGAATCGCGAAGGGATACTCGCTGGCACCGTTGATCACCTTGCCGATCACATAGGCAGCTTTGTTCCGGTAAAAGGCCGCTGACAAGACCTGCACCTGGAAATTCTCCTCGCGCGCCGGCAGCACGGGGAAACGCTCCTGGATCGCCCGTAGCAAACAGCCGATGTCGCGCGCCAGATCGGCGAACGGCCGCTGCCAGGCGAAATCGGTGAAGATGCGGGATAGCGCGCCAAACCAGTCGGTTTCGCGCAGGTAATAAACCCGGTAAGTCGGTGGGTCGGATTCGATGTACTCCGTCGAGATGGCCGGCCGCACGAAGATGAATTCGTTGTGGAAATAGGTGCGATGGAGAATCTTGCAGAACACCGAGTTGAAGAAGGTCTCCGCCAGTTCCGGTTGGCTGTGTTCGGTCAGCAGACCGATGTAGTAAAGCTTGGCCTGGCGCCAGATGTCCGTATTCAGGGCATCTTCAGCAAACTCACGGTGCAGGCGCTCGACCGTCTCGGCGACCCGGTCGTCGTAGAACTGGATGCGCTCCCTGACGGCGCGCTGCACCGCAGGCCAGTCACCGTTCTCGAACAAGGTCTTGGCGGCCGCGGAAGCTTCCCGAAACAGCCGGTAATGCTTGTCGAAGCCGGCCAGCAAGGTTTGAGCGAGCGCCAGCGCCCGTTTCTCGCGTGGTTCGTTTCCAGGAACGAGATTCAGGAACAGTGCCATCTTCAGCATCTCAGCAACGGCAAATGCGCGGTGGCTGGTCGGGAAGTCTGGCGAGCTGCCGCCCGATCGGGGATAATGAAACCATCGCAACCGTCACCGGAGTCGTCATGAGCGTATCTCACATCAAAGTGCCTGCCGAAGGTCAGAGAATCATACCCGGACAACCCACCCCAGACATGCCCATCATTCCGTTCATCGAAGGCGATGGTATCGGCGTCGATATCACGCCCGTGATGAAAGCCGTCGTCGATGCCGCGGTCGCAAAGGCCTATGGTGGCAAGCGCAAGATCGCCTGGCTCGAAGTGTATGCCGGCGAGAAGGCCACCCGCCTCTATGGCCCGGATCAATGGCTGCCGCAGGAAACCTTCGAGGCGTTGAAAACCTACGCCGTTTCGATCAAGGGGCCGATGACCACTCCGGTCGGCGGCGGCATCCGCTCGCTGAACGTGGCATTACGCCAGGAGCTCGACCTCTATCAATGCGTGCGCCCGGTGCGCTATTTCAAGGGGGTGCCCTCCCCGCTCAAGGATCCGTCCAAGACCGACATGGTGATCTTCCGCGAAAACACCGAGGACATCTACGCCGGTATCGAATGGCCGGCCGAATCGGAAGGCGCCCGCAAAGTGATCCGTTTCCTCGAGGAAGAGATGGGGGTCAAGAAGATTCGCTTCCCGGCCACCTCCGGTATCGGCATCAAGCCGGTCTCGCGCGAAGGCACCGAGCGGCTGGTGCGCGCCGCGATCAAATATGCGATCGCCAACGACCGCAAGAGCATCACGCTGGTGCACAAGGGCAACATCATGAAATACACGGAGGGTGCTTTCCGTGACTGGGGCTATGCGCTGGCGCAGCGCGAATTCGGCGCCCAGCCGATCGACAGCGGCCCGTGGTGCAGCTTCAGAAATCCGCACACCGGCCGCGAAATCGTCATCAAGGATGCGATCGCGGATGCCTTCCTGCAACAGATCCTGCTGCGCCCCGCCGAATACGATGTCATCGCCACGTTAAATCTCAACGGCGATTACATTTCCGATGCCTTGGCCGCCCAGGTCGGTGGCATCGGCATCGCGCCGGGTGCCAACATTTCCGACCAGTATGCCGTGTTCGAAGCCACCCACGGCACAGCGCCGAAATATGCCGGTCAGGACAAGGTCAACCCCGGCTCGCTGATCCTCTCGGCCGAGATGATGTTGCGCCACCTCGGCTGGAAAGAAGCCGCCGACCTAATCATCCAGTCGATGGAAGCGACGATCGCCGACAAGATCGTCACCTACGATTTCGCGCGCCTGATGGAGGGTGCCCAGGAAGTGAAGTGTTCCGAATTCGGCCAGGCGATGATCGCGCGCATGTGAGGTTTCGATCGCCATCAAAAAACCCGGCAGGCGCTGCCGGGTTTTTTGTTGCCAACGCCAGTAAAAGTCGGCGCTGGCGGGACGGCACAGTTACCGTCGGAATCAGGACTTCTGGATATTCGAAGCCTGCTTGCCCTTGGGGCCTTGGACGACGTCGAAACTGACCTTCTCGCCTTCTTTCAGGGTCTTGAAACCCTGCATGTTGATCGCGGAGAAGTGGGCGAACAAATCTTCGCTGCCATCGTCCGGGGTGATGAAACCATAACCCTTGGAGTCGTTGAACCACTTGACGGTACCCGTTGCCATACAACCTCTTTCCTAAAACATGTGACAAATACCCGGTGATGCGCGGCATCGCCGGCGGCATGTTTGATGTACAAGTTTCACGACGGCAGGATCGAGCCAGACCGGTGAATCAGAGGCAAACGCACGCAAGATGCACGGCGACCCGGTGATGCAGGGGCGAAGCTTGCCACAAACACGGCCGCCTTTTACTGAAGTTCCGTGCCTGCGTCAAGCATTTTCGATGCTGCATGACAACAAAGGCGGGCTGGCTTGTAAGGCCGCGGGACAAGACGGGCTCAGACCGGATTTTCCCTTGCTGATCCCTTGATGGCGGCCGTGTTGTGCGCGCCAGGATTCGCATTACAATCATTTCATGGCAACCCGCAAGAAGTCCCAGCCCGATGGCAACGTCGTTCTCGAACCCGAGCAGCAGAAAGTCAAGCCGCCGCCGCTGTACAAGGTCGTGCTGCTCAACGATGATTACACGCCGATGGATTTCGTCGTCGTCGTGCTCGAAAAATTTTTTCGTATGAGCCGCGAACAAGCGACGCGCGTGATGCTCAAAGTACATCATGAAGGACGTGCCGTTTGTGGCGTGTATCCCCGCGACCTGGCCAGCACCAAGGTCGAGCAGGTCACTGCCTTTGCGCGGCGGCATCAGCATCCATTGGCTTGTGTGATGGAAGAAAACTGAAGAGGTAAACAATGATCGCCCAGGAACTCGAAGTCAGCCTGCACATGGCCTTCGTCGAAGCACGGCAGAAGCGTCACGAATTCATCACCGTCGAGCATCTGCTGTTAGCCCTGCTCGACAACCCTTCCGCCGCCGATGTGCTGCGCGCCTGCGGTGCCGACATCGAGGGTCTGCGTCGTGAGCTGGGCAATTTCATCGACCAGCACACCCCGACGGTTCCTGGCGATGGCGAGATCGACACGCAACCAACGCTCGGTTTCCAGCGCGTGATCCAGCGCGCCATTCTCCACGTGCAGTCTTCCGGCAAGAAGGAAGTGAATGGTGCCAACGTGCTGGTCGCGATCTTCGGCGAGAAGGATTCGCACGCCGTCTATTTCCTGCAGAAGCAGAACATCTCGCGTCTCGACGTGGTGAATTACATCTCCCACGGCATCACCAAGGCGCCCGCCCAGGGCGGCAAGAATGAAGAGCCGCGCGAAGCGGAAGGCGAAGCCCAGCAAACCAGCGGTGCACTGGAGAGCTTCACGCAAAATCTCAATCAACTGGCCCTCACCGGCAAGATCGACCCCTTGATCGGGCGCGAGAAGGAACTCGAGCGGGTGATCCAGACCCTGTGTCGGCGGCGTAAGAACAACCCGCTCCTGGTCGGTGAAGCGGGTGTTGGCAAGACGGCGATCGCCGAAGGACTGGCGCGACGCATCGTCGAAGGCCGCGTGCCCGACATTCTCGCGAACGCCACCGTTTACGCCCTGGATATGGGCGCGCTGCTTGCCGGCACGAAATACCGTGGCGATTTCGAGCAGCGCCTCAAAGCCGTGCTCAAGCAATTGGCCGACGATCCGCACGCAATCCTGTTCATCGACGAAATCCACACCCTGATCGGCGCCGGCGCCGCTTCGGGCGGCACACTGGATGCCTCGAACCTGCTCAAACCGGCGCTCGCTTCTGGGGCCATCAAGTGCATCGGCGCGACCACCTATAACGAATTCCGCGGCGTGTTCGAGAAAGACCACGCCCTGTCGAGACGCTTCCAGAAAATCGATGTCGCCGAGCCATCCGTCGAGGAAACCATCTCGATCCTGCGCGGCCTCAAATCGCGTTTCGAAGAGCACCACGGCATCAAGTATTCCGCCGCGGCGCTCACCAATGCCGCCGAGCTCGCCGCGAAATACATCACCGACCGTCACCTGCCGGACAAGGCGATCGACGTGATCGACGAAGCCGGTGCCGCGCAGCGCATCCTGCCGAAATCGAAACAGAAAAAAGTCATCGGCAAACAGGAGATCGAGGAAGTCGTCGCCAAGATCGCGCGCATTCCACCTCAGCACGTCTCGGCCGATGACCGCTCAGCCCTGAAGAATCTCGACCGCGATCTGAAGAGCGTGGTGTTCGGCCAGGACACCGCGATCGACGCCGTGACCCGGGCGATCAAGATGTCGCGTTCCGGTCTTGGCAATCCGCAGAAGCCGATCGGCTGCTTCCTGTTTTCCGGTCCCACGGGGGTCGGCAAGACCGAAGTGGCACGCCAGCTCGCCTACTGCATGGGCATCGAACTGATCCGTTTCGACATGTCGGAATACATGGAGCGTCACGCAGTCAGCCGGCTGATCGGCGCGCCGCCCGGCTACGTCGGTTTCGACCAGGGCGGACTGCTCACCGAAGCAGTGACCAAGAAGCCCCATGCGGTGTTGCTCCTCGACGAGATCGAAAAAGCCCATCCGGACATTTTCAACATCCTGCTGCAGGTGATGGATCACGGCACACTGACCGACAACAACGGGCGGAAGGCCGATTTCCGCAATGTGATCATCATCATGACCACCAATGCCGGCGCCGAAGCGCTACAGAAAACGACCATCGGCTTCACCACCAGCAAGCAGCCCGGCGACGAGATGGCCGACATCAAGCGCATGTTCTCGCCGGAGTTCCGCAATCGCCTTGATGCAATCGTCTCGTTCAAGCCGCTCGACTCCGCAATCATCCTGCGCGTCGTCGACAAGTTCCTGATGCAGCTCGAAGGTCAACTACACGAGAAGAAGGTCGAGGCCGTGTTTACCGATTCACTGCGTGCCTGGCTCGCCGAGAAGGGCTTCGACCCGCTGATGGGTGCAAGACCAATGGCGCGTCTGATTCAGGACACGATCCGTGCCGCGCTCGCAGACGAACTGCTCTTCGGCCGTCTCGTTCACGGTGGCAAGGTGGTCATCGACATCGACGAAAACGACCAGGTGCGCCTGCTCTTTGAAGAAACACCGAACGAAAGCGCCCCTTCGCCCTCCTCTTCCACGGCCTGAGAGCCATGCTTTTCGCCACCAGCGACCTGTGTGATGCCCATGAAGGGAAGGTGCGTATCGCCGAACCGATTTTCCGCGCCTATGGCGGACGCACTGCCTTCCACGGCCAGATCGCTACACTGAAACTCTTCGAAGACAACGGTCTGGTACGTCAGACGCTCGGCACACCCGGAGAAGGCCGCGTACTGGTCGTCGATGGTGGCGGCAGCTTACGCTGCGCATTGCTGGGTGACCAGTTGGCCGCACTGGCCGTGAATAACGGCTGGGCGGGCATCGTCGTCTGGGGCTGTATCCGCGATTCGGCCGCGATCGCCCAAATGAATCTGGGTGTGCTGGCGCTCGCCACCCATCCGCAAAAGACCGTGAAGAAAAATCTCGGCGATGCCGAAGTTCCCGTGAGTTTCGCCGGCATCACGTTCCGCCCTGGCGAATGGCTTTATGCCGACGCGGATGGCCTGATCGTCGCTAGCGAACGGCTGCTCTAACGCCGCATCGCCGACCTCGGGCCACCCACGGTCAATGAAACGCAGGCGGCCACGATCGGCATGTAAGGCGTTCAACGCTAATCCCCTCCCGCCCCGGCGCTTTCAGGTTCATAAAATCCATTATGAGGTTGATTAAAAATTTCTAACTTATGTCTTATATAAGATACTTGTTGCTTTGCAAAAGAGTCGATATAGTTGTTCGCTGAAACGCTCCCCCAAACCCTTCCGAGAGAGGACACAAATGACCAACCGCCAAGCCCAAATCGCCGCCCTCGAACAAGACTGGGCCACCAACCCGCGCTGGCAAAACGTCAAGCGCGGTTACTCCGCGGCCGACGTCGTGCGCCTGCGCGGCTCGGTGCAAATCGAATACACGCTTGCGAAACGCGGTGCCGAAAAGCTCTGGCGCCTGCTGCATGGCGAGGCGAAGAAAGGCTATGTCAACGCCTTCGGCGCAATCACTGCCGGCCAGGCGATGCAACAGGCCAAGGCCGGCCTCGAAGCCGTCTATCTTTCCGGCTGGCAGGTGGCCGCCGACGGCAACACCTCGGAAACGATGTACCCCGACCAGTCGCTGTATGCGTATGACTCGGTGCCGACGATGGTGCGCCGCATCAACAACACTTTCAAGCGCGCCGACGAGATTCAGTGGAGCCGCGGCATCAATCCTGGCGACAAGGAATACATCGACTATTTCCTGCCGATCGTCGCCGATGCCGAAGCGGGCTTTGGCGGCGTGCTAAACGCCTTCGAACTGATGAAAAACATGATCGCTGCCGGTGCCGCCGGCGTGCATTTCGAGGACCAGCTCGCCGCGGTGAAGAAGTGCGGCCACATGGGTGGCAAGGTCCTCGTACCGACCCAGGAAGCGATCGAAAAGCTGATCGCCGCGCGTTTCGCCGCCGACGTGATGGGTGTGCCGACCATCGTGCTGGCACGCACCGATGTTGAGGCAGCCAATCTGCTGACCTCCGATCACGACGAGCGCGACCGCCCCTTCCTGACCGGAGAGCGCACCCAGGAAGGTTTCTTCCGCGTCAGGAACGGCCTGGAACAGGCGATCAGCCGCGGTGTCTCCTATGCCCCTTACGCGGATTTGGTGTGGTGCGAGACCGGCACGCCGGACCTAGGTTTCGCGCGCGAATTCGCCCAGGCGGTGTTGAAGGAGTGCCCAGGCAAGCTGCTCGCCTACAACTGTTCGCCGTCGTTCAACTGGAAGAAGAATCTCGACGAGAAGACCATCGCGCGTTTCCAGGATGAACTCTCGGCGCTCGGCTACAAGTATCAGTTCATCACCCTGGCCGGCATCCACATCAACTGGTTCAACACCTTCAAGTTCGCCTATCACTATGCGCGCGGCGAGGGCATGAAACACTATGTCGAGATGGTGCAGGAGCCCGAATTCGCTGCCCGCGAGCTGGGCTACACCTTCGTGGCGCACCAGCAGGAGGTCGGGGCCGGGTATTTCGACGATGTCACTACCGTGATTCAGGGCGGATCGAGCAACGTCAAAGCGTTGGCCGGCTCGACGGAGGAGGAGCAGTTTCACTGATCCCTCGACACAGAGGGAGTGGAGCGGAAGAGCCGGCATTTGCGAAGGTGCCGGCTTTTTCTTCTCACCTGCGGCTCTTGTTTTGAGTGGGTCAGCGCATCCGTCGCAAAGTTTCAAACGATGCTATAACCAGCGCCAG
Source organism: uncultured Methyloversatilis sp. (assembly GCA_964478415.1). Classification (GTDB taxonomy): domain Bacteria; phylum Pseudomonadota; class Gammaproteobacteria; order Burkholderiales; family Rhodocyclaceae; genus Sulfuricystis. Next base: position 8,664 of record CAYZII010000039.1, read on the forward strand.
CGCTCCTTTTCCGCCTGACACGATGTCATCGCCAGAGAGCCCGGAAATATTTCTGCGTCACTTGTTCGATGCGGCCTTGTCCGCAGTCACGCCCGCCATCTGTGTCCCGCCCCATCTCCCCTCCCCGCCGGGCGGTCGAACAGTGGTGATCGGCGCCGGCAAGGCCGCCGCAGCAATGGCGGCGGCGGTCGAAGCGCACTGGCCCGCGACAGCGCCGTTATCCGGCCTGGTCGTTACCCGCTATGGCCATGGCGTAGCAACGACGCGCATCGAAGTCGTCGAGGCCGCCCATCCGGTGCCCGATGCCGCGGGCGAGCGAGCGGCACGACGCATTCTGGAGCTCGTCAAGGGACTGACGCCGGACGATCTGGTGCTCTGTCTGATGTCCGGCGGTGGCTCGGCATTGCTGGCGTTGCCCGCGCCGGGACTCAGGATCGCCGACAAACAAGAAATCACCCGTGCGCTGTTGAAGTGTGGCGCCAACATTCACGAGATCAATTGCGTGCGCAAGCACCTCTCGGCGATCAAGGGTGGCCGCCTAGCGCTGGCATGTGCGCCGGCGCGGGTGGTGACCCTGGCGATCTCCGACATTCCGGGCGACTATCCGGCAGCACTCGCCTCCGGTCCTACCATTGCTGATCCGACGACACGGGAACAAGCGCTGGCCATTCTCGAAAAATACCGGCTCCCCGTATCGGCCAAGGTGCGCCACTGGCTAGAAAGTCCTGCTTGTGAAACACCCAAACCCGGCGATGTGCGTCTGGCCCATGCCGAGATGCGGCTGATCGCCACCGCACACCAGGCATTGCAGGCCGCTGCCCAGCGAGCGCGGCTGCAAGGAGTGACACCCGTGATGCTGGGAGACACGATCGAAGGTGAAGCGCGCGACGTCGCTTACGTCCACGCCGCGATCGCACGCCAAATCTACCGTTACGACGAACCCGCCGCCAAGCCCTGCGTGATCCTTTCCGGCGGGGAAACGACCGTAACGGTGCGGGGAAATGGACGTGGCGGCCGGAATACCGAGTTTCTCCTCGCGCTCGCGCATGTCTGCGACATTCCGCTCTGGGCACTCGCCTGCGATACCGATGGCATCGATGGCACCGAGCACAATGCCGGCGCCTGGTTCGGCCCTGATCTTCCCGCCAAAGCAGCTGCGTGCCGTCTTTCCAGCGCCGACTTTCTGTCACGTAACGACGGCTTCGGCTTCTTCGCAGCGCTCGACCAGCTCATCGTCACCGGGCCGACGCGCACCAACGTGAATGATTTCCGTGCGATATTCTTGCGCTGAGTGCCTCTCCAGCATCGATTCCGCAAACGAAAGGTTTTGCCTTTTTCAAACTCTTCTATAAGATACTTCTGCATCGCACCAATCACCCCAAGGAGAACGCGAATGACCCTTAAATTGCCCGCCGGCGTGCAAATCCACGCCCCGATCCATCCCCGCTTCGACGAAATCCTCACTTTCGAAGCACTCGAATTCGTCGCCAAACTGCACCGCGCCTTCGAACCGCGCCGCCAGGAGCTGTTAAAAGCCCGCGTCGAGCGCCAGGCGCGCATCGATGCCGGCGAGATGCCCGACTTTCTGCCCGAAACGAAGCACATCCGGGAGGGAGACTGGAAGATCGCGCCGCTGCCGAAAGCGCTCGAATGTCGTCGCGTCGAAATCACCGGCCCGGTGGAGCGCAAGATGATCATCAACGCGCTCAATTCCGGCGCCGATAGCTACATGACGGATTTCGAGGATTCGAACAGCCCAAACTGGTTCAATCAGGTTCAGGGACAGGTGAATGTTTACGATGCGGTGCGCCGCCAAATTACTTTCACCAGTGACACCGGCAAAGAATACACACTCAATGACAAGATTGCCACGCTGCAGATTCGTCCGCGCGGCTGGCATCTGGATGAAAAGCATGTCACCGTCGATGGTCAGCGCGTCTCCGGCGGCATCTTCGACTTCGCCCTCGCCTTCTTCCACAACGCCAAAGAACAGATCGCGCGTGGTGCTGGGCCTTTCTACTATCTGCCCAAGATGGAATCGCATCTCGAAGCGCGGCTGTGGAACGACATCTTCTGCATGGCGCAAGACCACATTGGCCTGCCGCGCGGCACGATCAAGGCTACCGTGCTGATCGAGACGATCCTCGCTACTTTCGAAATGGAAGAAATCCTCTACGAGTTGCGAGAGCACAGCGCAGGTCTCAATGCGGGGCGCTGGGATTACATCTTTTCCTGCATTAAAAAGTTCAAGCGCAACAAGGACTTTTGTCTCGCCAACCGCAGCGTGATCACGATGGAGGTGCCTTTCATGCGCGCCTACGCCCTTGCGCTGGTGCAAACCTGTCACAAACGCGGCGCGCCGGCGATCGGCGGCATGTCGGCGCTGATTCCGATCAAGAATGACCCAGTCGCAAATGAAAAGGCACTCGCCGGTATCCGTCACGACAAGCGCCGCGACGCCAACGATGGTTACGACGGCGGCTGGGTTGCTCACCCGGGGCTCGTCGCCATCGCGATGGAGGAGTTCAAGGCGGTATTGGGCGACAGACCCAATCAATGGAACAAACAGGTTGCGGGCGATTATGGACCCAGAGACTGGCTCGCCTTCGGACCCGAAAAGCCCATCACCGAAGCGGGCCTGCGCAACAACATCAACGTCGGCATTCATTACCTCGGCAGCTGGCTCGCCGGCAATGGCTGCGTGCCGATCCACAACCTGATGGAAGACGCCGCCACTGCGGAAATATCCCGTTCCCAAGTGTGGCAGTGGGTGCGCTCTCCGAAAGGAATCATCTCCGAAGGCCGCCGCGCCGGCGAGAAAATCACCGCCGAGATGGTCAAGGCGATAATCCCCGAAGAACTGGCGAAGGTCAAAGCCGTCGTTGCTGCGAACGGCGAGAAGACCGATACCTATGACCAGGCAGCGGTGATCTTCGAACGCATGTCGCTTGCCGAGGAGTTTCCGGAATTCCTCACCCTGCCCCTCTACGAAGTTATGTCGTAGAAAAGAGCCTGCGCCAGCCTCGACACCCGTCGACGCTGGCGCGGCGACATGACGCCGTGATACATGGAGCACACTTAATATTAGAATTTTTTAATTTATTTACACTGAAAATATCTCGATAAACCCTCTTGATCATTTTTGATTGGCTTGCAATAATGAGTTTAGAAATACTGTGCGATGCATAGGGAATAACGAAGGAGGAGGTTTCGTTTCGCTTCGATTCGGTCAGCCGATGCTTTCCCATCGCAGAGGAATGACCGTTGCGTATGAGGGCGAAGCTTTTCTTCTTCTCGTGTTGCAAAGAGTCACGACCAAGGCCCAACGAGAGGAGGAGTTCGTCGATGTCGGAAGTGCAGGACAACAACACGCCACCAAACAACACGGGAGAAAACTCCGGCTTGCTCGCACGTCTTAAGGCACCCCCGAAGTGCTCGATGCTGCGCATGATCGTCATCGGCGTGCTCGGCGGCATCATTATCTGGGGCGGGCTCAATACCGGCATGGAATATACGAACCGCTCCGAGTTCTGCACCTCCTGCCACGAAATGACGATTCCCTTCGAGGAACTGAAGAAAACGGTCCATTACAAGAATCGCAGCGGCGCAGCCGCCCAGTGCGCCGATTGCCATGTCGCCAGCAGCAAGACGCCGACCGACTACATGTTCAAGGCCTTCCAGAAACTGATGGCGGCACGCGATGTCATTGGCCACATCAAAGGGACGATCGACACACCGGAAAAATTCGAAGCGCATCGTTATACGATGGCCCAGCGCGTCTGGCAGCGCCTGAAGGAGCGCGATTCCAAGGAATGCCGCAACTGTCATGATTTCAAATACATGGATCCTGACAAGCAGAAGGATCGCTCGGCGGTCAAGCACGAAGGTGCCGTCGAGGATGGCAAGACCTGCATCGAATGCCACAAAGGCGTTTCGCACCATCTGCCGAAGGAATATCTCGAGCAGCTGAAGAAAGAAGGTGGCGAAAAGTCCGAAGGTTGATTTTCCAAGAGACTAACTACAACGGAGTCTTGACATGAAGAAGATCGCATTGGCTGTGATGGGTGTGTTCGTCGCCGGTGGCGCTTTTGCCGCCGAACCCGACTGGAGCAAGGTAACCGAACGCAAGATCAAAATGTTTTATCCTGGCCAGTCGGGACTGGAATGGATCATGAACAAAGCCGATCACTCTGCAGTGCCTGACATCACGAACAAGAAGCGCGCTTGTTCGAAATGTCATGAAGGTGACGCCAACGAGGTCGGCGACAAGATCATCAAGGGCGGCTCTGTCGGTAATTCCAAAACCCAGCTCGAACCGAAGCCGATTGCGGACCGAGCTGGTTGGGTGCCAGCCAGCTTCAAGATGGCGCATGATGGGCAGAATCTTTACGTGCGCATCGAATGGGATCAGCCCAAGGGCAGTAGCTTCGGCATGGACAAGAAGAACGACGTCAAACTGGCGATGATGTTCGATGGTGGTTTTGCCGAAGGCGGCACGTCAGCCATCGAGTTGGCCGAGCGTGCTGGCTGCTGGGTGACCTGCCACAACGATCTCCGTACGATGAAAGAAGCCAAGGACGACAAGAAGACCAAATACATCAAGGACGCATCACTCAATGGTGGCAAGTTCATGGACTTGATCCAGTGGCGCAGTGGCAAAGGTGAGAAGCCGGTCGATGGCTACATTGCCGACAAGCGGGTGATGGAAGGTGGCAAGGGACTGATCAAGGCCGAAGGCAAGAAAGACGGCAACAAATGGGTCGTGACTTTCACGCGAGCACTCGCGGGTGGTGGCACGGGCGATCACAAGATCGAGCCCGGCAAGATCTACGACTTTGGTTTCGCGTTGCATGATGGTGGTAGCGGAGCGCGCTATCACTACGTCTCACTCAACTATCAGTTCGCCCTCGACAAGAACATCGAGGGTGTGAAGTACTTCTACAACGTCACCAAGCAGTAAGCAGTACCCGTTCACTCTCACAGGAGGAGGAAACCACGATGAAACTCAGATGGAGCACATGGGCGCTCGTCACGGGCATCCTGACGGTTCCGGCGGCCGCCGGCGCTGCTGAACAACCCTCGGCGGCAATGCTCGCCAATGCCTGTGCGGGCTGTCATGGCACCCATGGCGGCAGCGCTGGCTTGACGATGCCCAGCCTGGCCGGGCAATCGAAGACCTCGATCGTCGAAGCGATGAAGAAATTCAAGAGCGGCCAGCGTCCTTCGTCGATCATGGGACGTTTGGCCAAGGGCTACACCGATCAGCAGATCGAAGCCTTGGGCGAATTCTTCTCGAAGCAGAAGATTCATTTCACCAACCAGACCGTCAATGTCGCCATGGCGAACAAGGGCGGTCTGCTACAGGAAAAGTATTGTAGTCGTTGTCACCTCGAAGACGGCAAGGAAGGCAAGGATGACACGCCGGTGTTGGCCAGCCAGTGGCTGCCCTATCTGCAGATGCAGATGGAGCTGTATCACTCCGGCAAGCGCAAGATGCCGGAGAAAATGGCTGAAAAAGTCAAAGCGCTGTCGAAAGAGGACATCGACGCCCTGCTGCATTTCTACGCCGGCGTGAACAAGTAAGGGGGACGCTACATGACACTTGACCGCAGAAACTTCATCAAACTCGTGGGTGGCGCATCGAGCCTGGCGCTCGCCGGCTGTGCGACGCAAGGCCCGGCCGTCTCGTCCGGCTCGGCTGCCGAGATCATGCCCAAAACAGGACGTCGCGTCGTCGTCGTCGGCGGCGGCTATGGCGGCACCATCGCTGCCAAGTACATCCGTATGATGGACAAGAGCATCGAGGTGGTGCTGATCGAAAGGAACGATCATTTCGTCTCCTGCCCGTTCTCCAACCTCTATCTCGGCGGCATCCTGCCCGATCTGTCGGCATTGACCATCAAGTACGACAAACTGATCGCCAATCACGGCATCAAATTCGTCCAGGCCGAGGTCACACAGATCGACCCGGCTGCCCATACCGTCGTCACTAGCAAAGGCACTCTGAAATACGACCGCCTGGTGATCTCTCCGGGCATCGACTTCCGTACCGAAGAAATCGACGGCTACAACGACAAGACGCCCGAGCTGATGCCCCATTCTTGGAAGGCCGGCCCTCAGACCGTATTGCTCAGAAAGCAGCTCGAAGCGATGAAGGATGGTGGCACAGTGGTGCTCTCGGTGCCGCTCGCACCGTTCCGCTGCCCGCCCGGCCCGTACGAGCGTACCAGCATGATCGCTTATTACCTGAAGCATCACAAGCCGAAATCGAAGATTATCGTGCTCGACGCCAACCCGGACATCGCCTCGAAGGGCCCGCTGTTCCGCAAGGGCTGGGACATGCACTACAAAGGCATCATTGAGTATCGGAAGGCGTCCAAGGTCACCGCGATCAATGCCGCGAACAAATCGGTGCTGATCGAGGGGCTCGAGGAAGTCAAGGGCGACGTCGTTAACCTGATCCCGCCGCAACGCGCCGCCAACATCGCGGTTCACGCCGGGCTGGTCGGTGCCGACAAGAAGTGGTGCCCGGTGAATGCCGACACCTTCGAATCGACGCTGCACAAGGGCATCCATGTCATCGGCGATGCCTCGATCGCCGGCGCGATGCCGAAATCCGGCTATGCCGCGAACTCGGAAGCGAAAGTCTGCGCCACCAATATCGTCAATATGATGAATGGCAAGCCGATCGTCGCCATGTCCGGCATCAACACCTGCTACAGCTACATCACCAAGGATGAAGCCGTGAGCGTCGCGGCGGTCTATGCTTCGAAGGATGGCAAGATCATCGCCGTACCGAACTCGGGTGGCGTCTCGCCGGCCGACTGGTCGATGGCGAAGACCGAAGCGATCTACGCCCACAGCTGGTTGAAGAACATTCTTACGGAAATGTCGACCTAATGTAGCCGCGGCCTGATTCGTCACCTTACTATGCCAAAGGGGCGTCCTGCCGCCCATGCACAGTAAGGTGCCGACTTGATTCGTCACCTTATTGTGCCTAGGCGTCGTCCTGACGTCTAGGCATTTTTTCGTCAGATTCTTTGATCAGGAGGTATCAAGACAGACGGCTTCGGGTCAGAGATCTGGCATCTCGTTTCATATAACCAGGAGGAGGACCAGATGAGCGGTAACAGCAATGACATTTCACGACGCGACTTTTTCAAGTTGAGCGGCGCAGTGGTCGCAACGACGGCAGCCGGGGGTCTCGCCGCAAGCGGCCCGGTACAAGCGGCCATGGTCAGCACCAAGGGCAAGGCCAATTTACCCAAGGCCAAGGGTCCGCGACTTGTCGTGGTGGGCGGCGGTACGTCAGGTTTGACTATCGCGAAATAAGCCAAGAAGAACTATCCGAAGTTCGACGTGGTGCTCGTCGAAAAGCGGGACATGTATTCATCATGTTTCGCTAGTAACCTGCTCTACGCGGGCGTAATCAACCTCGAGTTCATCGCGGGCCATAGCTTCCTCGATGCCGCGGTAGCCAACAATTACATCTTCTTCAACGCCACTTGCACCGGACTCGATCGAGCCTCCAAGACGCTTTATACGAGCGAAGGCGAGATCGATTACGACTTTCTCGTCCTCGCGCCGGGCGTCAGTTACGACTACACGCGCGTTGGCGTCAAGGATCCGGAGACTGAATACATGCTTCGCCAGAACTATCCCGGCGGATTCATCAGCCCGACCGAGCACATCTCGATTCTCGACAAGGTACGCAACTTCGAAGGCGGCACCTTCGTCATCACGGTTCCTAGCGGCAACTACCGTTGCCTGCCCGGACCGTTCGAGCGTGCCTGTATGGTGGCCAATTACTTCAAGAGGAACAAGGTCAAGGGCAAGGTTCTGCTACTGGACCCGAACCCTGGCCCGTTGGTCAAGGCGCAAGGCTTCCTGTCTGCCTTCAACGAACTGTACAAGGACGTGATCGATTACAAGCCGAATACCAAGATCGAGGGTATCGACGTCGCCAGCCGCACGATCAAGAGCGAGTTCGACAGCTTCAACTTCGACGACGGAACGATCTATCCGGGCGTGCGCGGTTCGATCCTCATCGAGAAGCTCGGCCTGATGGATCCGAAGAGCCCGCAGAAGGAAGCGCTGATCGACGATCACAAGTACAACTTCATCGGCGACGAACGTGTGTACGTCACTGGCGATTCCCGCCCGATGGGTTTCTCGAAGAGCGCTAACACCGCCAATACCGAAGGCAAGTACGTGGCTCGCCTGCTCGCTGCGCGCGCCCAGGGCAAGGACATTGAGTGGACGAGTCCGGAGACCATTTGCTACTCGATGGTGAACGCCAATCCGAACGAGGCCATTTCCGTTTCCGCCCGTTACGTATACGACGCGGCCAAGAAACAGTTCGGCTTTTCCCCGGACACCACGATGGACGAGAAGCGCGACACCGCCAAGGGCAAACGGCTCATGGAGTGGAACAAGGCCATGTACCGCGACCTGTTCGCCTGAGTCGCCGGTCAGCCATGACATCGGGGGCCTCGGCCCCCGTTTTATCGCACGCATTACGGAGGAGCAATGGACAGAAGGAGTTTCATCAAGATTTGCGGCGGAACGGCTGTCCTGGCCGGAGTTCAAACCACCTACCTCGAAATGATCCACGCCGCGGAAGTCAAGTCGTTCAACCGCGTCAAGCTCGTCGACGACAAAGGCAATCCGCTCAAGGCCGCGAACCTAAGCATGGAAGAGGCTTACATCTTTCACTACCCGTACCGCGCAACGCCATGTTTTTTAATCAATCTGCCTGACAAGGCCGCCGATGCGACGATCATGCAGGCAGACGATGGCGAATACAAGTGGAACGGCGGCATCGGCCCGCGCGGTTCCCTGGTGTCGTACAGCGCGATCTGCCCTCACCAGCTTTCCTACCCGACCAAGGAACATTCACCGATTCACTACACCGGCAAGAGCCCCAGCAAGTTGGCCGGCCAGGCCGGCATGATCGTTTGCTGTGAGCACGACAGGGTCTATGATCCGACACATGGCGGCAAGATGGTGATCACCACCAAGGAAGCGACGCAGCCCCTGACGGCCATCGTTATCGAATACGACGCCGCCACCGATGAGATCTACGCAACTGGGGTCGCCGGCGGCCTGGTGTATGACGAGTTCTTCCGCTCCTATAAACGAACCCCTGATCGCCGAATATGGGCCCGGGGGGGCCAAAGAGGAAGTGACCGGCACCGCCACGGCGGTGCTGATGTCGAAATTCACCAGCAGCATCGACCAGTGCTGAACCGACCGGCCGGCAGCACTGCCGGTCGGGCCGCTATCTCCCAGTGCTGCCAAATCCGCCGCTGCCGCGCTGCGAGGCCTCGAAGCTATCGACGACTCTGAATTCGGCCCGCACCACTGGCACGATGACCAATTGCGCGATGCGGTCGAGCGGGTTGAGCGCAAATACTTCATGGCCACGGTTCCACAACGAAACGAAGATCTCGCCCTGGTAGTCCGAGTCGATCAGTCCGACGAGGTTGCCGAGCACGATGCCGTGTTTGTGACCGAGACCGGAACGCGGCAGGATCACCGCAGCCAGCCCCGGATCGGCAATATGGATCGCGATGCCGGCCGGCACCAGCATCGTCTCGTTTGGATGCAGTCGCAGGGGTGCCTCGATGCAGGCGCGCAGATCCATGCCGGCCGCCCCAGGCGTCGCGTAATGAGGGGCGAAGCCACCCTTTTCGTCCCGCAGCCGTGGATCGAGGATACGCAGGTCAATGGTGGGCATCGATCATCTCCGCGATATGACGCACGATCGCGCGCGCCAGGGTGAGTTTGTCAGCGGGGGGCAACGGATGCGCACCGCTGTCGTCGAACAGGATGACGCGATTCGTCTCTCCGCCCATGCCGTCCTGCACCAGGTTGCCGACGACGAGCGGCAGGCGCTTCGCGCGGCGTTTGCTTTCGGCATATTCGGCGAGATTCTCGCTCTCGGCGGCAAATCCGACACAAAAGGGAGCATCGTCGCGCGCCGCCACTTCGGCGAGAATGTCGGCATTGGGAACGAGTTCGAGCGTTAGTTTCGCTGCGCCCTTCTTGATCTTGTGCTCGGCAGGTGTAGTGGGACGATAATCTGCCACCGCAGCGACGGCGATAAAAACATCGACAGGCAGTCGTTCCAGCACCGCTGCGCGCATCTCCCGGGCGCTTTTGACATCGATACGTGCCACGTTAGCCGGTGTTGGCAGGCAGACAGGTCCGGCCACCAAGGTGACCGCCGCGCCAGCCTCCGCGCAGGCGCGCGCCAGCGCGAAGCCCATCTTTCCGGAACTTAAGTTAGTCAGACCACGCACCGGATCGAGCGCTTCGAAAGTCGGGCCGGCGGTAAGCAGCACACGCTTGCCGGCCAGCAGCTTGGGTTGGAAAAAGGCGATCAGGGCTTCACAAAGCTCAGCCGGCTCGAGCATGCGGCCCAAGCCCTCTTCGCCACAGGCTTGTTCGCCACTGGCGGGGCCAAGGACGGTCACACCGTCGTCTCGCAATCGCGCGACATTGCGCTGTGCGGCCGGATTTGCCCACATCTGGCGGTTCATCGCCGGAGCGACCAGCAATGGGCAGGTGCGCGCAAGGCACAAGGAGGACAACAGATCATCCGCGAAACCGTGTGCCAGCCTGGCGATGAAATCTGCCGTCGCCGGCGCGATCAACACGGCATCGGCAACGCGCGTCAGGTCGATGTGTTCCATGCCGCGGGTTGTATCGCTTTGCCATTGTGAAACATGTACCGGGCGCTGGCTAAGCGCCTGGAAAGTCAATGGCTGGACGAAGTGAGTCGCCGCGTCGGTCATCACGACATCGACCTCGGCGCCCGCCTTGCCAAGCAAGCGCACCAGTTCGCAAGCCTTGTAGGCTGCGATGCCGCCGGTCACGCCCAGCACGATGCGCCTGCCTTGCAGCTCATTCATGACGGATAGAATGCAGGTAACGGACGGAAGGATTCTAGCTCATGGCGATCAACGACTGGCCCGACGACGAACGACCGCGCGAGAGATTATTGACGCAGGGGCCGGGCGCCCTTTCGGATGCAGAACTGCTGGCCATCTTCCTGCGCGTCGGCGTCAAAGGCTTGAGCGCGGTCGATCTCGCCCGCCAGCTGCTCGCCCGTTTCGACAACAGCCTGGCGCGACTGACTGCCGCCACGGCGGCGGAGCTCACTGAAGTGAAGGGCATCGGTCCAGCCAAAGCGGCGCAACTCACCGCCGTGCTGGAGCTCGCCCGCCGCGGCTTGCGCGAGGAAATGCGCCAGCGCCCCGCCCTGTCTTCGCCCGGTGCGGTGCGCGACTGGCTGCGCCTGGCACTCGCCCCATTGCAGCACGAGGTATTTCTCGCCCTCTGGCTCGATGCGCAAAACCGGCTCATCGCCACGGACGAGCTGTTTCGCGGCACGCTGACGCAGACCTCGGTCTATCCGCGCGAGGTGGTCAAGCAGGCACTGGCACGCAATGCTGCTGCAGTGATCCTGGCCCACAACCATCCGAGCGGCCTCAGCGAGCCATCGAGTGCCGATGAACTCCTGACGCGCAGCCTCAAACAGGCGCTCGCGCTGGTCGACGTCCGGCTGGTCGATCACTTCATCGTCGCCGGAATGACACCACCCCTTTCGTTTGCTGAACGCGGGTTACTGTAATACCCAACAAAACTTGCCTCGCGTTCCAACAATCGGTTAAAATGCATGGCTTTCTGCAATCGATTTTTTGGAGACGATCATGTCCCGCGTTTGCCAGGTGACGGGCAAGGCCCCGATGGTGGGTAACCACGTTTCCCACGCCAACAACAAGACCAAGCGTCGCTATCTGCCCAATCTGCAGTCCCGGCGCTTCTGGGTGGAATCCGAAAACCGCTGGGTGCGCCTGCGCGTCTCGAATGCCGGGCTGCGCACCATCGACAAGAAGGGTATCGACGTCGTTCTCGCCGAGCTGCGCGAACGCGGCGAAGCCGTGTGAAGCCGCGCATAGAGGAGATCATCGATCATGGCAGCCAAAGGCGGACGCGAAAAGATCAAGCTGGAATCCACGGCTGGAACCGGCCATTTCTACACCACCACCAAGAACAAACGCACCACACCGGAAAAGCTCGAGTTCATGAAGTATGACCCAAAGGCACGCAAGCACGTGCTTTACAAGGAGGTGAAGCTCAAGTAACTCGAGCCGGATTGCCCACCCTCCGGGTGGAATTCACAAAACGCCAGCGCTGGTACGCTGGCGTTTTCGTTTTTCTTGTTCCGAAATCCCCCCGGGGAAATACGTCTCGCGCCGGACGGCGCAAACCGCTGTGTGGGCGGATCGGAACACTCCTTCGTTTCGCGAGCGCAGCAAGCCAGTTTGGAACTCCCCCGAGACAATGGACATGCCCATTGCGGGGAAGGCTAACGTGAGCGGAGCGAACGTTAAGCGCAGCGGCCGAAGCCAAAGAGGGGCGAAGGGGGCGGGCTTTTCATGCCGCGGTGGCGCCGCAACCGCGGCGCGAAAGTTGGACGAAAAAAAGAAGCGGTGCGGGGTTCCGGTATTGCTACTTCCGAGCCTGAGGGAAGGTACCGAAAGCAGACGGAGGAGGTTCGTCAAGAGGAACCAAGATCAGGGGGGACTTGGCACTCTAACTTACCGGCACCCGAAGCAATGCACCGCTTCGTGTCAACAT
>CAYZII010000040.1:0-20561 GCA_964478415.1 uncultured Methyloversatilis sp.
TGATTAATGGCAATTCTCCCATCCGGCCAAGTTTTGGCTAGGGCCACTGGTCGCGAATTTCCTGAGGCCATGGTCTCTAGCCGCTCAGACTTTGGTCTGATGGCGGATCGGACCCAGAGTGCTAGCTTTATCTGATGCCCGCGCCCGCATCTCCCCCTTCCGCCTTCAAGCCGCTGCCGGCGGCGACGCTGCGCGCTTTCGAGCGCATGAGCTATTCCCGCCAGTTCCTGCTGGTCAGCTCCTGCGTATTGCTGGCGGGCATGTTCGTTATGGGAACTTGGCTCAGCCTGGAAATCGAACGCAGCGCGGTTAACCGCGCTGCCGCGATCGCCGCCGTGTATGTGGAAAGCATCCTGGCGGCGGAGCTGCATCCGACGCCGCAGGGGGTGACGATGCACGCCGGCACGCATGAAGCCTTCGACCAAATATTCACGGCGGGTCCGCTGCATCGCGAGGTCGTCCGTTTCAAGCTGTGGGCGGCCGACGGCACGATTCTCTACAGCAGTGATCATGCCCAGCTCGGCATGCGCCAGCCAGTGGCCGGCGAACTGGCGGAAGCCTTCGCGGGCAGGCTGCAGGCCCGTATCACGACCCTCGATGAGGCGGGGCACGAAGCCGAACGCAAGCGCTGGTCGCGGCTGCTGGAAGTCCATGTGCCGGTGCGCGCCGAGGGCGGCGAGCAGGTCGTCGCCGTCGCTGAGTTCTATCACTCGACTGACAACCTCGGTCGCGAGATCCGCAATGCCCAGCAGCGCAGCTGGATGCTGCTGGCCGTGGCCACGCTGGCGATCTTCCTGCTGCTGTTCGGGCAGGCGCGCCGCGCCAATGACACGATCGTCCGGCAGCGCGACGACCTGAGCCGCAAGCTGCAGCAGTTGCGCGCCGCCCTCGCCGAGAACGAGCGCATGCGCGTGCGACTGAGCGAGGCCGGTGCCGAGACGACGGCCCTCAACGAGCAGTTTCTGCATCGCATCGCCGCCGACCTGCATGACGGACCGGCCCAGACGCTCGCCTATGCCCTGATGCGCTTCGAGGAGCAGGCGGGCGCCGGCGGCAACGTCAGTCCCGAGCTGCAGGCGATCCACAAAGCCTTGCGCTCCTCGCTCGAGGACCTGCGCAATATCGCGGCGGGACTCGGGGTGCCGGGTGTCGCCGAACTGTCGCTTGAAGACACGGTGCGGCGCGCGGTGCGCGATTTCGAGCGTCAGTTTGGCATCAAGGTCGAGAGCCGGATCGATGCCGCCTTCCCCGCCGTCGGCCTGGCGACCAAGATTACCATCTATCGCCTGCTGCAGGAGTCGCTCATCAACAGCTTCCGGCACGCCCCCGGCGGCGAGCCGCGGGTGCATGTCTGGCGCGATGCGGAGCAGGCGGTGGTCGAGATCGCCGACCAGGGGGCCGGTTTCGATCCCCTCGCGGCAGCGCAATCCGGTCGGCTCGGCCTGGCCTTCATGCAGCAGCGCGTGCAGCTGCTGGGCGGCGAATTTGCGCTCGAAAGCGCGCCCGGTCAGGGCACGCGCGTGTGCGCCCGGCTGCCTCTGACGATTGAGGAAAGCTCATGAGCGAGCCGATCCGCATATTGCTGGCCGATGACCACCCGCTGTTCCGTGAGGGGGTCGCTGCCTCGCTGGCCGCCGCCGAGGATTTCCAGGTGGTCGGCCAGGCCGGCAGCGGCACCGAGGCCGTTGAGCTGGCGCGGCGCCTGCGTCCCGACATGGTGCTGCTGGACGTCAGCATGCCGGGCATGGACGGCGTCGCCGCCGCCGCGCGCATCGCCGCCGAACTGCCGGAGATCCGCATCATGATGTTGACCGTCTCCGAGAATGCAGAAAGCCTGCTTGCGGCGCTCAGGGCCGGCGCCCATGGCTATGTCCTCAAGGGGGTTTCCGCCGGCGATCTGCGCGCCATCGTGCGCAACGTGGCGGCGGGCGAGGCCTATGTCACGCCGACGCTGGCGGCGGAACTGCTGACCGAGTTTTCCCGCCCGCGTCGGCCGGACACGTTTGCGACCCTGACGGCGCGCGAAACCGACGTGCTCGAACTGCTCAGCCAGGGGCTGACCAATCGCCAGATCGGCGAACGGTTGCACCTGTCGGAAAAGACCGTGAAGCACCATATGACGGTCATCTTGCAGAAACTGCATGTGCGCACGCGCACCGAGGCGGCGCTGATGGCCGTGCAGCACGGCAAGGCGCAGCGTCCGAGCTGACCAACCTGCGCCCGCGTCACGGCAGGATGATGCGCAAGGTGGCGCCCGGTGCATTTTCCAGAGCGACGCGGCCGCGCTGTCCAGCCGATGTGGCATGGCGCGCGGCGATCAGGCGGGCGAAGCTCAGGCAGAGCGCGACGCGCGCCCGCGCATGGCGGCGAAGTCGGCGTCGGCGGCCTCCTTGATGTTGCGCGCCTGGTCGCAGCGCTCGAGCCCGGCGTTGGCCAGCTGGAGGCACATCGAATTGCGCATCTCCGGCATGTCGTCGATGAGCAGCCCGCTCTTATCGCGGAGGTCCATGTGTCGTCGCGGTCAGCGGGTGATGGGCTTGTAGCGGATGCGCTTGGGTTTTGCACCCTCCTCGCCGAGACGCTTCTTCTTGTCCTCTTCGTATTCGCGGTAATTGCCTTCAAAGAAGAACCACTGCGAATCGCCTTCTGCGGCGAGGATGTGGGTGGCGATGCGGTCGAGGAACCAACGGTCGTGCGAGATCACTAGCACGCAGCCGGGAAACTCCAGCAGCGCATCCTCGAGCGCACGCAAGGTTTCGACGTCGAGGTCGTTCGAGGGTTCGTCGAGCAGCAGCACGTTGCCGCCCTGGATCAAGGTCTTGGCCAGATGCAGCCGGCCACGTTCGCCGCCGGAGAGCTGGCCGACTATCTTCTGCTGGTCGGCGCCCTTGAAGTTGAAACGTCCCAGATAGGCGCGGCTGTTCATCTCGAACTTGCCCACCGTGATCAGGTCCTGGCCGTTCGAGACCGCCTCCCAGACCGTCTTGTCGTTCGGCAGTCCCTCGCGCGACTGATCCACCGCCGCGATCTTCACCGTCGGACCGATGACGATCTCGCCACTGTCCGGCTTCTCGATGCCCTGGATCATCCGGAACAGCGTGGACTTGCCGGCGCCGTTCGGGCCGATGATGCCGACGATCGCGTTCGGTGGGATGCGGAATGACAGTTTGTCGATTAGCAGCCGGTCGCCGAAGGCCTTGGAGACTTCCTTGAACTCGATGACTTCGTTGCCGAGCCGCTCACCGGGCGGGATGAAGATTTCCTGCGTTTCGTTGCGTTTCTGGTATTCGACGCTCGCCATCTCTTCGTAACGCGCCAGCCGTGCCTTCGATTTCGCCTGGCGTGCCTTCGGGTTCGAACGCACCCATTCGAGCTCCTGCTTCATCGCCTTCATGTGCGCATCGATCTGTTTCTGTTCCTGCTCCAGCCGCGCTTCCTTCTGTTCCAGCCAGGACGAGTAATTGCCCTTCCAGGGAATGCCGTGGCCGCGGTCGAGTTCGAGAATCCATTCCGCCGCGTTGTCGAGGAAGTAGCGATCATGCGTGACCGCGACGACGGTGCCAGGAAAACGCACCAGATACTGTTCGAGCCATTCGACCGACTCGGCATCGAGATGGTTGGTTGGCTCATCCAACAGCAGCATGTCCGGTTTCGAGAGCAGCAGCTTGCACAGCGCGACGCGGCGCTTCTCACCGCCCGAGAGGTGTTCGATGCGGGCCTCCCAGGGCGGCAGGCGCAGGGCGTCGGCGGCGATCTCCATCTGGTTCTCGATGTCGCTGCCCGCGGTGGCGAGGATCGCCTCGTATTTCGCCTGTTCCTCGGCTAGCTTTTCGAAGTCGGCATCGGGTTCCGCGTAGGCGGCGTAGATCTCGTCGAGTTTGTTCTTCGCCTCGATCAGCGTCGCGAGCCCTGCCTCGACCTCTTCGCGCACCGTCTTGGCGGGATCGAGCTGCGGTTCCTGGGGCAGGTAGCCGATCGAAATGCCGGGCTGCCACTGCACCTCGCCGTCGAATTCCTTGTCGACGCCGGCCATGATTCTGAGCACCGTCGACTTGCCGGCGCCGTTCAAGCCCAGCAGGCCGATCTTGGCGCCGGGGAAGAAGGAGAGCGAAATGTCCTTGATGATCTGACGCTTCGGAGGAACGATCTTGCTCACGCGGAGCATGCTCATTACATATTGGGCCATGTTTCAAAATCCAGTGAAAAGAAAATCGATGGCGGCGAGGATTTCCTCGCGTTGGGAGGAGAGGTTGGCGACAGGCGATTTGAGCAGACGGCGCGGCAGAGCTGCCATGTCCTGTGTGAGGGCGACCAGCGCCGTCTCGGCAACGCTGACTTTCGGATTCAGGCGCAAGATCGGCAGTGTTTCGATCGCCTCCGGGTAGACAAGCGGAATCACGACACGCGTGGGCAGGTCGTCGAGCAGGTTGCTCTGGATGTCGAGCAGGAATGGAATGGCTTTCGCAGTGTCGGCATCTGGGTTTACAAACACATCGAGATGCGCCATCAGTCTTCCCGCGCGAAGTTGCGATAGCGATCCGATAGCAGCCCGTGTTTTTCGACGAATCGGCCGTAGGCCTCGATCGCGGCCTTGTTTTCTTCCAGCCAGCGGCGCTCTTTTTCCTTCTTGAGTTCCATCTGCAAGGCGGCTTCGAGCGTTTGCGACAAGTTGATCTTGTAGGCGCGCGCTTCTTCGAGCAGGTCGGCGCGGATGCTGAGATTGGCGGCTTTTTTCGTGGCGGACATGGCAGTCTTCCGTACCATATCTGCGCATTATATATGCGCATTCAGGTTGCGCATCAAATAAGGTGCTAGATTCGAAACGGGACTGTGAGCGGTGATCGCCCATGTCAAGCGCTTGCCTACGCCACGATTTGCGAGCGCCGGTGCCGTTGGGTGGGGGGCAGATTTCCGCAGTCAGCTCTCGACCATCTTGCGGATCACGCGGTTGAACGGGCCGACCCACTCGGCGGCGAACTGGTCTTCACAGGCATTGATCTCGGCGATCGCGCGGATCAGTGAGCGCTTTTCCCCGCGCAGCCGGTGTTTCAGCAGCACCGCTTCGAAGGCATCGACGATCGCGAGGATCTTCGCGCCGGGACAGATCGCAGCGCCTTTCAGACCCTGCGGATAGCCGCTGCCGTCCGGTTTTTCGTGATGCTGGCGCACCATTTCGGCCGCGGCAGACCAGCCGGGCATGCGTTCGAGCAGACCGGCCGCAATGAGCGGATGATCATGGATTAGGGCGCGTTCGGCATCACTCAGCCGCCCGCTCTTGAGCCAGATCGCCTGGGGCACGAACAGCATGCCGATGTCGTGGAAGTGCACGGCCGCGGTAAGTTGCGTGGGATCGACGGGGTTGTCGGCCACGGCGTTGGTTTCCAGCGCCAGTCGTAGCAGATGAGTATTGCGGCCTTCGAAATGCGGTGAAACGCCGTCGAGTTTCTTCGCCAGGATGGCAAAGAATTCCAGATCGTCGGATTGCTTTGCTGGTGCAGGAGTTGGCGCCGGTGGAACGTGGTAGGGCAAGGCTTTCGCGATCGGCGGATAGCCGGTGACGTTTTCGATCGCAGTGGCGCACCTTGGGTCGATTTCACTTGCGGGAGTCTTGGCAAGACTTTCCAGTTCACCGCCGAGGCGTGGCAGATTGAGGCCGTCGAGCGCACGACCTTCAGACAACGCCTCGATGGCCAGTTCGATCCGGTCCAGCGCCAGCAGCATCAGCTCGGCAAGCCGCTCGGAAAAAACGATCTCGCCGGCGCGGCAGCGCGCGAGCAGCGATTCGAGCGGCCGGCAGAGGGCTACGACGAAATCGACCCGGCAAACTGCGGCGTCGCCTTTGACCGTATGCAGCGAGCGAAACAGGCGTGCAATTGCCTCAGCATCGTCGGGCGATGACCGCAGCTGGGCGATGTCGCGTTCGATGGAAGGCGCCAGATCGTCGAGTGCGGCGACGAACTCCTCGAAGCTCGGGCGGTCGACGATGCGCGGATGGAGCAGGGCGACGGAGTCGATCATCTGTGCAATGATTGCGTCAAATGTTGGATCGGGTGCCCGATGGACGGCGTTCAGGGGTGCAGTCCGGAGGCGCCCCCCTCCTTCTCATCCTGCTGGCGCGCTTTTTTCTCGCGCAGGCGCTGGTTCTTCTCTTCATTGGCGAAGATGAAGCGCCCGGCCAGCACGCAGCCCTTCATGCCCGGATCGC
The DNA here is from genome assembly GCA_964478415.1 of uncultured Methyloversatilis sp. Taxonomy (GTDB): domain Bacteria; phylum Pseudomonadota; class Gammaproteobacteria; order Burkholderiales; family Rhodocyclaceae; genus Sulfuricystis. The sequence goes on from CAYZII010000040.1 coordinate 6,206, forward strand.
AGGGCAGGTTGTTGATGCGTGTGCAGATGTCATTGACTTCGTGAGGACAACCCCAGCCGCCGGCCATGCTCTTCTCCTATCGATGACGGTTGATCATATCGCGTGTCTCCTGCGCCACACGGCGCGCGGCGGCGGCGAAATCCTCTCCTTGGCTCGCATAAAGGATGGCGCGGGAGGAGTTGATCATCAGCCCGGTGCCGTGCGCGGTGCGGCCGGCCGTGACGGTGGCCACGATGTCCCCGCCCTGCGCCCCGATGCCGGGCACGAGCAGCGGCATCTCGCCGACGATCGCCCTCACCCGCGCCAGCTCCGCAGGATAGGTCGCGCCGACGACCAGGCCGCACTGCCCGGTGGTGTTCCATTCCCGGGCGACCGTTTCGGCGATCAGTTCATACAGTGCCGTCTCGCCAGCGCCGAGTTTCTGCAACTGGAAGTCGCTGCCGCCTGGGTTCGAGGTGCGGCACAGCAGCATCACGCCCTTTTCAGGATAGGCAAGCCAAGGCTCGACCGAATCGCGACCCATGAAAGGATTTACCGTCACCGCATCGGCCTTGTAACGCTCAAAAGCTTCGATCGCATATTGCTCGGCGGTGCTGCCGATGTCGCCGCGTTTGGCATCGAGGATCACCGGAATGCCCGGATGCCATTCATGGATGTGATGGATGATCGCCTCGAGCTCGGCTTCTGCCCGCCGCGCGGCGAAATAGGCGATCTGCGGCTTGAAGGCGCAGACCAGATCCGCGGTGGCATCGACGATCGCGGTGCAGAAGCGGGAGATGCGATCGGGCTTGTCTTTGAGATGTGGTGGAAACTTCGCCGGATCGGGATCGAGACCGACGCATAGCAGCGAGTTGTTCTTCGCCCAGGCCGCAGCGAGCATGTCGGTGAATTTCATTTCTGCCAGGTGTCCTTCAGAGCGACGGTGCGGTTGAATACGGGGGCGCCCGCTTTCGAATCGACACGGTCGGCGACGAAATAGCCGTGACGCTCGAACTGGAAGCGTTCTTCCGGCTGCGCTGCTCTCAACGCCGGTTCTAGCTGGGCAGTGATGACTTTCACCGAATCCGGGTTGATGTCTTCCAGAAAATCGCGTTCTACACCGGGGTTCGGCACTTTGAAGAGACGGTCGTAGAGGCGCACGTCGGCCCGGTAGGCATGCTTGGCCGACACCCAGTGGATGTTGCCCTTGACCTTGTAGGCATCGGCGCCGGGCGTGCCGCTTTTGGAATCGGCGAAGTAATTGCAATGCACGGCTGTCACGTTGCCGTCTGCGTCCTTGTCGCAGCCGGTGCATTCGACGACGAAGCCGTAACGCAGCCGCACCCGGTTGCCGGGATAGAGCCGGAAGTAGCCTTTCGGAGGATGCTCGGTGAAGTCCTCGCGCTCGATCCACAGCTCCTTCGAGAACGGTATCTCGCGCTTGCCCCATTCGGGTTTTTGCGGATGGTTCGGTGCGAAGCATATTTCTTCCTGCTCCGCGGGATAATTGTCGATGACGAGTTTCAACGGATCGAGCACCGCGATGCGGCGTGGTGCGGTTTCGTTGAGCACGTCGCGCTGGCATTCCTCGAACACGGTATAGTCGATTAGCGCCTCGGACTTGGAGACGCCGATCTGCTCGGCGAAGCGGCGAAAACCTTCCGGCGTGTAACCGCGCCGCCGGGCGCCGATGAGGGTCGGCATGCGCGGATCGTCCCAGCCGGAGACATGTTTTTCCTCGACGAGCTGGATCAGCTTGCGTTTCGAGAGCACGACGTAGCTGAGATTCAGACGCGCGAACTCGATCTGCTGCGGCAAGGGGCGTGCGATGCAGCCGAGATTGGCCAGATGCTCCAGCAGCCAGTCGTAGAACGGGCGCTGATCCTCGAATTCGAGCGTGCAGATCGAATGGGTGATGCCCTCGAGCGCGTCCTCGATCGGATGGGCGTAGGTGTACATCGGATAGATGCACCACGCATCGCCGGTGTTGTGATGGGTTGCATGCTTGACGCGGTAGATCACCGGATCACGCAGATTGATGTTCGGTGAGGTCATGTCGATCTTCGCGCGCAGCACGTGGGCGCCGTCCGGGAATTCGCCGGCCTTCATGCGGCGGAACAGGTCGAGATTTTCGCCGACAGTGCGGTTGCGATAGGGCGAATCGCGGCCCGGCTCGGTCAAGGTGCCGCGGTTTTGGCGGATTTCATCGGCGCTTTGCGAATCGACATAGGCCAAACCCGCTTCAATCAGCTTCTCGGCGAACGCAAACATCTGCGGGAAGTAGTTCGAAGCGTAGTACAGATGCGGCCCCCAGTCGAAACCAAGCCAGCGCACCGCGTCGATGATTGCATCGACGTATTCCTGTTCCTCCTTCTCCGGGTTGGTGTCGTCGAAACGCAGGTGACAGACACCGCCGTAGTCCTGGGCGAGGCCGAAGTTGAGGCAGATCGACTTGGCGTGACCGAAATGCAAATAGCCGTTCGGCTCGGGCGGAAAACGCGTGCGGATCGTGGTGTGCTTGCCGGTGGCCAGATCGGTCTCGATCAGGGTGCGGATGAAGTTGGGTGGTTTGGGGGCTTCGGTCATGATGCAACGGGGGCGTCGGGAGCGAAAGGATCGATGATCGTGAGCCGGCCGTCAATGGTCAGGCCGTGCGGCAGGTCTTCGGAAAGGAGCAGCGCACATTCCTGGCGCAGTGCGGCGGCGACGATCAGTGCATCCCACCAGGAAAAGCCGTAGCGATCGGTGAGCGACCAGGCTGCTTCATAGAGCGGCAGATCGGGTGGCGGTGGATTCCATTGGGCCAGCAACCGGACATCGAGGCGGGCGAGTTCGGTCGTCAAACCGAATGCCGACAATTTGCGCAGCGCATTGACGTAGAACTCCTGGAGCACCTGCCACGACAATCGTCCGCGGTGCTGGCGGCCCATCGCGGCGATCCACGCATGTGCCAACCGTTGCTTGCGCGGATCGCGAGGGTCGCGACGATAAATCAACAGATTGGTGTCGAAAAACGCGAGGGTCACTTTTTGAAGACCGGCCGGTCGTAGAGTTCTTCGCGCGTCGGCCAGTAACGACCATCCGGGCGAGGCTGTTCGGCGGGTAAAGGCCATGGCGGACTGGCGAGATATTCCTCCATCGCCCGCTCGTACTCATCGCTCTTGCGTCGCTGCTCGGCGAGCATTTCCCCGACCAGCTTCGACACGCTGGTATTGCGTTTCGCAGCTTCGACGCGCACCCAGCGCAGGGTTTCCTCATCGGTGGTGATGGTCAGGTTCGGCATCTGCGCCTCCTCTCGTGGATCACGAATCTAGTGTATCACGAACTTTGTGGCATACTTCGTGCGATGTTGCCCTCCGGTTTCCCCAGGTTCGACCCAGAAGCTCGCAGGTTTTCTCGTCCGCAGTTCATCTTCGATGAGTCCTTGCCGGTCAATGCTCGCCGTGCCGAGATCGCCGCCGCAATCGGACAGCATCAGGTGGTCATCGTCTGCGGCGAGACCGGTTCGGGCAAGACCACCCAGCTGCCGAAAATCTGTCTCGAGATCGGCCGGGGATTGACCGGCTACATCGGTCATACCCAGCCGCGCCGGATCGCCGCGCGTGCCACGGCAGCCCGCATCGCCCAGGAACTGAATTCCGAGCTCGGCAAGTACGTCGGCTACAAGATCCGTTTCACCGACCGCACCACGCCCGACAGTTACATCAAGCTGATGACCGACGGCATCCTGCTCGCCGAAACCCAGGGCGATCCGCTGCTTGCGGCTTACGATACGCTCATCATCGACGAGGCGCACGAGCGTAGTCTCAACATCGATTTCCTGCTCGGCTACCTGAAGCAGCTCTTGCCGAAGCGGCCGGAGCTGAAGCTGATCATCACTTCGGCCACGCTCGATGCCGAACGTTTCTCGCAACACTTCGACGGCGCGCCGGTGATCGAGGTTTCCGGCCGGCTCTATCCGATCGAGATTCGCTATCGGCCCTTCGAGGCAGACAAAGATAGAGACATCAACGATGCGATAGTCGATGCGGTGGCCGAGGCGCATCGTGCCGGCCCCGGCGACGTGCTGGTGTTTCTGCCTGGCGAACGGGAGATCCGCGAGGCTGCGGAAGCCTTGCGCAAGCATCATCCGCCGGGGCTGGAAATCCTGCCGCTTTACGCGCGCCAGAGCGCCCAGGAGCAGGCCCGCGTGTTTCGCCCGCATCAGGGCCGACGCGTCGTGCTGGCGACCAACGTCGCCGAGACCTCGCTGACCGTGCCTGGCATCCGCTATGTGATCGACACGGGGCTGGCGCGCATCAAGCGCTATTCACCTCGCAACAAGGTCGAACAGTTGCAGGTGGAAAACATCTCGCAGGCGGCGGCCAATCAGCGCGCCGGACGTTGTGGCCGCGTTTCCGATGGCGTGTGCATCCGCCTGTATGCGGAAGAGGATTTCCGCCAGCGCCCCGCCCACACCGATCCTGAAATCCTGCGCTCTTCGCTGGCCGGCGTGATCCTGCGCATGAAATCGCTGCATCTGGGCGCCATCGAGGATTTTCCGTTCATCGACCGCCCCCAGCCGCGGCTGATTACCGATGGCACCACACTGCTTACCGAACTTGGCGCGATCGACGAGACCACGAAAGAACTGACGCCGGTCGGCCGCGAGCTGGCCAGGCTGCCGCTCGATCCGAAGGTCGGCCGCATGCTCCTTGCGGCGCGTGATCATGGCTGCCTGGCCGAGATGCTCGTCATCGCTTCCGCCCTGTCGATCCAGGACCCGCGTGAGCGCCCCCAGGAACATGCCGCGGCGGCCGACCAGGCCCATGCGAAGTGGAAAGATGAGAAGTCGGAGTTTCTGTCGTGGCTCAAATTGTGGCAGGCCGCGGACGAGGTCTGGAAGCACGAAAGCTCCAGCAAGCAGAAGCAATGGTGCCGGCAGAACTTCATCAACTGGCTCAGACTGCGCGAATGGCGTGACGTGCATGGCCAGTTGCTGGTGCTCGCCCACGAGCACGGCTGGAGGACGAACACCCAACCCGCCGGCTACGAGAGCATCCACAAGGCGCTTTTGACCGGCCTGCTGGGGCAAATCGGCCTGCTCAACGAAGAAGACAAGAACTACTTTGGTGCGCGTGGCATCAAGTTCTACATCCATCCCGGCTCGTCACTGGCAAAGAAGGCTGGGCGCTGGATCGTCACCGCGGAACTGGTCGAGACCACGCGCCTGTTTGCACGCTGTGTCGCGAAAATCGAACCGCAGTGGCTCGAAGAGGTCGGCGCGCACCTGATCCGTCGTCACGTCTTTGAACCGCACTGGGAGAAAAACGCTGGCCAGGTGGTCGCCTACGAGCGCATTACATTGCATGGACTCGTGCTGCATGCGAAGCGCCGCATCCATTACGGACCGCACTGCCCGCAATACGATGCGCATCTAGCGCGCGAGCTGTTCATCCGGGGGGCATTGGTCGAAGGACAGGTCAGTGAAGAATGGCTGCGGCGCTGGAAGTTTCTCCAGCACTACCAGAAGCTCAAGGCCGAGATCGAGCATCTCGAGCACAAGTCACGCCGCCCCGACGTGCTGGTCGATGACGCGCTGGTGTTCGCCTTCTTCGATGCCATCATTCCAGCAGACATCACGTCGCTCGCCGCTTTCGAACGCTGGCGCCGTGCGGCGGAAAGGGAGAACCCGCGCCTAATGTTCCTCGAAAAAGAACAGCTGATGCGCCATGAGGCGGCGGGCATCACTACCGACGCCTTCCCGCCGGCGCTCGATTGCCACGGCCAGCGCTTCGCACTGACCTACAAGCACGATCCGGGCGCTGCCGATGACGGTGTCACGCTGACGCTGCCGTTGGCCAGACTCAATCAGGTGCCTGCGACGCGCCTCGAATGGCTGGTGCCAGGTTTGCTGAAAGAGAAGGTCGTCGCGCTGTTGAAGACCCTGCCACAGAAATACCGCCATCGCCTGATGCCGCTCGATGCTTTTGCCGGGGCGTTTTGCGAAGAGGCGCACGATCATGACGAGCCGCTCGTTACGGCGCTCACGCGGGCGATCGAGGAGAAGATCGCACTGAAACTGCCGCTCGATGCGCTGCGCCCCGGTGAGCTCAAACCGCATCTGTCGATGAACGTCCGTCTCGTCGATGCGCATGGCGCGACGCTGGCAATGTCGCGCAATCTGGCTGAACTGCGAGCGCACTATGGCAAGCGTGCCACGGAGGCCTTCTCATCGGCACTACGGGACATCGGCGCTGGCCAGACGGCACCGGCGTGCGAGAAAGCCACGCACTGGGTCTTTGGCACGCTGCCTGAGCTGCTTGAGGTACAAGAGAACGGCCACACGGTGATCGGTTTCCCGGCCTTGGTCGATGAGGGCGATGGTGTGCGTCTGGCGGTCTTCGACACCGAGGAGCGGGCGAGGGCCGAGCATCATCAGGGGCTGGCGCGGCTGTTTGCGCTGCAATTGAAGCCCCAGGTGCAGGCCATCGAGAAGCTGCCGGAATTGCGCCACCTGGCCTTGCCGTTCATGGCCTTCGGCAGCGAAAAGGAACTCAAGGCCCAGATCGTCGCCGCGACCTTGCAACGTTGTTGTCTGATGGCGCCGCTGCCGGCCGATGAGCAAAGCTTCGTCGAGCGCCGCGACGCAGCGAAAGGCCGCTTGTTGCTCGTCGCCCAGGAAATCCTCCGCCTCGTCGGCCAGATCCTCGCCGAGCATGCGGCGCTACAAAAGAAGCTCAACAATATCCAGAAGGCGCTGCCCCACGCTTACGCGGACATCCAGGCGCAGCTTGGCATGCTGTTCGAGCGGCATTTCATCGTGGCAACGGCGTGGGAGCGGCTGCAGCATTTTCCCCGCTATCTGAAGGCCGCCAACTTACGCTGCGACAAGGCCAGGAACGATCCGGCGCGGGATGCGCGCTGGCTGATGGAATGGCACAGTGTCGCCAAACCCTGGCAACGCGAATGGCAGCGGGCGCGCGAGACCGGCAGCCGTGACGGTTTTCTGGAAGAATTCCGCTGGTTGCTCGAAGAGCTGCGCGTTGCACTGTTCGCGCAGGAACTGAGGACACCGACGCCGGTGTCTGTGAAACGTTTGCAGAAGATGTGGGAAGGCCGCCCCCGATGATCGCTGCCAAGGAATTTTTCAAGACCGTGCTCGCCGCCGCCCGTGATCTGATGCGGCCGGCGATCCTGTTCGAAGCGCTCTGGCCGCCGCTGGCGGCCTTCCTGATTTGGTCGATCATCGCCTGGTTCGCCTGGCAGCCGGCGATGCGATGGGTTGCCGGCCAACTTCCGGATTGGGATTGGCTTCGCTGGCTCGGGCCGTGGCTCGCTCATGCGGCCGTGTTCATGATCTTCGCGCCGCTCGTCTACTTTACTGTGCTGCTTTTCACAGGTGTGATCGCATTGCCGCGCATGATGGCGCTGATCGCCAGGCGCGACTTTCCCGACGTCTCGCGCCAGGGGTCACCCTCGGCTGCGTTCTGGGGTAGTCTCGGCAACACCCTGGTCGCCGGGCTGGTCTTCGTGGCTGGTTGGCTCGTCACGCTGCCGCTGCTGCTGATCCCCGGTATGGTGCTCATCCTGCCACTCTTCTGGTCGGCCTGGCTCAACCAGCGCGCCTTCCGTTTCGATGCGCTCGCCGAACATGCCACCGCCGAGGAGCGCACCGAGATCGTGCGGCGGGAGCGGCCCACCCTCTATCTGGCCGGTCTGCTCGGTGCGCTCGCGGCCCATGTGCCGCTGCTCAACCTGTTCGCGCTGGCGTTTACGGCGCTGCTGTTCATGCGCCTATGTTTGGGGGCGTTGAGAGATTTGCGCAAGGATCGAGGAATCACGCTATGAGAACCTATGGTTTGATCATCATCGGCGACGAAATCCTGCGCGGCAAGCGCCAGGACAAGCATCTGGCCAGATTCATCGAGATGCTCGGCGCGCGGGGTCTACATCTTTCCTGGGCGGAATATCTGGGCGACGAAAGGCCGCGGCTGATCGAAACCTTCAGACGCACGCTGGCGAGCGGCGACGTGGTCTTCAGTTGCGGCGGCATCGGCGTGACCCCCGACGATCACACCCGGCAGGCCGCAGCGGCCGCGGCAGGTGTGGCTTTGGAACTCCATCCGGAGGCCGAACGCGAAATCCGCGCACGCATGGCCGAGATCGGCGAGCCGGTGACCCCGGCCCGATTGGAACTGGGTACCGTTCCCGCCGGCAGCCGCATCATCCCGAATCCGTTCAACCGCATCCCTGGCTTCAGCTATCGGGATCATCATTTCCTGCCCGGTTTTCCGCAGATGGCGTGGCCGATGGCGGAATGGGTGCTCGATACCTACTACGCCGATGACTTCCGCCAGAACGCCGAGGCGGAAGATGCGCTCCTCGTCTGGGACGGTCTCGAAGGCAGGATGCTCGATCTGATGCGCAAGACAGAGGCCGATTTTCCCGGCGTGACGGTTTTCAGCCTGCCGCACCTGGGCAACGAGACGATTCGCCGCCATGTCGAACTCGGGGTGCGCGGCGACCCGGCCATCGTGGCACAGGCAATCGAAGCGCTGAAACAGGGTGTGGCGGCATTGGGTTACCGCTACGAACAAAAAACCTGAAATTCGGCGCTCGCGGCACGGCACAAAAAAAGCCCAGACCGGAGGGTCTGGGCCAAACGGTTCCGTTGCGGAACCGGAGGAGGAGACGTTGCAACCTAAACCTGTGACGTTCCTCGGAGGAGGAATCAGGCAGCCTTCTTAGCCTTCGGCGCGGCGGCGCCAACGGCCTTGACGGTCGCGGAGGTCGCGGCGGCGACGTTCGCTTCGGCCATTTCGGCGACCTGACGGGCAGCCTTGTTCATCGTTTCATAAGCGGAGTTCGCGGCGGCCAGCGCGGACTTGACCGCGGCGACGGCGACATCGGAACCGGCGGGCGCATTCTTGGCGGCCTTGTCCAGAGCCTCGGCGACGTTTCTGTTGACCTCGGCGTACTGGCTGTCGAAGATCTTCGCGAACTCTTCCTGGGTCTGGCTGGCGATCTCATAGACGCTCTTCGCGTAAGCAATCGCCTTTTCGATTGCGGGCTGCGCCAGCGAAGCCTGCAGGCCGACGAGTTCTTGCAGATCCTTGGCGCCCATCAGCGTCTTCGCGGTATTGACACTGTCTTCCAGCAGGGTACGGGCGGTGTTCAGATTCAGCGCGGCGAAGCGTTCGGCGCTGGCGAATGCGGTATTGGCGATCGTCAGCAGGGTTTCGACGTTGGCTTTGTTGGCCTGGGCGAATTGTTCGGGTGTCGTATACATGGCAATCTCCTGAGAAAAGTTGAGGCGGGTTGAGGCGGGCCGGATTGCGAAGAATCTATGTTGCGCTGCAATACGATTCCCATTATATGGATCGTTTTTCGGATGTCAACAACTTTTTTGTGCAGTGCAATAAAAAGGCGCCACCATAAATTTAATCAATTTATTCAGTATGTTGTGTCTGCTAGACTAGCGCCAGGGCAGAAAAATGGCCAAGGCCCCTCTCCGGAGTGGCTGATGCTGCTGCGCAATATACGTGCCGGTGGGAAGATGGCGGTTACTGTGCAGTGGACGGTTTGGCGCTCTTCGGCTGAATGATCGCCGTGACGCGGCCTTCCTTGGCCGACGGACTCGCACCCGGCGCGGCGGTGACCAGATACTGCTCGGTTTTGCCGTCATAAGAGATGTAATGCCCGCGCACTTCGTCGCTGCCGCTCTTCACATGCGCGCGGTTGAAGAACTCTGCCTTCTCGGCTTTCGCATCGTATTCGATGCGCTCCGCCTCGCCCTCGACCCATTCGTCCTTGCCTTCGCGCTTCTGGCGCAGCCGCGCCAGGCCGTTTTCGCCACCAGTGGCGATGCCTTTCTGGAAGCCTTCGGCATCCTGGATGACGACCAGCTTCGCAGTGCGGATGGTCAACGTCCCTTGCGTGAGGATCACATTGCCTTCGAAGACATGGATGCGTTTGGCATCATCGACGGTAACGCGCGCGGCTTCTAGATGCACGGGCTTGTCGCGATCGGCCCGTTCAGCCAAAGCGTGGCTGGTGGTGCAAAGGGGGGCTAGAACAAGGAGCAGGGTACGCAGGAAAAGGTTCATGTCAGCGTTTCTTGGCAGTGGATTTTCTTGTCTTCTTTGCGCGTGCTTTGTTCGCCGCGGGCTGGGAAGGTAGCAGGGTGCGCATCGCGGGCGCCGCCTCAGGGGCGCGGGAAGAACTGAAAAAGGTTCCCGTCACGGGGCCTTCGAGCACATAAATGAGGTTCTTCTGGTCGATGCTCAGGCCGCCTTCGCCGTGCACCTGTGAGGCGCCTTGGGTGATCGTCACGGGTGCGGTCGTCCTGGCGATTTCGGTTTCCGGCCAGATATCCATCCGCGTCGTGGTGAGGACGGTATCGGGTTTGCCCTCGAGACCGCTGCGGGTGACGCGCACCTCGTCGAGCAATACGATTTGCTCGCCGCGACTGGCGATCTGCGCGGTGCGAGCTTCGACGGTCGTCGGCGGGGGGCGGTGCAAGGTCAAGCGCGGAGAAACGATGACGGCAGTGTCATCGTCCGGGTAGTGCACCATGCGTGCGGCAGTCAGGGTGTGTTGCAGGAAACCCAGCGCATCGAAACGGCGTACTTCGAAATTTTCGACGATGGTGTCGGGATCATGGCGCAGCTTGCCGTCCGGCCTTGCTTCCGGGGCACGGCTGGCCACCTCGAGCCAGTAGCTCAGCGCGGCGAGAATGCCGGCGACGAGGAGCGGAAAGAGGTTGGCAGCGGGGCGCGGAAGGGCGGACATGGTTCGCTGTCAGGCCAGATAAGGGGCGATGATCCCCTCCCACGTGCCCTGGGCGCGCATGATCAGTTCGCACACTTCACGCACCGCGCCAGCGCCAGCGGGCGCCTGGGTGACGTAGGCGACGTGTTCGCGCACCAGCGGATGGCCATCCGGCACCGTCGCCGAAAAGCCGCACACCTTGAGGAGCGGCAGGTCGACCAGATCATCGCCCATGTAGCCGCACTGCGCCAACGTCAGATGCTCGCGCTCGAGCAGCGAGAGCATCGCCTCGCGTTTGTCTTCGATGCCTTGCAGGACGAGGCCGATGCCAAGGTTGGCGGCGCGCCGGGTGACGATCGATGAATCGCGGCCGGTGATGATCGCGAGCTTGACGCCCGATTTGGCGAGCAGCTTCAGGCCCAGGCCGTCGCGGCTGAAGAAAGCCTTGCAGAAATCCCCGTCAGGACCGAAAAAGAGGCGACCATCAGTCATCACGCCGTCGATGTCGAAACCCATCAGACGGATTTGTGCGGCCTGCTCGAAGACATTCATCAGACCACCTTGGCGCGGAACAGATCGTGCATGTTGAGGGCACCGACCAGCCGGCCGGCAGTGTCGGTGACGAGCAGCTGATTCACCTTATGTCTTTCCATGATCTCGACGGCTTCGACGGCAAGACGATCCGGGCCGATGGTGCGCGGCTGATGTGTCATCAGCTCGCCGACCGCAATCTCTCTTAAATCCCCCAGCCGTTCCATCGCGCGACGCAGATCACCATCGGTGAAAATGCCGGCCAGCCCTCCGTTGGCATCGAGCACGGCCGCCATGCCCATGCCGCCGCGCGACATCTCCGCCAGCACGGCAGGGATCAGGGTATCGGACGTCACCGTCGCCAGCCGCTCTAAAGGTTGCATCACGTCATGCACATGAGTGAGCAATTTGCGGCCCAACGCGCCGCCTGGGTGGGAGCGGGCGAAATCTGAGGCAGAGAAACCGCGTGCATCGAGCAGGCAGACGGCCAGCGCATCGCCCAGCGCGAGGGCCGCCGTGGTGCTGGCAGTCGGAGCGAGATTGAGCGGGCAGGCTTCCTCATCGACATGCGCATCGAGATGCGCATCGGCCTCACGGGCCAACGAGGAAGCCGGGTTGCCGGTGATCGCGATCAGCTTGCCGCCCTGACGCTTGACGAGCGGCACGATGGTGAGCAGTTCTTCGTTTTCGCCGGAATAGGAAATCGCAATCAGCACGTCTTCGCGCGTGATCATCCCCAGATCGCCATGCACCGCTTCGGCGGCATGGACGAAGTAGGCCGGCGTGCCAGTCGAGGCCATCGTGGCGGCGATCTTGCGCGCGATATGACCGGATTTGCCGATGCCGCTGACGATCGTCCTGCCATGACAACCGAGAATCAGGTCGACGGCGAGCACGAAACTGTCATCGAGACGGTCGGCGAGTTTCCAGACCGCTTCGGCTTCGATGGTCAGCACCCGGCGCGCCAGTGCAACCAGATGCTCGGTGGAGGGTATCGCGGTCATGAGGTCGGGTGGTTGCTATGATTGGTGGGAATTATAACAGCCACCTTCACCCCGGCAGAGCGCGCATGACACTGCATCTGATCCTGTTGCTGCTGGCCGCCGCCGTGCTGGCCGTCGTGATCTGCCGCAGCCTCGGCCTGCCGCCGATCCTCGGCTATCTGCTGGTCGGGGCGCTCGCCGGGCCGCATGCGCTCGGCATGTTGCCGGATACCGCCAGCGCCCGTCGCATCGCCGAATTCGGCGTCGTGTTCCTGATGTTTACGATCGGGCTGGAATTCTCTTTGCCCCGGCTGTTTGCGATGCAGCGCATCGTGTTCGGACTGGGATGGGCCCAGGTGTTGGTGACGATGCTGGTCGTCGCGGCCGGCGCCATCTTCTGGGGCGTGTCGTGGCAGGCAAGTCTCGCGTTGGGTGGTGCGCTGGCGATGTCCTCGACAGCGATTCTCTCGAAGCTGCTCGCCGACCGGCGCGAGCTCGATGTGCCACATGGCCGCGAAGTGATCGGGGTGCTCTTGTTCCAGGACCTCGCCGTCGTGCCGCTCTTGGTACTGATCCCGGCGCTGTCCCAACCGCTCGAACGGCTGGCCGGTGAAATCGCCTGGGCGCTGGCGAAGGCCACGCTGTTGCTGGCGCTGGTGTTGTTCTTCGGCCAGCGCCTGATGCGCGCCTGGTTTGGCCTCGTCGCGCGACGCAAGTCCGGCGAACTGTTCATGCTCAACGTGCTGCTCGTCACACTCGGCTTCGCCACATTGACCGAAGTCACGGGGCTGTCGCCGGCACTGGGCGCCTTCGTCGCCGGCATGCTGATTTCGGAGACCGAATACCGCTACCAGGTCGAAGAGGACATCAAGCCTTTCCGCGATGTGCTGCTCGGCCTGTTCTTCATTTCCACCGGCATGCTGCTCGATCCGGCGGCGATCTGGGGCGATGCGCTGCGCCTCGTCACGCTTCTGGTGCTGCTGCTGGCGGCCAAACTGATCATCGCGGCCGGATTGTCACGACTGCTGGGCAGCGCGCCCGGAACCGCGTTGCGCAGCGGCCTGTGGTTGTGCACCGCCGGCGAGTTTGGCTTCGTGCTCGTCGTGCAGGCCACTGATACCGGTCTGGTCGATGCAGTACTGATCCAGCCGGTGTTTGCGGCGATGGTGCTGTCGATGATCGTCGCCCCGCTGATCGTGCACTTCTCGGATCGCATCGTGTTGCGCTTCGTTGCCGCCGAATGGCTCGCCCGCTCACTGCAATTGACGAGAATCGCCGCCCAGACCGTGGCCACCGAAAAGCATGTGATCCTCTGTGGCTACGGCAAGACCGGCCAGCATCTGGCGCGTTTCCTGGAAACGGAAAAGATCGGTTTCATGGCGCTGGATCTCGATCCGGAGCGTGTGCGCGAGGCCGCCGCTGCTGGCGAGCCGGTTGCCTGGGGCGATTGCACCCGACGCGAGAACCTGCAGGCGGCAGGCGTCATGCGCGCCAGCGTGCTGGTGGTGACCTTCGCCGACATCGCCACGACCTTGCGCCTCGTCGCGCAGGTGCGATTGCTGCGCCCGGATTTGCCAATCGTCGCCCGGGCGCGCGAAGAGGAGGACATCGAAAAGCTCTACGCCGCAGGGGTTGCCGAAGTGGTGCCGGAAGCGCTCGAATCCTCGGTGATGCTTGCGACGCACGCATTGGCGCTGGTCGGTGTGCCGATGCACCGGGTGATCCGCCGACTGCGTGAATTGCGCGAGCAGCATTACGCGCTGTTACGCGGTTTCTTCCACGGCGCGAGCGATGCGACGGAAGGGCTCTCCGATGCGCAATTGCCACGCCTGCACGCCGTCACCCTCCACGAGGGCGCCTGGGCGATTGGCAGAACGATCGCAGAACTCGGATTGCCAAGTTTCGGCGCTGGTGTGACGGCACTGCGCCGCCGTGGCCAGCCGAACGTGGTGGTGGCTGACACGACAGTATTGCAAAATGGGGACGTCGTCGTGCTCAGCGGCAGCGCTGCCGCTGTGGCGGCAGCGGAGGAACGGCTACTGAGAGGATGAAACCCCTGCTGAACCCCTCGATGCCGATCCAGAGTGGGATTGAAGGATGAGATTCACTTG
>CAYZII010000041.1:0-20403 GCA_964478415.1 uncultured Methyloversatilis sp.
GGAATGAAGCCATGAAGAGAATGATCGATTTTGGCATGACGATCCCGGGGTATAAGGTGCCGGTATTGAACGAGCGCGAGGTGCGGGCCGCCGCCGGCATCCTGTTCTTCTGCGCGCTGGTGGCGTTCATGAACGCCTGGCTGATGGGCAATTTTCGTCTGACGCGCATCTTCGTCGTCGCCTTCCTGATCGATTTCTCGATCCGCATCTTCATCAATCCCCGCTATTCACCCAGCATGATCCTCGGCCGGTTTGCGGTGAGAGGGCAGATGCCGGAATGGGTGGGCGCGCCGCAGAAGCGCTTCGCCTGGGCGGTGGGCTGGGGATTGGCGGCGGTGATGTTCTATTTGATCGTGCTGAATGAAGTCGTCGGGCCGCTCAACCTGATCGTCTGCGCCATTTGTCTGACGTTGATGTTCTTCGAGAGCGCTTTCGGCATTTGCCTTGCCTGCAAGATCTACAACGCTTTTGCACGCCGGCAGGCGCAGCATTGTCCTGGTGGTGTCTGCGAAGCCAGCGTGCCCCACGAGAGTCAGAAAATCGGCGCTGGCGACACGGCACTGGTCGTGATTTTCATCGCCGCACTCGCTTTCATTGGGCAGCGTTGGTTCCCGGCGCAAGAGCCCATTGCCCCGGCCGCAGCGGTGACGAGTACGCCGGCGGCAGCCGACGCGAAATGCACCCCACCCGACTGGGCCGTGGCGATGGGCCATGCCGAGATGTGGAAGCTGCACAACAACTGCAAGTGAGGAAACGACCGTGAACGACCGCCGCTCATTCCTGCTCACCCTGGTCATCTCGGCGGGTCTGCTCGTGTCGGGAATGGCGCTGGCCGCACCGCCGACGGTCGAAATCCTCGCCATGTCGCATCCGCCGGTCAAGGTGGCGCTGCAGCCGTTGCGTGACTGGCTGGCGGCGCAGGGCGCGAGGCTCACTCTCATCGAGACCGACATCGAAAGTCCGGCTGGTGCAAAACGGCTCGCCGCCCTCGGGCTCTCTGGCCACATTCCGATCGTGATCCTGGTCGACGGCCAGTATCGGGTGAAACGGCCGGACGGCAGTACGCTGGAATTGATAAACTTCCCGAATGTGCCGGGCACTCCGCCCGGGGCGCGCGGGCAATGGACGGCGGCCGACGTGCAGGCGGTATTGACCGAGAGGATGAAAAAGCCATGAGCCTCGTTCAGGCGTCGCATCTCACCAAGACCTATCGTTCAGGCGAGATTGACGTTCCTGCGATCAAAGGTGTCGATTTCGTGATCGAGCCGTCTTCCTTCGTCGCCTTCGTCGGTCCGTCGGGAAGTGGCAAGAGCACCTTGCTCAACATGTTCGGCTGCCTCGACCATCCGACGTCCGGCACGCTCAAAGTGCTCGATACCGACATCGTCACGCTCGATCGCAAGGCGGCTGCCAGGTTTCGGGGCGAGCACATCGGTTTTGTGTTCCAGGATTTCAACCTGATCCCGGTGCTCAAGGTTTTCGAGAACGTCGAGTATCCGTAGCGCATGGTGCAGAAATGGCCGGCCGACAAACGCCGCAGCCAGGTGCTGCGCCTGTTGGAAGCCGTGGGCATGGCTGACCAGGCAGAGAAAAGACCCGATCAGATTTCCAGCGGGCAAAAACAACGTGTCGCCGTGGCGCGTGCCCTGGTGAGCCATCCAAGTAACTGGTGCTGGCCGATGAGCCCACCGCGAACCTCGATCATGACACGGCGTATCGCATTCTCGAACTGATGAAGAGGATGCGCGACGAGTTCGGCACCACCTTGGTTTTTTCCACCCACGACCCGAAGATCATGGGTGCGGCCGAGGTCACTTTTACCCTCGAAGACGGCCGCCTCAAGCAGGGGGGCATCATGCTTGACGTGCTCTCGATTGCCACGCGCAATCTGTTGCGCTACCGGCGCCGCACGCTGCTGACGCTGCTGCTGATCGTCATCGGTCTGCTGGCGGTGCTGCTGTTCATCGCCGTGGCCGGCTCGTGCAAGGCGATGATGATCGGTCAGATCAAGAAACGCGAATTTCCGGACGAGGTATTCACGCTCAACTACCTGCCGCGCGTCGGAGATCTGCGCAAGTGAAGCGACTGTTGCTGGCGGTCTGCTTGTGCGCATCGGCAGCTCAGGCGGAGGAATTCGGCTTCGACGTCAGCGAGTTCGAAAGAAGGCCTTTCGAATTGGGCGGTTATCTCGAACTCAAAAGCGAGCGCGCCTGGCTCAATCGCGCGGGCAGCTTCTACCAGTTGAATAACCTTAAGCGCGGCACGCTCGATCGCAACACCGCCACGCTCAAACTCAATGCGAAATACACGCAGGGCATCGCCAGTCTGAATTTGCGTGCCAGCGCCGAAGTGCAGCGCGACGATCTGGGCAACGGGCGCAACGAGCGCTTCGACGAAGCCTACCTCTCACTCAAACCAGACCCGGTTTCACGTTCGATGCGGGCAAGATCGCCCTCAAATGGAACAAAGGCTATGCGTGGAATCCGGTCGGTTTCGTCGAGCGGCCGAAGGACCCGACCGATCCGGAGCTCACCCGCGAAGGTTTCACGATGCTGGCGGCCGACATCATCCGCAATTTTTCCGGCGAGCTGAAAACGGTCGCTTTCACGCCGGTCCTGTTGCCCGTCGGCGCGGGGCACAACAGCAATTTCGGCTCGCCGCACCATCTCAACGTGGCGGCGAAGCTCTACCTCCTCTACCGCGATACCGACTACGATTTCGTCTGGCTCGGCCGTGGCAGTCGCACGCCACGCTTCGGCATAGACTTCTCGCGCAACCTGACGAGCAACTTCGAGATTCACGGCGAGTGGGCGCGCCTGCGGGATGTCGAGTTGCGCACCATCGATCGGGCTGGCAACGTGCAGTCAAGCCGCCATGACGTGACATCCTATCTGCTCGGTGTGCGTTATCTCACGGAGAAAGACACCACCTGGATCATCGAGTATTACCGCAATGGCACCGGCTACACGGAAGGCCAGCTCAGCGACTTCCATTCGCTCGTCGCCAGCGGCGATGCGATGCTGTTCAACAAGGCAAAACAGATCAGCCCTTCCTTTGCCCGCGCCAATGCGGGGCAGGATTACCTGTATCTGAAGCTGAGCCAGAAAGAGCCTTACGACATCGTCTACTTCACTCCTTCGCTGACGCTGATCATGAATCTCGCTGATCGCAGCCGTTCGCTCACGCCGGAGTTGCTTTACACTGGTTTCACCAATCTCGAACTGAGACTGCGCGCCACCTGGCTGCAGGGTGCGGAGAACAGCGAGTTTGGCGAGAAACAGAACCGACGCAGGCTGGAATTGCTGGCCCGGTTTTATTTTTGATACGCGAGCATTCTCACCCTTCCCATGACGAAATGAACTCTCAGGAAACCGCCACGAAAGTGGCCGAAATCATGTGGCAGCTGGATCATGCGGCGCGGGGTCTGGGCATCACGCTTGAAGCCGTCGGCAGCGGCACCGCCACCCTCGTGATGCCGGTGCGTGAGGACATGGTCAATGGCCACGGCACCTGCCACGGCGCGTTCATTTTCGCGATTGCCGATGCCGCTTTCGCTTATGCCTGCAATTCCGACAACCATCGTGCCGTCGCCGCGGCAGCGGGCATCGATTTCCTCGCGCCGGTCCATCTCGGCGACGTGCTGACGGCGCACGCCATGCGTCGCCAGCAGGGCGGCCGCAACGGTCTTTACGATGTCGAAGTCACCAATCAGCACGGGCAAACGGTCGCCCTGTTCCGCGGCCGCTCGGTGCGCGTCAAAGGGCATTTCTTCGATCCAGCCTGAAAGAGTGCGTGCCGTTTGTGCTACATCCACTTACAGTGTAGACTAGACAGTCCAGTCTAGACTCATGTTGAAATGCCAGCCTGTCTCATCGCTCCTCAAGTCGTGACCGATTGCCGCGAACGCCTGCTGCAGGCGGCCTGCGAAGTGTTCGCCGCCGAAGGCTATGCCGCCAGTGTGGAGCGCATCGCCTCACGGGCAGGAGTGGCCCGGCAGACGCTCTACAACCATTTCCCAGGCAAGGCCGAGCTCTTCGCCGAGGTGATCAAGACCGCGACGAGCGAGTTTCTCGTCGCCCTGGAAGACGATGGGGCGCCGTTGCGCGAGCGGCTGATCCGCTTTGGTTGCCGTTATCGCGAGAAACTACTTTCGGCAGAGGGTCTGCGCTTCTACCGGATGATGATGGCCGAAACGCTGCGTTTCCCCGAGCTGGCCGCCGCCTTTTATCAATCTGGTCCGCGGCGCACTGCGGAGCGGCTGCGCGTGGTGCTTGTCGCTGCGATGCAAGGCGGCGAATTACGTGAGGAAGATCCGGATTTCGCCGTCACCTTGTTCCTTTCGATGCTGGTCGGCGAGCGCAGCCATTACCTGTTTTCCGGCGAGTCGCCGCCCCCTGCCGATCCCGAACGAACAGCGCGTATCGTCGATTGTTTTCTGCGCGCCTATGCCGTGCCACGGAGTGAGTCATGAAAAGAATCGTTGCCGTCGTCTGTTGTGCGCTCCTCGCTGCCTGTGGTCAGGGCGGCGAAGGAGGGCAGAAACCTGCCGCCGCGACTGGCCCTGGCGGCCCGGGTGGAGGGGGTATGCCGCCGCCGGAAGTCGATGTCGTCAGCGTCACGAAACGTGCCGTGACGATTACGCAGGATCTGCCGGGCCGGCTGCTCGCCTGGCGCACCGCACAGGTGCGCGCACGCGTCGAGGGAGTGGTCGAGCAGCGCCTGTTCGTCGAGGGTAGCGACATCTCGGCCGGCACGCCGCTGTTCAAAATCGATGCCCGCACCTATCAGGCGCAGCTTGCCGCCGCAGAGGCCGATCTCGCCGCAGCCCGGGCCGTGCTCGCCCGTTACCAGCCGCTGCTCGAGATCAAGGCGGTAAGCCAGCAGGAATACGATGCCGCCGCGGCGAAAGTGAAACAGGCGGAAGCCGCCGTGGCCAAAGCACGCCTCGATCTCGAGAATGCCGTGCCGTCAGCGCCGATTTCCGGACGCGTCGGGCGTGCGCTGGTGACCGAAGGGGCGCTGGTCGGCAAAGGCGAGGCGACACATCTTGTGACCATCGAGCAGATCGATCCGATTCGTGTGGAATTCACGCAGAGCTATGCCGACCTGCTGCGTCTGCAGCAGGCGGTGAAAGCGGGCAGGCAGAAGCGGGCCGATAGCGCGACCGTCGAGCTCGTGCTCGACGATGGTTCGCTCTATCCGGAAAAAGGCAGGCTGCGCTTTGCTGATCTCGCCGTCGATCCGGCGACCGGCACGGTGGTGTTGCGCGCCGAATTCCCCAACCCGCGCCGCGAACTGTTACCGGGCGCCTTCGTGCGCGTACGCTTCCCGCAGGCGCTGGTCGAAAATGCGCTCACCGTGCCGCAGCGCGCGGTGCAGGGTGCGGCCACCGGCCAGATGGTGATGACCGTCGATGCCGAGAACAAGGTGGTGGCGCGCCCGATCAAGACCACCGGCATGATCGGCAGCGATTTCATCGTCAGTGAGGGGTTGCAGGAAGGCGATGTCGTGATCGTCAATGGCTTGCAGAAGGCGCGCCCAGGCAGCGTCGTGAAACCCGTCCCCTGGACACCTGGCGCGCCGCTGATGCCCTCTGGCCAGGCGCCCGCCGCCGCGGTGAAATAAGCCATGTTGCCACGCTTTTTCATCGACCGGCCGATCTTCGCCTGGGTGATCGCGCTGGTGATCATCCTCGGCGGGTTGCTCAGCTTGCGTCTATTGCCGGTGGCGAGTTACCCGTCGGTGGCGCCGCCGGCGCTGTCGATCACGCTCAATTATCCCGGCGCGTCGGCCCAAGTGGTCGAAGAGACGGCAGTGGCGCTGATCGAACAGGAAATGAACGGCATCGACAATCTGCTCTACATGGAGTCGAGCTCGGAGCAGGGCCGCGGCACGATCACGCTCACCTTCAAGGCCGGCACCAATCTCGATCTTGCCTCGGTCGAGACGCAGAACCGCATCAAGCGGGCAGAAGCGCGCCTGCCCGAGGACGTGCGGCGCCTCGGCGTCACGGTGGCGAAATCGGCGCGCAACTTCCTGATGATCGTCTCGATCTTTTCGCCGGACAAGTCACTCGACAACATCGCGCTTGGCAGCTTCGCAGCGGCGAACGTATTGGAGAGCATCCGTCGCACACCTGGAGTGGGCGAGGCGATCCTGTTCGGCACCGAATATGCGATGCGCATCTGGCTGCAACCCGAACGGCTGCAGGCGTTCAATCTCACGCCGGCCGATGTGGCGAAGGCGGTACGCGCGCAGAACGTGCAGCTGGCCACCGGTGAGCTGGGCGCGCTTCCCGCCGTGCCCGGACAGGAATATGCCGCCACGATCGTTACCAGAAGCCGCCTCGCCACCCCGGAGGAATTCGGCGAAATCATCGTCAAGAGCGATGGCCGCGGCGCTACGGTGCGGCTGAAGGATGTGGCACGGGTGGAGTTGGGTGCCGAGGACTACTCGGTGGCCGCTCGCGTCGATGGGCAACCGAATGCGGCGATCGCGGTGCGCCTCGCGCCGGGCGCCAATGCGCTCGAGACCGCCCAGGCGGTGAGAAAGACGATGCAGGAACTTGCCCGTTATTTCCCTCCCGGTATCGACTGGCTGGTGCCTTACGACACCTCGACCTTCGTCGAGATTTCGATTCGTGAAGTCGTCAAGACGCTCATCGAGGCGATGATTCTCGTCGTGCTGGTGATGTATCTGTTCCTCGGCAACTGGCGCGCCACTTTCATCCCGGCCATCGTCGTGCCCGTGGCGCTGCTCGGTGGCGCCGTAGGGCTGTATTTCTTCGGCTACTCGATCAACGTGCTGACGCTGTTCGCGATGGTGCTGGCGATCGCGATCGTCGTCGACGATGCGATCGTCGTGGTCGAGAACGTCGAGCGCATCATGCGCGAGGAGGGTCTGCCGCCGCGCGAGGCGACGATCAAGGCGATGGGCCAGATCTTTGGTGCGATCATCGCGATTACGCTGGTGCTTTCGGCAGTGTTCGTGCCGATGACCTTTTTCGGTGGTTCGACGGGCGTGATCTACCGGCAGTTCGCGGTGACCCTGGTGCTGACGATGCTGTTCTCGGCGCTGATGGCGATGACTCTCACGCCAGCCTTGTGTGCGACGCTGCTCAAACACGAAGCGGGCGCCAGGCCATCCTCAAAGGGCTTTTTTGCTGCCTGGGAGCGTTTTTTCGCCGCGACGGTGCAGCGCTATGTCGCGATCACGCGTCGCCTGCTTGGCCGGCCCGGCCGCTGGCTGGTGGTGTTCGCCACGATCTGCGCGGCGACCGGCTGGCTGTTCATGAAGCTGCCTGGCAGCTTCCTGCCTTCCGAGGATCAGGGGTATTTCATCAACATCGTGCAGTTGCCGTCCGGCGCGACGCGCGAGCGCACCCTCGAGGTGCTTTCTGCCATCGAGCAGCACTATCTGGCGCAGAAAGAAGTGGAGCACGTGATCGGCGTGGCCGGCTTCTCGTTCTTCGGCCGTGGTCAGAATGCGGCGATCGCCTTCGTGCGGCTGAAACATTGGGATGAGCGTCCGGGCAAGGAGAGCGAGGCAGACTCCCTGATCCGACGGGCGAACCAGGCTTTCTCGCGCATCAAGCAGGCGCTGATCTTCGCGATCAACGTGCCGCCGATCCCCGAGCTCGCCGCGGTGGGGGGGTTCGACTTCCGCCTCCAGGATCGTGCCGGCCTCGGGCGCGAAAAGCTCCTCGAGGCACGCAACATCGCGCTGGGGCTGGCGGGCCGGAACCCCGTGCTGGCTGCTGTGCGGCCCGAAGGTCAGGAGCCGGGACCGCAACTCTTCCTCGACATCGACCGCACCAAGGCCAGCGCGCTCGGCGTCAGTCTTGCCGACCTCAACGATACGCTGCAATCGGCGCTGGGTTCTGCGTACCTGAACGACTTCGTGCGCCAGGGGCGCATCCTGCGTGTGCAGATGCAGGCCGATGCGCCCCTGCGCCGCGCGCCGGAGAGCATCCTGCGCCTGCCGGTCAGGAATGCGCTCGGGGAGATGATCCCGCTGGCCGAATTTACCCAGGCGAAGTGGATCGTCGGCAGCCCGAAACTCGACCGCTACAACGGCCTGCCGGCGTTGAAGATCGCCGGCGGTCCAGCACCGGGCCATTCAACCGGCGAGGCGATGGCGGCGATGGAGGCGATCGCGCAACAACTGCCGCCCGGCATCGGTTTCGAGTGGTCTGGCACCTCGTTCGAAGAGCGTCAATCCGGGGCACAGGCGCCGTTCCTGTTCGCGGTGTCGCTGATCGTCGTCTTTCTCTGCCTGGCGGCCCTCTACGAGAGCTGGTCGGTGCCTTTTGCGGTGATGCTGGTCGTGCCGCTCGGCATCTTCGGTGCAGCGCTCGCCGTGACGTTGCGCGGGCTGCCGAACGACGTCTATTTCAAGGTTGGCCTGATTGCGATCATCGGTTTGTCGGCGAAGAACGCGATCCTGATCATCGAATTCGCCCGCAGCCTGAACGAACAAGGCAAGGCGCTGATCGAGGCGACCCTGGAAGCCTGCCGCCTGCGTTTCCGGCCGATCCTGATGACCTCGATCGCCTTCATCTTCGGCGTGCTGCCGTTGGCGGTCTCCACCGGCGCCGGCGCCAACAGCCGCCATGCGATCGGCACTGGCGTGGTCGGCGGCATGCTGGGAGCCACCGTGCTGGCCGTCTTCCTGGTGCCGGTGTTCTTCATCGTCGTGCGGCGCATTTTCCCGGGCTCGGCCCGCCCTCGTCCGGAGGCTCGCGATGCATAAGCTACTGCCTATCGTCACCCTGCTGGCGGGGTGTTCGCTGATCCCGAACTACGAACGGCCTGCGTTGCCGACACCCGAGCAGTGGCCGCAGAAAATCGGCGCTGGAAAGACGGCACGTTTTGCGGACTGGCGAGCCTTTTTCACCGATCCGGCACTGCAGGCAGTGATCGGTGCCGCCCTCGAACACAACCGCGACCTGAAAATCGCCGTCGCCCGCGTCGCGGAAGCGCGTGCGCTGGCCGGGTTGAGCAACGCCGATCGCTGGCCGACGCTGGACGTTACCTTCCAGGAACAGGCTGCGCGCGTGCCCGGCGATCTGACCAGCAATGGCCGGCCAGCCGTTAGCCAACGCTTCGACGCGAACTTGGGCATTACCGCGTTCGAGCTCGATTTCTGGGGGCGGGTGAGAAGCCTCGACAAAGCGGCGCAGGCGAACTTTCTCGCCAGCGATTATGCGCGGCGCGCCTTCCAGCTCTCTTTGATCGGCGAGGTCGCCAGTGCCTATTACAGCCTCATCGAGTTTAACGAACGGCTGCGTCTTGCCGAAGCGACCGTTGCCAGCCGCGCCGAGACTCGCCATCTGATCGAGCGCCGCCGCGATGTCGGACTGGCCACCGATCTCGACTTTCTCGCCGCCGATGGCGCTTGGCAGGCCGCTCGGGCGGAGCTCGCGAACCTCGCACGGCAAAAGGCGGCGGCGGAGAACGCGTTGCGCCTGCTCGTCGGCGCCGAACCAGCCCTGCCACCCGTGCCGGGTTTCGGGAAGCTGCCGGAAGTCTCGGTCGGGCTTCCTTCCGAGGTGCTACTTGCGCGTCCAGACGTGATGGCCGCGGAGCAGAAGCTGATCGCGGCGCACGCGAACATTGGTGCTGCTCGCGCCGCCTTCTTCCCGAAGATCGTCCTGACGGCCGTGGCAGGCACTGCCAGTCCGGCGCTTTCCGGGCTGTTTGCCGGCGGCAGTGGCGCCTGGAGTTTCGTGCCGGTGCTCAAATGGCCGCTTTTTGACGCCGGCCGTACCGAGGCCAACGTCGATCTCGCCGAAGCGCGCAAGGACATCGCACTGGCCGAGTACGAAAAGGCGATCCAGCAGGCTTTCCGCGAGGTTGCCGACCTGCTCGCCGCGCGGCAGTATTATGCCGAGCAGCTTACCGCGCTTGAAGCGGCGGAAAGCGTGCAGGCGGAGCGGTTGAAACGCGTCACGGCGCGTCATCACGCGGGTGTGGCGAGCTATCTGGAACTGCTCGATGCGCAGCGCGAGCATTTTGCGGCCCAACAGGCGGTGGTCTCCGCACGACGCGCGCTGGCCGCCAGCGCGGCGAGCCTGTTCAAGGCGCTCGGCGGCGCATGATCTGCGTCATGCTAGCTTCCCTGGCAAAAATCGGCTACAGTTCGGCTACTTCTATAACCATAATCTTGTGAGGCCATCATGAGCAACAAAGGGCAGATGCTACAAGACCCATTTCTGAACACCCTGCGCCGGGAGCACATCCCGGTTTCCATCTATCTCGTCAATGGCATCAAGTTGCAGGGGCAGGTCGAATCCTTCGACCAATACGTCGTGTTGCTCAAAAACACAGTGACCCAGATGGTCTACAAGCACGCCATCTCGACCGTGGTGCCTGCACGGCCGGTGAATATCAGCAACGAACCCACCGAGTGAGGCCCGTAAGCGGCGGGTATTCCGCCGATGTTTGAACGTCCACGGGCCGGCGAACAGGCCGTCCTGGTACAGCTCGATTTCGGTACGGGCGATTTTGCAGAACGCCTTGAAGAGTTCCGGCTGTTGGCTTCCAGCGCCGGGGCCTTCCCTGTGGCCACGATCACCGGCAAACGGGAGCGGCCCGATCCTGCGACCTATGCCGGCAAGGGCAAGGTCGAGGAAATTCGCGCCGCAGCGCTCGAGCAGGATGCTCAACTCGTGATCTTCAACCACGAGCTTTCCCCTGCCCAGCAGCGCAACCTCGAAAAGGCCCTCGAGCGGCGTGTCATCGACCGTACCGCCTTGATCCTCGACATCTTCGCGCAGCGTGCGCGCAGTCACGAAGGGAAACTTCAGGTGGAGCTCGCCCAGCTCGAACATCAGCGCACGCGCCTGGTGCGCGGCTGGACCCACCTGGAACGGCAAAGAGGCGGCATCGGCCTGCGCGGCCCCGGCGAAAAGCAGCTCGAAACCGACCGGCGGCTGCTGGGCAAACGCATCGCCGTGCTCAAGGAACGCCTGGCAACGCTGGAACGGCAACGCGGCGTGCGGCGCAAGGGGCGCAAGCGCAGCGACGTGTTGTCGGTTTCCTTGGTGGGCTATACCAACGCGGGCAAGAGCACGCTGTTCAACGCGCTGACCAAGGCAGGCACCTATGCGGCCGATCAGTTGTTCGCGACGCTCGACACCACGTCGCGGAAACTCTATGTGCCGACTTGCGAGCTGGAAGACGGCCGTTCCGGCTGTCAGGTGATCCTCTCCGATACCGTCGGTTTCATCCGTGACCTGCCGCATGCACTGATCGTGGCTTTCCATGCCACGCTGGAGGAGACCGTCCAGGCCGATTTGCTGTTGCATGTCGTCGATGCGGCGAGCCCCGACCGTGAGCAACAAATGGCCGCGGTGTCCGGCGTGCTTGGCGAGATCGGCGCCGCTGCCGTGCCGCAGATCGTGGTGCTGAACAAGATCGATCTGACCGGCCTCAAGCCCGGGGTCGAGCGGGACGAGTGTGATAACATCGCGCGCGTTCGTGTCAGCGCCAAGACCGGCGCTGGACTCGACCTGTTGCGAGCTGCGCTGGCCGAAATGGCGCGCAAGCTGGCAGCGCCGATCGAAGCACAGACAGTCCATCCCAACGGCGAAGAACATGATCATCGGCATCCTGATGTCGCTCAATGACCACGGCTGGGGCAACGAGCCGGGCCGTGGCGGCGGTCGCAACGGCCCGCCCGATCTCGACGAGCTCTGGCGCGATTTCAACAAGCGTCTGACCGGCATTCTCGGCAAGAAGCGGGGTGCTGGGAATTCTGGCGGTGGCGACGAAGGCGGGCCGCGCATGCCGAACCTGACGCCGGGTCAGTTCGGCGGCGGTATCGGCATGCTGATCGCCCTGATCGCCGTAGTCTGGCTGGCGAGTGGCTTTTACATCGTCGATGCCAGCCAACGCGGCGTGGTGCTTACGCTGGGCAAGTATTCCGAGACGACCGAACCGGGGCTGCGCTGGCGTTTACCGTGGCCGATCCAGACCCATGAAGTCGTCAATCTCACTGGCGTGCGCACCATCGAGGTCGGCTATCGCGGCTCGGAAAAGAACAAGGTCCTGAAAGAGGCGCTGATGCTCACCGACGACGAGAACATCGTCAGCGTGCAGTTCGCGGTGCAGTATCTGCTCAAAGACCCGAAAGCCTATCTGTTCAACAACCGCCAGCCCGACGATGCGGTGATGCAGGCCGCCGAGACTGCGATTCGTGAGGTGGTGGGCAAGAGCAAGATGGATTTCGTGCTCTACGAAGGACGCGACGTGATCGCCGCCAACACGCAGAAGACGATGCAGGAGATCCTCGACCGCTATGGCACCGGCATCCAGATTCGCGCCGTGACGATGCAGAGCACCCAACCGCCCGAACAGGTGCAGGCCGCCTTCGATGACGCCGTCAAGGCCGGCCAGGACCGCGAACGCCAGAAAAACGAAGGCGAGGCGTACGCCAATGACGTGATTCCGCGCGCCCGCGGCACGGCTTCGCGCCTGCTGCAGGAAGCGGAAGGCTACCGTGCGCGGCTGATTGCCACCGCGGAAGGCGAGGCGGCGCGCTTTGCCAAGCTTTACGGCGAGTATGCCAAGGCGCCGGAGGTGACGCGGCAACGCCTGTATCTCGAAACCATGCAGCAGATCTTCGCCCATACCAGCAAGGTGATGATCGATGCAAAGGGGGCGGGCAATTTGCTTTATCTGCCGCTCGACAAACTGATGCAGCAGGCTGCGCAGCCTTCGTCTGCGAGCGAGGCGGTGACCGTCGAACGTCCCTCCAATCCGGCTTCCGCACAGGAAAACCGTGAAGTGCCCACGCGTGGCCAGCTCACGCGCGAACGGGGAGAACGCTGATGCAACGTTTCTCTTTCCTCCTTGGCAGCATTTTTGCCGTTTTCGTCCTGGCGGGGACGATGTTGTTCACCGTCGATGAGCGTCAGTATGCGATCGTCTTCCAGCTCGGCGAGATCAAGGAAGTGGTCAAGGAACCCGGCCTCAATTTCAAGTGGCCGCTGATCCAGAACGTGCGCTATTTCGACCGTCGCATCCTGACGCTGGATTCGGTCGAGCCGGAACGTTTCCTGACCGCCGAGAAGAAGCCGGTGCTGGTCGACTCCTTCGTCAAGTGGCGCATCGCCGACGTGCAGAAGTTCTACATCTCGGTGGGTGGTGACGAGATGCTCGCGCGCACCCGGCTTTCCCAGGTCGTCAATTCCGGCCTGCGTGAGGAGTTCGGCAAGCGTACCGTGCATGACGTCGTCTCTGGCGAGCGTGACAGGATCATGGCCGAAGTGCAGAAAAAAGCCGATACCGATGCACGCGCGATCGGTGTCGAGATCGTCGATGTGCGATTGAAGCGCGTCGATCTGCCGCAGGAGGTTTCCGAAGCCGTTTATCGCCGTATGGAGACCGAACGCAAGCGGGTGGCCAACGAGCTCAGATCCCAGGGTGCCGCCGATGCGGAGAGGATCCGTGCCGATGCGGACAGGCAGCGTGAGGTGATCGTCGCCGAGGCCTATCGCGAGGCGCAAAAGATCAAAGGCGAGGGCGATGCGAAGGCGGCTGCGATCTACGCCAAGGCGTTCGGCGAGAATCCCGAGTTCTACGCTTTCTACCGCAGCCTCGAAGCCTATCGCCAGAGTTTCAGCTCCAGGAACGACCTGCTTGTCGTCGATCCGAGCGCCGAGTTCTTCAAGTATCTGAAAAACGGCGCCAAGGGCGGTGGCAAGTAACACTCAGGGCCGTTCATGTCGAACCTCCTGCTGGCGTTCGCGTTGATGCTGATCCTCGAAGGGCTGCTGCCTTTCGCCGCGCCGCGCCTCTGGCGCGAGACCTTCCGGCGCGCGCTGGAGCTGACCGACGGCCAGTTGCGTTTCGTCGGTCTGATTTCGCTCGGCGTCGGACTGGCACTGCTGCTGTTGTTCCGGTGAACGCGATGCACGCCTGGCTGCTGCCCGAAGGCATCGAAGACCTGCTGCCAGCCGAGGCCGCCCAGATCGAAGCCTTGCGTCGCCGGCTGCTCGATGAATTCGTGCGTCATGGCTACCAGCTCGTCGCACCGCCACTGCTCGAATTCGCCGACGCCTTGCTCGATGGTGGCGCCAGCGATCTGAATCTCTCCAGCTTCAAGCTGGTCGACCAGCTCTCCGGGCGCACCTTGGCACTGCGTCCCGACATCACGCCGCAGGTGGCACGCATCGATGCCCATCTACTCAACCGGGCCGGTGTCGCCCGCTTGTGCTACTGCGGCAGCGTGCTGCATACCCGGCCCGCAGGGCTGTTTTCGTCCCGTGAACCCTTGCAGATCGGCATCGAACTCTATGGTCATGCCGGCCTCGAAGCCGATCACGAAGTCATCCGGCTGCTGGCGCGCACCCTCGAGCTGGCCGAACTGCCACCCTCCCGGATCGACCTCGGCCACGTCGGCATCTTCCGGGCCTTGGTGGCGGGACGTGGTCTTGCGCCAGAGGCCGAGCTGGCGCTGTTCGAAGCCTTGCAATCCAAGGATCTGCCGACCCTGGCCGAATTGACCGCACCGCTGCCCGAGACGATACGCGAGGCCCTGCGCGTGTTGCCAACCCTGTATGGCGGCGAGGAAGTGATCCGTGGCGCCTCGGTATGCCTGCCGATGCTGCCGGAAATCACCCGGGCGCTGGGCGATCTGCAGCGCCTCGCCGGCGAGCTGGCGGATCTGCCCCTATCGTTCGATCTGGCCGAACTGCGCGGCTACCACTATCACAACGGCGTCGTGTTCGCCGCCTATTGCGCGGACAGCCCGGCAGCCGTCGCCTTGGGCGGGCGCTATGACGGCATCGGGGCGCGTTTTGGACGGGCGCGGCCGGCGACGGGCTTTTCCCTCGATCTGCGCGCCTTGGCCCGACTGGCGAAGTCGCAAGCGATGCCTGGAGCGATCCTCGCTCCCTGGCCGGAGGATGCCGCGCTGCAAAGCGAGATCGAACGGCTGCGCGCACAGGGCGAAATCGTCATCACTGCCTTGCCGGGTCACGAGGGCAGCTGGCGGGAGGCCGGCTGCGACCGCCGCCTGGTGCGGCGCGGCGAGGCATGGATCATTGAACCTTTAGGGGAGAATTGAAGAATGGCCAAGAACGTAGTCGTGGTGGGCACGCAATGGGGCGACGAGGGCAAGGGCAAGATCGTCGACTGGCTCACCGATCATGCCCAGGCAGTGGTGCGCTACCAGGGCGGCCACAATGCCGGTCATACGCTGGTGATCGGTGGCAGGAAGACCGTGCTGCATCTGGTGCCGTCCGGCATCCTGCGTCCAGGCGTGACCTGCTACATCGGCAATGGCGTGGTGCTCGCGCCGGATGCGCTGATCAAAGAAATCGACGAACTTTCCACTGCCGGTATCGCTGCCGAAGCGCGCGTGAAGATTTCCGAGGCCTGCCCGTTGATCCTGCCTTACCATCAGGCGCTCGACGTCGCCCGTGAGGCGGCCAAGGGCGCCAAGAAGATCGGTACCACCGGCCGCGGCATCGGCCCGGCCTATGAAGACAAGGTGGCGCGCCGCGCCCTGCGCGTGCAGGATTTGCTGCGGCCGAAGCGTTTTGCCGAGAAGCTCGGCGAAGTCCTCGACTATCACAACTTCATACTAAAAAATTATCTTGGCGCGCAAGCCGTGGATTTCCAGCACGTCTTCGATGGCGCGATGGCGCTGGCGCCGCGCATCACGAAGATGATCGCCGACGTGCCGCGCGCGCTCTACGATGCCCACAATGCCGGCGCCAACATCCTGTTCGAAGGAGCGCAAGGTACGCTGCTCGACATCGATCACGGCACCTATCCGTATGTCACCTCGTCGAACTGTGTCGCCGGTGGCGCCTCGACCGGCGCCGGGGTCGGGCCCGGCATGTTGCACTATGTGCTGGGTATCACCAAGGCCTACACGACACGTGTCGGCTCGGGTCCGTTCCCGACCGAGCTGTATGACGCCGCCGAGAAACAGGATCCGGTCGGCAAGCACATGGCCGACAAAGGTCACGAATTCGGCGCGACGACGGGACGCGCACGCCGCTGCGGCTGGTTCGACGCCGCGGCACTGAAGCGCTCGATCCAGATCAACGGCGTCTCCGGCCTGTGTGTGATGAAACTCGACGTGCTCGATGGCCTGGAGGAAATGAAGATCTGTACCGGCTACAAACTCGACGGCCAGTTCACCGACATCCTGCCGGTCGGTGCCGACGAACTGGAACGCTGCGAGCCGGTCTATGAATCGATGCCGGGCTGGAAGGAAAGCACCGTCGGCATCAAGAGCTTCGAAGCTCTGCCGCGCGCGGCGCAGAATTACATCAAGCGCATGGAAGAGCTCTGCGGCGTGCCGGTCGACATGATTTCCACCGGCCCCGATCGCGAGGAAACGATCGTGCTGCGTCACCCGTTCAAATAATTCGGCGCTGATGGCACGGCACGCCGTCACGCCGCAACAATTCCTTACACTTTGCCCCGCCTGCGACATTGCCAGACAACCCGTGGCTGCTTCAATATGGAATTGAGGTATCCGAGGAGAGGCAATGGAAAAGATCGTAAGAAACGGGATCATCATCGTGCTGGCCTGCCTGGTGGTGGGGAGCGCTTGGGCGGATCCGCCGTGGCGCCATCACCGTCCCCGCACCCATGTCGAGTTCGGCTTCTACTGGGGGCCGTGGTGGTATCCGGCTTATCCGGTATATGCGCCACCGCCGGTCGTCGTCGTACCCCCGCCGGCGCCGCCGCCGGTCTATATCGAGCAGCCGCGCGCGGCCGTGCCGCTCGAGCCGGGTTACTGGTATTACTGCCGTGAAGCGCAGGCCTATTATCCCTATGTCAAGGAATGTCCGGGAGCCTGGGAGAAAGTACCGCCTCAGCCGGCGAAATAGAAAGGACGAACCATGAACATCAAACGCTTGCTCCCGGCCGTGTTGTTGCTGGCCGGCTGTGCCAGTGTGCCGACCGCGCCGAGTGTGATGGTGCTGCCCGGCACGGGGCGAACATTCGACGAATTCCGTGCCGACGATGCCTATTGCCGCGAGTATGCCTTCCAGCAGATCGGCGGCAGATCGCGCGAGCAGGTCGCCAGTAGCGCGGCGGTGCAGAATGCCGCGATCGGCACGGCGATCGGCGCCGTGGCCGGCGCTGCGATCGGTGGCCGCGATGCGGCGGGCGTCGGCGCCGGCATGGGATTGATCGTCGGCAGCGCTTCGGGCGCCGAGGCTTCGCGCCGGGCGGTGTCCGGCAGCCAGCGCCAGTACGACCATGCCTATGTGCAGTGCATGTACGCGCGCGGTCACCGCGTGCCGGTCAGCATGTCCGGCTATACCTCGGCGCCGCCGGTGCCCGCCAGCGCAGTGCCACCCCCTCCACCAGGCAATCCGCCTCCGCCGCCACCCCGTTGACAAGAGAACGGGCGTTCTCTACTATGGAGAACGTTCGTTCAGTCAATGGGGGTGGTTATGGCTGCTGCAAGGCAAGAGCGCGACGCCGAATATCTCGCTCGGCTGCGCGACTATTACGCAGAAAACCGGCATATTCCATCATTCCAGCGTATCGCCGAGCTGATGGGTTTCGCCTCGAAAGCGGCGGCCAGCAAGTTGATGGATCGGTTCGCGGCGGCAGGATTTTTCGAACGCGCGCCCGACGATGCGTCATGGGTGCCCGGCGAGCGGTTTTTCGAGCGACCACTGGCCGAAACGCCGGTGCGCGCTGGCGCCCCGGAAGCGATCGAAGCTGGCCAGGGACAGCTTTTCCTTGTCGACCGCTATCTGGTACGTCAGCCCTCGCGCACCGTGATGGTGCCGGTGAAAGGCGACTCGATGCGCGATGCCGGCATCCACGATGGCGACATCGTCGTCGTCGAGCGTGGTAAGGGAGCGAAGGCTGGCGATTTCGTCGTCGCGATCGTCGATGACGAATTCACGCTGAAGGAGCTGGCGCTGGAGGGCGGGCGTTTCATCCTCAAGCCGCACAATCCGGCCTATCCGGTGATCCGGCCGCAAGGCGAGCTGGAAATCTTCGGCGTTGTGGTGGGCCTGGTGCGCCGTTACCGGAGCTGAAGATGCCGCACCTGTCCTGCGAACCGGGCGTGATTCTCCCGCCGGGCCAGCCCTTGCTCGCTCGTCCGGTACCGGCCGGTTTTCCATCGCCGGCTGCGGATTATTTCGAGGCGCGACTCAGTCTCGACGAATACCTGATCACACACCCCGAAGCGACGTTTTTTGTGCGCGTCAGCGGCAATTCGATGACCGGTTTCGGAATTCACGATGGCGACCTGCTGGTCGTCGATCGTGCGCTCGAACCGGTCGACCGCAGCATCGTCATTGCCGTCCTGGACGGGGAGTTTACCGTCAAGCAGCTCTGCCGCTTGCCAGACGGCGTGCTGTTGCGCTCCGGCGCTGCCGGCCACCGCGACATCTTTGTCGGTGAAGGGCGGGAGCTTCAGGTGTGGGGTGTGGTGCGCTGGAGCATCCACAAGGTGTGAAAGAGGCTGGTGATGTCCTTTGCGCTCGTCGATGGCAACAACTTCTATGTCTCCTGCGAGCGGGTGTTCGATCCGAAGCTCGTTGGCCGGCCCGTCGTCGTGTTGTCGAACAACGATGGCTGTGTCGTCTCGCGTAGCGACGAAGCGAAGGCGCTCGGCGTCAAGATGGGCACACCTTGGTTTCAGCTGCGCGCCCTCGCCGAGCAGCACGGCGTCGTCGCGCTCTCCAGCAATTACGCGCTCTATGCCGACATGAGCAGCCGCATGATGGCAGTGCTCGCCGGTTTTTCCCCCGCCCAGGAAGTCTATAGCATCGACGAATGCTTTCTGGCAATGGAGGGTTTCACAGCCGAGGAGCGGATACGACAGGGGCGCGCACTCCGCCAGCGGGTGTGGCAATGGCTCGGATTGCCGGTGTGCGTCGGCATCGGTGCCACGAAGACGTTGGCCAAGCTTGCCAATCATTGCGCAAAAAAGAAGCTGGCCGGTCGCGATGGCGTCTGCGATTTCGCTGCGTTGCCGCCGGCCGAGCTGAGCGCGCTGTTTTCGGGCATTCCGGCCGGCGAGGTGTGGGGTGTCGGGCAGCGGCTGGCCGGGCAGTTGAGCGCACTTGGCATCACCAGTGTCGAAGCCTTGCGCTGCGCCGATGCTGCGCTGTTGCGCCGCCGGTTTTCGGTGGTGCTGGAACGCATCCAGCGCGAGCTCAATGGCATACCCTGCCTGACCCTCGAAGAAGTCGCGCCGAACAAGCAGCAGATCATCTCGTCGCGTTCCTTTGGGCGTTACGTGACCGAGCTCGCCTTGTTGCGGGAAGCCGTTGCCCATCACGTCGCGGTCGCGGCGGAGAGGCTGCGCCGCCAAGGCTCGTGTGCCGGCAGGATCGAGGTCTACATCCGCACCAACCCGCACAAGGACGCGCCGCAGTATCACGGCGCGCTCGCCGTGCCGCTGCCGACGCCGAGCGACGATACGCTGCGCCTGACACGCGCGGCGCTGTGGCTGCTCGAACGCATCTACCGGCCGGGCTATTTTTACCAAAAGGCTGGTGTCGCTCTGCTGGATTTGATTCCTGCCACGGCACAGCCACAGGACTTGTTCGCGGTGCCGCGGAACAATGCCCGCCTGATGCAGGTGATGGACCGCATCAATGCGATCTGGGGGCGGGGGACGCTGCGTTCGGCGGCCACAGGCTGCGCTGATGCGGCGTGGCAGATGAAGCGCGAGTGGTTGAGTCCGGCTTATACGACCTGCTGGGAACACTTGCCGCGGGCCGCCTGAATCGCTGGCGGTCGCTGGTGGGATTCATTCCGGCGGGAGACGTTTTGCCGCCTTCAGAATCAGCCGGCTGATGATTTCGGACCGCGGGATGTGGTGATGAAGGCAGAGGCGTTCGAGCGCCGCGAGCGTGTCTGGTGCCAGCAGCATCTCGATGCGCTTCATGCCGGCGGCGATACGGCGCTTGCGGCTCTCAGAGGCTCTCACCGTGGCCGGGATGGGATTTTTCGCGCGCGGGCGGCCGCGGCGCGACAGTCCGGGCAAAAAGGGCTGCAAGGAGGCTGGCGGCTGGGCTTGCGCCTGGTGGCGCCGCTTCGATGGCGACGTGGCGGCAGCGGTTTTTTTCTTCCGGGTCGGTTGCGGAAGATCCGATGGCTCGAACAGCAGCCGATCTGGCGCTTCAGTGGATTTGGGCATCGATGGAGCAAAAAATTCGAATCCGGATTCTACTTGTTTTCGTCGATCGCGGGGTTAGCTATCGCATGAAAGTGAAGCATGCCGTGTCGCCAGCACCGATTTTTTTGTATAGTGAATGGTGGCATCAGAGGGATTGATGCTCGTACCAGAACCAGACGCCAGATGGAAGGCGTTCGATAAACCAAACTCTTGGAGGAGGAAAATGAAAATCAACAAGAAGCTGATCGTCACCGCGCTGGCCGCTGCATTCATGCTCGG
>CAYZII010000042.1:0-20249 GCA_964478415.1 uncultured Methyloversatilis sp.
TTACTTTGCGCCGGCGAGGATCCACTTGACCAACGTCTTGATGTCCTCGTCCTTGACAGCGGCGTTGGGTGGCATCGGCACCTCACCCCAGACACCCTTGCCACCCTTCTTGACCTTTTCGAACAGCTTGGCTTCGGCATCCTTCTGGCCAGCGTATTTCTTCGCGACGTCCCGATAGGCAGGGCCGACCAGCTTCTTGTCGACCTGGTGGCAGGACATGCAGTTGCTCTTCTTGGCCAGATCCAGGTTGGCCATGGCGGGGGCAGAGACCATCACGCCGGCGGCGATCAGGACTGGGGCAACCAGTTTGCTCATCTTCATCTTCATCGTCTTCTTCCTCACGGTTTGGTTAGGGAAAACTTTTGGGCGGCAGTGTAGCGGAAAATGTCCTTTCTGAGAATTTCCCAACCGCGACGCTTTCAGCCGGCTGCCGGCATAGTGCAGCTAACGCCGTCACAGGCCGGCGAGTTGACGGCGAGGACTTCCTGCAACGCAAGTATCAGTGTCGCGCAGCCTGCCGGCTGAAAGGTGAGCTGGGGCATGAAGGCTTGCAGCGTGCCAAGGGCCGCGCGTTGATAGCGGGCGTCGGCCAGCATGGCGCCGAGACGCCGCAAGGCGCGCGCCGCGACGCCGTTGCCGGCGGGCAGCGCGTTGTCGTGAGCGGGTTTCGGGCGCTGGATCAGGCTTTCATGGTCGTGCGCAGTAAAGAAGAAGCCGCCGGCGCCCTCATCTTCGAAGCGTTCGAGCAATGCATCGGCAAGCTGGCAAGCGAAAGCGAGGTCCTCGTCGCGTGGTTCGGTGGCGTAGAGTTCCAGCACTGCTTCCAGCAAAAAAGCATGATCGTCGAGATAAGCAGGCAGATGCGCGTTGCCTTGTCGGGAGACGGCGAGCAATCGTCCTGCGCGCCAATGATGGCTTCTCAGGAACTCGAGCGCCCGGCGCGCGGCGGCGAGCCACTCGTCACGGCCGAGCACGCGGGCAGCATTGGCCAAGCCGGTGATCATCAGCGCATTCCAGCTCGTCAGGATCTTGTCGTCGCAGCCAGGTCGGATGCGCTTCTCGCGCGCGGCAAGCAGCTTGCTTTGGGCGCTGGCGAGCAGCCTTGCTTCATCATCGGATAACTTGCCAGTCGCTTTCAGATGCCAAGCGCGCCGTTCGAAATTCGGCGGGCCGTCGAGCCCCCAGTGCCGTCTCGCCAGCGCCGATTCTTCTGGGCTGAGTAATCGAAGAATTTCGTCGCGATCCCAGACGTAGAAGCGACCTTCCTCGCCTTCCGCGTCGGCGTCGAGGGAAGAATAAAACGCCCCTTCGGGGGCTACCATCTCACGCAGCAGCCAGTCGGCGATGCCATCGGCGACCTCGCCGAAACGGGTTTCACCGGTCAGTGTCTGGGCGCGGGCATAGAGCGGCAGCAGCAGGGCGTTGTCATAGAGCATCTTCTCGAAATGCGGGATCTCCCAGCGTTCATCGACGCTGTAGCGAAAGAAACCGCCGCCGAGCTGATCATGGATTCCGCCCTGCGCCATCGCGCGCAATGTGAAAAGTGCTGTTTCCTGCGCGGCGGCATCGTCGTTTCGGCTGAGCAGGAAGGCGAGATCGGTCGGGTGAGGGAACTTCGGCGCGCTACCAAAGCCGCCGTGCTCTTGATCGAGGCGCGCCAGCAACAGCTCACGCAAGGCGCGGATGGGCCGCTCGTCGAGAGGTGTGTCGATGACCGACGGGCGGCGCTGCAAGGCGGCGCGCAGTTCGCGGTTGTGGGTCTCGATGTCCTGGCGGCGTGTGCGCCACAACTCGCCGATGCGTTCGCAGATGTCCATGAAGCCCGGCAGACCGAATCGGGGCGCTTTCGGAAAGTAGGTGCCGCCGTAAAA
Organism: uncultured Methyloversatilis sp.; assembly: GCA_964478415.1. Lineage (GTDB taxonomy): Bacteria > Pseudomonadota > Gammaproteobacteria > Burkholderiales > Rhodocyclaceae > Sulfuricystis. The sequence continues at coordinate 1,872 of CAYZII010000042.1, forward strand.
CGGCGTGCCGTCGGGAGCGAGAAACATCGTCAGTGGCCAGCCGCCGGCGCGGCCGGTGAGCATCTGATGGGCGGTCTGATAGATCTGGTCGAGATCGGGGCGCTCCTCACGATCGACCTTGATATTGACGAACAGGCGGTTCATCACCGCGGCGACCTCGGTGTCCTCGAAGCATTCATGGGCCATCACATGGCACCAATGGCAGGCCGAATAGCCGATCGACAGCAGGATCGGTTTGTCCTCGCGTCGGGCCAGGTCGAGAGCCTCTTCGTTCCAAGGCCGCCAGGCGACGGGGTTCGTCGCATGCTGCAATAGATAAGGCGAGGTTTCGGTGGCGAGTAGGTTCCGGCTGGTCATGGCGACTTCCTCTAAAGAACAACTATACCCGAGTATTTTTATCGGGCAAAGAAGCGTAAGAGACTCGTCAATGAACAACGTCTAAGAGAAGAAGGTGAAGGGGATTTCAGCCGAACAATGTACGCCACCAGCGCTTGCGGCTTTCCGGCAGCGGCGCGCTGGGGCGCAGCTCTTCGGGCGGGACGCGGCTCAGGATCCAGCCGGGCAGCGGTGGGTTGGTGGAAAAGCCGCAGGAGACGCCGAGGTTGTTCGGATCGAAGATCTTCACGAACTGCGGCTCCGCCAGATCGTCGGCATAGACGATGCCGCAGTAATCGTGATGATGTTCGCGGCGCAGCAGTGCGTCGATCTTTTCGATGAACGCCGTCACGGTTTCGGGTGTAGCGGGGGCCGTCGGCGGCGGTTCACCCACGGCGTAGAGATACCACCCGGCGGCCGGATCGATGCGCTTCCAGAAACCGTCGAGCTGCTCCCAGGACATCACTGCCCAGAGCCGGCCGGTGAATAACTTCTGGAATTCGTTCATTTGAGCTTCGAGATGTCGCGCACCGCCCCCTGATCGGCGCTGGTCGCCATCAGCGCATAGGCCTTCAACGCCGTGGAGACTTGACGCTGGCGGCTGACCGGTTTCCAGGCCGCATCTCCCTTGGCCTGCATCGCTGCGTGCCGCGCCCTCAGCACCGAATCTGCGACCTTCAATTCGATGCGCCGGTTCGGAATGTCAATTTCGATCGTATCGCCTTCTTCGACCAGGGCGATCGCGCCACCTGCTGCTGCTTCCGGCGAAACGTGGCCAATGCTCAAACCCGAGGTGCCGCCGGAAAATCGTCCGTCGGTGAGCAGCGCGCAAGACTTGCCCAGGCCCATCGATTTCAGATACGAGGTGGGATAAAGCATCTCCTGCATGCCAGGGCCGCCCTTCGGCCCTTCGTAGCGGATCACGACGACATCGCCTGGCTGGATCTGGCCGCCGAGGATTTTCTCGACGGCTTCCTCCTGTGATTCGCAGACGCGGGCGCGTCCGGTGAACGTCAGGATCGACGCATCGACACCCGCGGTCTTGACGATGCAGCCTTTTTCGGCGATGTTGCCGTAGAGCACCGCCAGGCCACCATCCTGCGAGTAGGCATGGGCGATGTCGCGGATGCAGCCGGTGCTGCGATCGAGATCGAGCGAGGCATAACGGCGGTTCTGCGAGAAGGCGCGCTGCGACGGCACACCCCCCGGTGCGGCACGGAAGAATTCATGCACTTTCTTGTCCGGGTTGCGGCGCACGTCGCACAGCTCGATCTGCTCACCGATGCTCGGGTAGAGCACGGTCGGGCACTCGCGGTGGATGAGTCCTGCACGGTCCAGCTCGCCCAGGATGGCCATGATGCCGCCGGCACGATGCACGTCTTCGAGATGGTAGTGCGAAGAGGGCGCGACCTTGCACAGATTCGGCACCATGCGCGACATGCGGTCGATGTCGGCCATCGTGAAAGGCACCTGGGCTTCCTGGGCGACCGCCAGCAGGTGCAACACCGTATTGGTCGAGCCGCCCATCGCGATGTCGAGCGCGATCGCGTTCTCGAACGCCGCAAAGCTCGCGATCGAGCGCGGCAGCACCGAAGTATCGTCCTGTTCGTAGTAGCGCCGGCACAGCTCGACGATCAGTTGCCCGGCCTTGACGAACAGCTTCTTGCGGTCGGCATGGGTCGCCACCAGCGTGCCGTTGCCGGGCAAGGCAAGCCCCAGGGCTTCGGTGAGGCAATTCATCGAATTCGCGGTAAACATCCCCGAGCAGGAGCCGCAGGTCGGACAGGCCGAGCGCTCCATCGCTGCGACTTCCTTGTCGGTGTTTTGCGGATTCGCGGCCTCGATCATCGCGTCGATCAGATCGACCTTGCGGGTTTCGCCATGCCATCTGACCTTGCCGGCTTCCATCGGCCCGCCGGAGACGAACACGGTCGGAATGTTGAGCCGCAGCGCCGCCATCAGCATCCCCGGCGTGATCTTGTCGCAGTTCGAGATGCACACCATCGCATCGGCGCAATGGGCATTGACCATGTATTCGACCGAATCGGCGATCAGATCGCGACTGGGCAGGCTGTAGAGCATCCCGCCATGTCCCATCGCAATGCCATCGTCAATGGCGATGGTATGGAATTCCTTCGCCACCCCGCCGGCGGCCTCGATCTGGCACGCGACGAGCTGGCCGAGGTCTTTCAGATGCACATGACCCGGCACGAACTGTGTGAACGAATTGACCACCGCGATGATCGGCTTGTCGAAATCCTTGTCCGTCATGCCGGTGGCGCGCCACAGCGCACGGGCGCCGGCCATGTTGCGGCCATGGGTGGAGGTGCGGGAACGATAGGCGGGCATCTTAGCTCCTTGCTGCAACGTAGAATGTGAGAAGGATTCTAAACCCGCTTGCCAGCGATGCTCGTCCATCCGCAGTTCGACCCGGTCGCCATCAGCTTTGGCCCCTTGGCCGTGCGCTGGTATGGCCTGATGTATCTACTCGCCTTTCTGGCCTTCCTGTGGCTGGGCAAGCGGCGCGCGCTGCGGCAGCCCTGGCATCGCATCACGCCCAAGCACATCGACGATCTGCTGTTCTACGGCGTGCTCGGCGTCGTCATCGGCGGCCGGCTCGGCCAGGTGATGTTCTACGAACCGGCTTACTACTTCGCGCATCCATTCGAAATCCTCGCCGTTTGGAAAGGCGGCATGAGCTTCCACGGCGGCTTCCTCGGCGTGCTGGTAGCGGTGGGCCTGTATGCGAGAAAGCAGCGTCTCGCTTTCTGGCAGCTCACCGACTTCATCGCCCCGCTCGTGCCGATCGGCCTGGGGCTCGGGCGCATCGGCAATTTCATCAACGGCGAGCTGTGGGGTCGCGTCGCCCCGCCCGATCTGCCCTGGGCGATGGTCTTCCCGCAGGTCGACGCGCTGCCGCGCCATCCATCTCAGCTTTATCAGGCGTTGCTGGAAGGACTGCTGCTCTGGCTGCTCCTGTGGTGGTTTTCCGCCAGGGAGCGTCCGCGTGGCCAGGTCTCGGCGCTGTTTTTGCTCGGTTATGGACTGGCGCGCTGGCTGGGGGAATATTTCCGCGAGCCGGATCACGGCATCTTTGGTGTGTCCTATCTCGTCAGCATGGGACAGTGGTTGAGTCTGCCGATGATCGTGATCGGCATTTATTTGTTCGTCAGAGGGGGAAAGACAAAATGACAAGACCATTCAAAGTCCTGGGTATTCAACAAATCGCGATCGGTGGAGCATCGAAGGACAGGCTGCGCCGGCTGTGGGTCGACATGCTCGGACTCGAGGTGACCGGCAACTTCGTCTCGGAGCGTGAGAATGTCGATGAGGACATCTGCGCGCTCGGCAAAGGGGCGCACAGGGTGGAGGTGGATCTGATGCAGCCCATCGACCCGGAAAAGAAACCCGCCGTGCATGGCACTCCGCTCAATCATGTCGGCTTGTGGGTCGATGATTTGCCTAAGGCTGTCGAGTGGCTCACTGCGCAGGGCGTGCGTTTTGCGCCCGGCGGCATCCGCAAGGGCGCCGCCGGTCATGACATCTGCTTCGTGCATCCGAGGGCCAGCGACGAATTCCCGGTCGGCGGCGAAGGCGTGCTGATCGAACTGGTGCAGGCGCCACCCGAAGTGATCGCCGCGCTCTCCTGACAATAATTCGGCGCTGACAGAACGGCACCGGCAAGACTTCGTGTTGGCCTTTTTCCAGCATTTCGCCCTCGCCAGCCCGTTGTTCATGCTGGTGTTGCTGGGCTATCTACTGGCGCGCTTCGCCCGCTGGCCGGAATCGGTCGGCATGGCGCTGGCACGCTTCGGCTACGAGATCGCGATACCGGCGATGCTGTTCCGCATGATGAGCGATATCTCGCGCCTGCCGCCGGTCGATGCTCGGCTGTTGCTGGCCTTCTTCGGCGGCTGCCTGATCGTTTTCGTCATCGGCCGAGTCGTTGCTGCCAGGTTGTTCCGTCTCGATGGTGTCGCCCAATCGGTGTTCGCGCTCGGCGGGGTGTTTTCCAACAACGTGATGCTCGGCATCGGCATCGCCAAGACCGCGCTCGGTGAGGCCGCACTGCCGGCGGTGTCGCTGGTCATCGTTTTCAATGCGCTAATCCTGTGGACGCTCGTCACCGTCTCCGTCGAATGGGCACGCCATGGAGAATTCTCGCTGCATGGCTTTGGCAAGACGCTGCGCGGCGTGTTCACCAATCCGATCGTTCTGGCGATCCTCGGCGGCACGTGCTGGGGGTTCCTTGGCATCCCGTTGCCCCGCTTCATCGATGTCCCGCTGGAAATGCTCGGTCACGGCGCGGTGCCGCTGTCGCTTTTCGCTCTCGGCATGGGCCTGGCGGGGTACCGCATCCGGGAAGGCCTGGGCCAGAGCCTCGTCATCTGCCTGATCAAGCTCGCCATCCAACCGCTCGTCGTCTGGCTGCTGGCACAGGCGCTCGGCCTGCCGCCGGTCGAGACCCGGGTGGTGACGCTGCTCGCCTCGCTGGCCATCGGCGTCAACGTCTATATGATGGCGCTGCAGTTCGACCGGCTGCGCGGCCCGATCGCCGCCAGCCTCGTGTTATCGACCTTGCTCTCGGCACTGACCACACCGCTGGTGCTGACGCTGACCGCACCGGCCTGAACGACGTTTTGCCGCCTCACGCCTTTTTCAGGTAGAAGGAACGTGCTCCCGCCCCTTCGGGAAGGGTCAGCAGCAATTCGATCCCTGTCTGCCGGCTCCACAGCGATATCTCATCGATGGCCGCGGTGCAGTCGGTGATCAATTGCAGGATTTCACCGCTCTTCATGCTGAGCAGCAGCCGTTTGGCCTCGACGATCGGGCCGGGGCAGGCGATACCGCGCATGTCGAGCGTGGCCTGTGGGGCGGGACGGCCAGCCGGTGGCACGGCCTTTTGCAGCAGGTAGGCCACGCTGCCGTGTTCGCGCGTAGTGACAGACGCCAGGACGTTGCCGGTCGCGCTGCACCAGGCGGATAGATCATCCTGCGTGCCGGAGCAGTTGGAAATCAGGCACAGGGTTTGTCCCGGTTTGAGATCATCGAAGACCTTTTTTACGCCCAGCAAAGGCGCCGGGCAGGTCAATCCGGTGAGATCGAGCGTGACATCTGCTTTCTGAGCCATGGCCTTCTCCATTCATCAATTGCACGTATGAGATCATACGCCTTATTGATGGCTTGTCCAGCCTCAGCCGATGAAATGGTCAATGATTTCCAGAGGCAGTCGTACCGCCAGTGCGATGATGAGCGCCGCGCCGACCGAAAGCAGCACAGAGAAGAAGGCTTCGCGTTTGCCGAGCAACCTGAGCATCATCGCGAAGGTGGAAACGCAGGGGACGTAAAAGGTCAGAAAGGCGAGGAAGGTCGCGATCTGCGTGGCTGACAGTACACTGGCGAGTTCCTGCGTGCCGAGCGCCTGAAACACCATCAACAGGGACAGCTCTTTGCGCAACACGCCGAACAGCAAAGGCACGCCCAGTTCGACCGGCAGCCCCAACCACCAGTGGGTGATTGGCACGAGTGCCAGATTGATCCAGCGATCCATGCCGAAATGGGCAAGAAGCGCAAGCACGACACTGCCACCAACCAACAGTGGTAATACGATCGTGACGATGTCGCGGCTTCTGTCCCAGGTGAGCCACAGCATCCGGCGCATGTCTGGCAACGCATAGGGCGGGATATGCTCGATCATGCCAGGGGTGGTCTCGGGATAGCGGCGTTTGAGCAGTTTGCCGATCAGGCTAACGACGATCGGTGCGAGCATGAACAGTGCGAACACGCCGAAGCCGCCGAGATACTTGCCGCCCAGCGCGAGGATCAGCGCCGAGCGCGCCGAGCAGGGCAGGAAGGTGATCAACAGTGAGGCGACGGTGCGATCCCTGCCCTGGGTCACGGCAGCCGTGGCGGCGAGCGCCGGCACGTTGCAGCCCAGCCCCATCAGGAAAGGCAGTGCCACGCCCCCATGCAGGCCGAGGTGATGGAAACCGCGGTCGACGACGAAGGCCACCCGATGCATGATGCCCGATTCTTCGAGGAAGACCAGCAGCAGCACGAGCGGGACCATGTAAGGAATGACGATTCCCGTCAGGCCGATCAGCCCATCGAGGATCGCGCGCATCACGACGCCGGCAAGGTCGGTCGGCTGCCAGGGCTCGGCCCAGGTTGCGAGGTGCGCCACGGTCAGGCTGTCGAGCCAGCCGCTGACTGCGAAAACGAAAAACAGCACCAGCGCGAAGACCGCCAGCGTGCCGGCAAAACCCCAGCGTGGATGCAGGAAGAGTTCGTCGGCGAGGCGTTGCCAGGCGGGAAGTTTCTCCCCACCGCCGGGCCGGGTGACGGCTTCGAAGAGCAGCGCGGCGCGATGGTGTCGGTCGGCATGGATTTCTTCCCCCAGGGGGCGAGGAAGATGCGCATCCGCGGCTTCGCGCGCCGCGAGCAGGCTGCGATGGTGTTCCGGGAAGTGGTAGTGCAATTCCTGCGCGAAGTAATCGTCGTTCTCAGCGAGTTGCAATGCCAGGAAGCTCGCCGGTGTCGCAAAGGCTGTGGCGACGGCGGGGTCGTTGGCGATCGCGGCGATCGGCGCGAGGTGCTCGGCGATGTAAGGGGAAGGAGGCTGTGGTGTCGGGGCGCGCTTTCCCCGCGCCGCGCGCACGACGGCGGAAAACAGGTCGGCCAGCCCGATGCCCATGTGCGCGACGGTGGGAACGACTGGCGCACCGAGCTTCTCGGCCAGCAACGCGATGTTGATGAACATGCGCTTGGCACGCGCTTCGTCCATCCGGTTGAGCGCGACGACCAGCGGTTTGCCAAGCTGTGCCAGTTCCAACGCGAGCTCCAGATCGCGCTCGAGCGCCGTGGCGTCCATCACCAGTAGCAGCACGTCCGGCGCCGGAAACGCGGCAGACGGCTGCTCGGTTTCGTGACGTGCGATCGCCGGCCAGTGATCCCCCCACAGCAGGTACTTGAGGATGACGGCGGTGTCTTCGCTCAGCGTATGAAACGTCTCGACGGGTGGCAGATCGACGAGTGAGATCTGCTCCATCCCCACATCGACAAGACATTCCTCATAAGCCGGACCTATGCTGGCCAGCCGCTCGTGATGCACGGCCGTGCTTGAGGCGGCGCGGAAGATGCGGCTCTTGCCGGTGCGTGGCTGGCCAATCAACGCCACGCGCGGGCAGCGAGCTCCACGCAGCAACGGGCCGGCAAGAGGAAAAGTCTGTGGAGGAGGTGGCAAGGCGGTGAGAACCGTTTATATGAGAACAGTTCTCATTATGAGAGGAATTCGGCGAAGCTGTCAATCGCCATGTAACCCCGGGTATCTTTTGCCGGCTGCCGGGTATCGGGTCTGCGCACGGCGATCAGATGTGCAATGCCAAATGCTTTGGCTGCATCGAGTACCGGCAGGCTGTCGTCGATCAGCAGCGTACGCGACGGATCGATGCGCTCGAGCTGCTGCAGTTTTTCCCAGAAGCCGCGCGTCTCCTTCGGATGGCCGAGCGCATGGGCGCAGACGATCGCATCGAAGTGCGGCTCCAAGCCGGTCTTCGCCATCTTCAGCGTCAGACTCTTGTGATGGGCATTCGTGGCAAGCATGATGCGTTTGCCCAGGCGCCGTAACAGGGCGAGGAAATCGACGACGCTCGGATGGACCTGGATCAGATGGGCGACCTCCTCCTTGAGCGCCAGGATGTCGAGTTCCAGCTCGGTGGCCCAGAAGTCGACCGAATACCATTCCAGCGTGCCGGCGCGGGCATGGTAGCGCGCCATCAGTTCTTCGCGGGCGGCCTCCAGCGGCAGTCCCTTCCTCTCCGAGTAGCGTTGCGGCACATGGGTCTGCCAGAAGTGATTGTCGAAATGAAGATCCAGCAACGTGCCGTCCATGTCGAGCAGGACGGTATCGATGTTGCGCCAGTCGATCATGGCATCGTGTCGTTCAGGCGTGCGATGTCCCGGTCATTTTTCGAAAGGGGGCGTCTTGGCCTGGTCGGGGCTGACGGATGGGGCAGGTCGTCTATTTTCCCGTTTTTTCGAAGGGACATGTCGCAAGGGATGACCGCGACCCTGGCGACGCATGACCGGCTGGCTGGCAGATAGACTGCCGGTCGAGCGAAGAGCTTTCACCCGCCGGCGGCAGCAAGACTATTTGATGCGGTGGGCCCCCATCAGCTTGAGCACGAACTTCTCGAACATCGGCTCGGTGTCGCCTTTCTTCATCTTGCGCAGGAAATATTTCTCGAAGCCGACCTTGGCGAAGTGCACCCATTTTCCTTTCGAAAACCAGTTGACGTTGCGAGGCGGGATCTGTGGCAGCGCGACGAACGCGGCACCATTGTCGCCGAAGTCAGCGAGGCAGACGGCATTCCACGTCGCCTTGTGTTCGGGGGCCTTGCCGTCGATGGCATTGCGGATGTTCTTGACTGCGGCCGTGACCATGGTCTCGATCATGTAGCCGGTCTTCGGAGCACCGGTCGGCACGGGCGTGGCCTCAACGGGTGGGATGGCGACACAGACGCCGACCGAATAGATGTTGTGGAACTTCGGATTGCGCTGGAATTCGTCGATCAGGATGAAGCCGCGCGGGTTGGTGAGTCCCTCGATACCGAACACGGCGTCGACACCCTTGAAGGCTGGCAGCATCATCGAATACTTGAAGGACAGCTCATGCTCTTTTTTGGGCTTGCCATCCTCGTCGTGTTCGGTGACGAACATCTTGCCGGCTTCGATCTTGGTGACTTTGGCGTTGCAGATCCATTTAATGTGCTTTTCGCGCAGCGCGGATTCGAGGATGCCTTTCGAGTCGCCGACGCCTCCCAGGCCGAGATGGCCGATGTAGGGTTCGGCAGTGACGAAGGTCATCGGCACCTTGCTGCGAATGCGGCGACGGCGCAGGTCGGTATCCATGATGAAGGCAAACTCATAGGCGGGGCCATAGCAGGAAGCTCCCTGCAAGGCGCCGACGACGATCGCCCCGGGATCATTGACGAACTCGACCCAGGCCTTGGCGGATTCGACGGCATGATTGACAGTGCAGATCGAATGGGTATGCCCCCCATTGGGCCCGGCACCCGGTACTTCGTCGAAAGCGAGCTTCGGCCCGGTGGCGATGATCAGATAGTCGTAATCGATCGTGCCACCATCATTGAGCTCGATCTGGTTCTTGTCGGGATGAACACGTTTGGCGCCGCCAGTGACAAGGGCGATGCCCTTGCGCTCGAGGCAACTCTTGAGATCGAGGGTGATGTCTTCGCGGGTGCGCCATTGCACGGCGACCCAGGGATTCGAAGGGGTGAACTGGAACTAGGGATGCTCGCTGATCACCGTCACTTTTTCACCCTTCTTGAGCAGGGCCTGCATGTCATAGGCTGCTGTGAGACCACCGACGCCTGCTCCGAGTATGACGATATGGGCCATTCGTTCCTCCTTGCCATGTGTGTTGGATTTGTCGGATTTGCTGCAAGCGCGGGTGGCCCGCCGGTGGCGTTCGAGGCTGGGGCGGATGCCCGCGGTGGCGTCCAATGCTAGCAGAAATTGTGCGAACGAAAGTCAGGGCTGCGTGAAGAGTCGCGCCAAAGCAGCGCGGCCCGAGAGGATGTGGTTGTGCATCGCGAGCGCGGCCCCTGCGGCATCGCGCTTTTCGAGCGCGTTGAGGATGGTGCGATGCTCCTCCAGTGACTGCTGGATGCGGCCTTCGAGGCGCAGCGAGTCACGCCGCGTGAGTTTGAGGAGCCTGCGCATCTCGTCGATCAGTTGCGACAGCCAGCGGTTGCCAGCCATCTGCTGCAGTGCGTTGTGGAAGGATTGGTTGGCCTCGAAAAACTTGTCCGCATCGTTGGTTCTGGCGTGGCGTTCCAGGGCGGCGTGGATCTCTTCCAGTATTGCGAAGTCGGCTGCGGTGAGACGACGTGTCGCTTCCTCGGCGGCGCGACCTTCCAGTAGCGCGAGCACGGGGAAGATTTCGTCGAGATCAGTTTCTGACAGTTCGGCCACATAGCACCCGCGCCGCGGTTTCAGCACCACCAGTCCTTCCGTGGCCAACACCTTGAGTGCCTCACGCATCGGGGTGCGCGAGATGCCCAGCTCATCGGCCAATGCCTGTTCGTCGATCCAGGAGCCGGGCGCGAGCTCGTGCGCGTAGATACGTGCGCGCAGCCGTTCGGCCACCTGTTCGTAAAGCGCTGGCTGCGTCAGCGGTTTGACGTCTTCCCTTGCATTCATAATTATGGATACAGTATTATTAGAAGAAGCGAATGTCAAGCATCATTCGCATCACGACAACACAGGAGTGGAAGCCATGAGCCAATATCCGGAAGTGGACATTCCCAGCCTCGAAGCATGGGCGCGGGCCGCCGCAAAGTCGGCGCCGGGAGGCGATGTGGGCCGGCTGAACTGGGTAACGCCCGAAGGGTTGCCGGTGAAGCCGCTCTACACGAGAGCCGACACAGCCGATCTGCCATTTGCCGATACCTTGCCGGGGTTCGAACCCTTCGTGCGCGGGCCGCAGGCGACGATGTACGCGGTCAAACCCTGGACGATCCGGCAATACGCTGGTTTTTCGACCGCCGAGGAGTCGAATGCCTTCTATCGCAAGGCCTTGGCCGCCGGTGCGCAGGGCATCTCGGTGGCATTCGACCTGGCGACCCATCGCGGCTATGACTCGGATCATCCGCGCGTCGTCGGCGATGTCGGCAAGGCCGGCGTGGCGGTCGATTCGGTCGAAGACATGAAGATCCTCTTCGACGGCATCCCACTCGACAAGGTGTCGGTGTCGATGACGATGAACGGCGCGGTGCTTCCCGTGCTGGCCGGCTACGTCGTCGCTGCCGAAGAGCAGGGGGTGAGCCAGGACAAGCTTTCCGGGACGATCCAGAACGACATCCTGAAAGAGTTCATGGTGCGCAATACCTACATCTATCCGCCGGACCCCTCAATGCGCATCATTGCCGACATCATCGCCTACACGGCGGAGAAGATGCCGAAGTTCAACTCGATCTCGATCTCCGGCTACCACATCCAGGAGGCCGGGGCGACCCAGGCGCTGGAGCTGGCTTTTACGCTTGCTGACGGTATCGAATACGTGCGCACGGCGCTGAAACGCGGGCTGGATGTCGATGCCTTCGCCGGCAGGCTGTCGTTTTTCTTCGGCATCGGCATGAATTTCTATCTGGAAATCGCCAAGCTGCGGGCGGCGCGTCTGCTATGGTGGCGCATCATGAAGGATTTCGGCGCCCGGAATCCAAAGTCGCTGATGCTGCGCACCCACTGCCAGACCTCGGGATGGTCGCTCACCGAGCAGGACCCGTATAACAACATCGTGCGTACCACGATCGAGGCGCTGGCGGCCGTGTTTGGTGGCACGCAATCCTTGCACACCAACGCCTTCGACGAGGCGATCGCGCTGCCGACCGAGTTTTCGGCACGCATCGCGCGCAATACGCAAATCCTGATCCAGGAAGAGACGCACATCTGCAACGTGATCGACCCCTGGGGCGGCAGCTACCTGATGGAGAAGCTTACGCAGGATATGGCTGATAAAGCCTGGAGCATCATCGAAGAGGTCGAAGCGATGGGTGGCATGACCCATGCGGTGGAGAGTGGTTGGGCGAAGTTGCAGATCGAGAAGTGTGCCGCGGAAAAGCAGGCGCGCATCGATTCGGGGCAGGACGTGATCGTCGGCGTGAATAAATACCGGCTGGAAAAAGAAGCGCCAGTCGAGATTCTCGAGATCGACAACCATGCGGTGCGCGAGGCGCAGATTGCACGCCTGAAAGCGATCAGGGCGAGCCGGGATCAAGGTGCGGTAGAGGCCGCACTCGCGAAACTCACCGAGGCGGCGCGCACTGGCAATGGCAACCTGCTCGAGCTGGCGATCCAGGCGACACGCTTGCGGGCGACGGTGGGGGAGATTTCCGATGCACTGGAAAAGGTCTGGGGGCGCCACCGCGCGACGCATCAGGTGGTTTCGGGGGTTTATTCCACGGCGTTCGGTAGCGCGGCGGGTCTCGACGAGGTGCGTGAGGAGGTCGAGGAATTCGCGGCCAGTGAAGGCCGTCGCCCGCGCATTTTGATCGCCAAGCTCGGTCAGGACGGGCATGACCGCGGCGCAAAAGTCGTCGCGACGGCCTTCGCCGACCTCGGTTTCGACGTGGACATCGGCCCGCTGTTCCAGACACCGGAAGAGGCGGCGCGCCAGGCGATCGAAAACGACGTCCATGCGATCGGCGTCTCGACGCTCGCTGCCGGTCACAAGACCCTGGTGCCACAGCTGATCGCAGCGCTGAAAGCAGAAGGAGCAGAGGACATCGTCGTCTTCGTTGGCGGGGTGATCCCGGCGCAGGACTATCAGGCATTGTTCGCAGCCGGCGTGAAAGGCATCTTCGGGCCAGGGACGCCGATCCCGCAATGTGCTCACGAAGTGCTGCGGGCGATTCGCGCCCGGCAGTCACCCGGCGCGGTATGAAAGTCGGCGCTGGTGGAACGGCACGTGGCCGATGGTGCCCGCTGCTCTGACTGAGGAAGATCGCGAGCTCGTCGCCGACGTGCTCTCCGGCAAGCGTCGTGCGCTGGCCAAGGCGATCACACTGGTCGAATCGACGCGGCCCGAGCATCGCGAACGCGCCGCGGCGTTGCTCGATGCCCTGTTGCCGCACACCGGCCGGGCGTATCGCATCGGCATCACCGGCGTGCCAGGGGTGGGTAAGTCGACGCTCATCGAGGCCTTCGGCCTGCATCTGATCGCCCAGGGACTCAAGGTGGCGGTGCTGGCGATCGATCCTTCCTCGACGGTCTCCGGCGGATCGATCCTCGGAGACAAGACGCGCATGGAGCGTTTGAGCCAGCACTCAGCCGCGTTCATCCGACCCTCCCCTTCAGCGGGTGCGTTAGGCGGGGTGGCGGCGATGACACGCGAGGCGCTGCTGCTGTGCGAAGCGGCCGGCTTCGATGTGGTGATCGTCGAGACGGTTGGCGTCGGCCAGTCCGAGACGCTGGTCGCCGGGATGACCGATGTTTTCGTGCTGATGCAGCTGCCGAACGCCGGCGACGAGCTGCAGGCCCTCAAGAAGGGCGTCATCGAGCTCGCCGACGTCATCCTCTACAACAAGGCCGACATCGACCCGCTCGCCGCCGAGCGCGCCGTGACGCAAATGCGAGCGACGCTGGCCCTGCTCAAGCCCATGAGCCCCCACTGGCAACCGCGCGTGCTGCAGATCAGCGCAGCGCAGGGCATGGGAATCGACGCGGTGTGGACGACCTTACAGGAATATCGTCGAGTCATGGACGGGACGGGCGCCTTGGCGGAGAAGCGGCGCCGCCAGGCACTGGAATGGATGTGGCAGACGATCGATACGGGGCTGCGGCAGCGCTTTCGTACCCACCCTGCGGTACAGGCGACGCTGCCCGAGACATTGCGGGCAGTCGAAGCGGGCACGCTGTCGCCCTCCGCCGCAGCACAGCGTCTGCTGAATCTGATGAACCGCTATTTCTAGGAGAAATCCATGCACGACATCATTCAGGAACTGGAGCGGCGCCGTGTGCTGGCGCGCCTGGGTGGTGGGCAGAAGCGCATCGATGCCCAGCATGCCAAAGGCAAGCTAACGGCGCGCGAACGCATCGAGCTTCTGCTCGACGAAGGCACTTTCGAAGAGTGGGACATGTTCAAGGAGCATCGCTGCACCGACTTCGGCATGGAGGCGACCAAGATTCCCTCGGACGGTGTGGTGACCGGTTATGGCACGATCCACGGCCGCATGGTGTTCGTCTTCTCGCAGGATTTCACGGTGTTCGGTGGCGCGCTCTCGGAAGCCCATGCCGAGAAGATCTGCAAGATCATGGACAAGGCAATGCAGGTCGGTGCCCCGGTGATCGGGCTGAACGACTCGGGTGGGGCGCGTATCCAGGAAGGCGTGGCTGCCTTGGGAGGCTATGCCGACGTGTTCCAGAGGAACGTGCTGGCTTCCGGCGTGATTCCACAGATCTCGCTGATCATGGGGCCCTGTGCCGGCGGCGCCGTCTATTCGCCGGCTATGACCGATTTCATCTTCATGGTGAAGGACACCTCTTACATGTTCGTCACCGGCCCCGAGGTGGTGAAGACCGTCACCCACGAGGAAGTGACGGCTGAGGAACTCGGCGGTGCGGTGACGCACACGACGAAATCGGGGGTGGCCGATTTAGCTTTCGAGAACGACGTCGAGGCCCTGCTACGCCTACGCGAGTTCTTCGACTATCTGCCACTGTCTAACAAGGAAAAACCGCCGCTCCGCCCGACACGGGATCCCGCCGACCGCCTCGACTATTCGCTTGATACGCTGGTGCCGGACAACCCGAACAAACCCTACGATATCAAGGAGCTGATCTTCAAGGTCGTCGATGAAGGCGACTTTTTCGAACTGCAGCCCGAACACGCGAAAAACATCGTGGTGGGCTTTGCACGCATGGAAGGTTCGACCGTCGGCATCGTCGCCAACCAGCCGATGGTGCTGGCCGGCTGTCTCGACATCAAGAGCTCGATCAAGGCAGCGCGCTTCGTGCGCTTCTGCGATGCCTTCAACATCCCGCTGATTACTTTCGTCGATGTGCCGGGCTTTTTGCCGGGCACCGCGCAGGAATATGGCGGCATCATCAAGCATGGCGCGAAGCTGCTCTATGCCTACGCCGAATGCACGGTGCCGAAAGTCACCGTAATCACGCGCAAGGCTTATGGCGGCGCCTACGACGTGATGGCGAGCAAACATTTACGCGGCGACGTGAATTTCGCTTGGCCTTCCGCCGAGATCGCCGTGATGGGGCCAAAGGGGGCAGTCGAGATCATCTTCCGCGAAGAAAAAAACGATCCCGCCAAGGTCGCGGCGCGCGAAGCCGAATACAAGGCCAAGTTCGCCAATCCTTTCGTCGCCGGCGCGCGCGGCTTCATCGACGACGTGATCCAGCCGCATGAAACCAGGAAGCGCATCTGCCGCTCGCTGGTGATGCTGCGTAACAAAAAACTTACCAACCCGTGGCGCAAGCACGGGAATATCCCTCTGTAAGGATGGGCCATGTGCAAGAAGATTCTCATTGCCAACCGCGGTGACCAGCCGCGCAGCGGCGCAGCAGCGCAGCTAAATCGCATCGCACGCGAAGCGTGCCCTGGCGATTTCTCCCCGGAGGCGAAGCATGTTTAAAAAGATACTTATCGCGAACCGGGGAGAAATCGCCTGCCGCGTCATCAAGACCGCGAAGAAGATGGGCATTGCCACCGTCGCGGTGTATTCCGAGGCCGACAAAGACGCGCTGCACGTCGAAATGGCCGATGAAGCGGTCTGTATTGGCCCGGCACCGGCGAAGGACAGCTACCTCGCGATGGACAAGATCATCGCAGCCTGCAAACAGACCGGCGCAGAGGCTGTGCACCCTGGCTATGGTTTCCTGTTCGAGAACGCCGAGTTTTCGCACCGACTGGAAGAGGAGGGCATCGTCTTCATCGGGCCGAAGCATCATTCCGTTGCACAGATGGGCGACAAGATCGCTTCGAAGAAGCTCGCCGAAACCGCGAAGGTCAATACCATTCCAGGTCACAACGAGGCGATCGCCAGTGCCGAACAGGCGGTCGAGGTCGCCCGCAGCATCGGTTATCCGGTGATGATCAAGGCTTCCAGCGGCGGCGGTGGCAAAGGCCTGCGCGTGGCTTGGGACGATGCCCAGACGCGTGAAGGTTTCCTGTCGTGCCAGACCGAGGCGCAGAACGCCTTCGGCGATGACCGCGTGTTCATCGAGAAATACATCGAAAGCCCGCGCCACATCGAAATCCAGGTGCTCGGCGATGCCTATGGCAACGTCGTCTATCTGTTCGAGCGCGAATGCTCGATCCAGCGTCGCCACCAGAAAGTCATCGAAGAGGCACCTTCGCCTTTCCTCGATCCGGCCACACGCCGTGCGATGGGCGAGCAGGCGGTGGCGCTGGCAAAAGCGGTGAATTACCAGTCGGCCGGCACGGTGGAATTCGTCGTCAATGGCAAGGACAAGAGTTTCTACTTCCTCGAGATGAACACGCGGCTGCAGGTCGAGCATCCGGTTACCGAATGCATCACCGGCCTGGATCTGGTCGAGTGGATGATCCGCATTGCCGCCGGCGAGCGCTTGCCGTTCGCGCAGGAGGATCTCTCCATCGATGGCTGGGCGATGGAGTGCCGCATCAATGCCGAAGACCCCTTCCGGAACTTCCTGCCCTCGACCGGCCGCCTCGTCAGGTTCATGCCGCCGGATGAGGGGCACGGCGTGCGTGTCGACACCGGCGTCTATGAGGGTGGCGAGATTTCGATGTATTACGATTCGATGATCGCCAAGCTGATCACCCATGCGCCGACACGCGAGGGCGCGATCGCGAAGATGCGCGAGGCGCTGAATGCCTTTGTGATCCGCGGTGTGGCATCGAACATCGCCTTTCAGGCCGCGTTGATGCAGCATCCGCGCTTCGTCTCGGGCGACTTCGACACCGGGCTGATCGCTGCCTCGTATGCCAAGGGATTCGATGCTGCGCTGGTGCCCCACGACGATCCGGCGATGCTGGTGGCCGTAGCCGCCGCGATGCATCGCCAGTATCAGGAACGGGATGCGCAGATTTCCGGCCAGATGCCGGGTCACGCATACCGGCCCGATGACGAGTTCGTCGTCCGACTCGATGAGGGCAGCGATTTCGAAGTTTCCCTTGCCCGTGTAGACGGCGGCTGGTTGGTTGACATCGCAGGCGAGCGCTATCTGACTCGCACCGACTGGCAGCCCGGCCAAATCCTCTATCGCGGCACGATCAATGATGCGCCTTTGTGCATGCAGGTCGAGCGCCGCGGGCTCAAGTATCGTCTGTTCCACTGGGGCAGGCAGGCCGACGTATGGGTCCTGACGCGACGCGCGGCACAACTGTCGTCGCTGATGCCGAGAAAGGCGCCTCCGGACATGAGCAGGTTCCTCCTTTCACCGATGCCAGGATTGCTCACCCAGATCACCGTCGTGCCTGGACAGGAAGTCAAAGCCGGCGAAGTGTTGGCCAAGATCGAGGCGATGAAAATGGAGAACGTCCTGAAAGCGGAGCGCGACTGCGTCGTGGCCGCGCTGCTCGCCAAACCGGGCGAGAGCCTCGCGGTCGATCAGCCGATCCTTCAGTTCGCCTGATCCGAAACTCGACGCTGGCAAAACGGCATGTCAGACGCCAGCTGAGCGGATTTTTTGCCTTTTACCCATCCTTGTGTTGTCACGGGGATGGCTGGCCCGGATATTTCATCAGAAAGGGATCGGCACAGCCTTGAAACCCGCAAGAAATTAGCGTGCGAGAAGATTTTGTGGGTGCTGTGCCGATGCCAAAGTGTACCGCTGATTGGATGGATTTTGGGCGTCTTGGACGTCGGCTGATTGAAGCCAATTTTAAAGGGTGGCGCGTTTAGTTCCGATGGCGGGCTGATGCTACTGCGGCAGGCGAATCGCAAGCTGGGTCTGTCCCGGGCGGTGGGGGCGGTGCTCACCGATCCCAGTGATCCCGAACGCATCACCCACAGCCTGCGCGATCTCTTTGCCCAACGCCTGTTGGGTCTGTGCTGCGGCGACGAGGATCTGAAGATCATGACGTGCTGCGGCACGACGCGCTGATGCAGACGGCGGTGGGCTACGTCATCGGTGTGGTGAGAAATGCGCGGCTACACAAGATCGTTGTCGCCTGGGAAGCGGAGCTAAGCCGCCTTTGCTACCACGAGCGTCAAGCAAAGGGCGATTCACGCGTTTCGCTACGCCGCCGATGCCTGGGCCGTCGACCGCCGTCACGCGCCTCGAATACGGCGCTCAGGGCGCCACCCCGCGCTTCGTGGTGACAAACCTCGATCTTCCCGCCGACCGGCTCTACGACCACTCTTGTCCAAAACAGCTTATGACGACGACGGGCGCACCGGAGGTGTAGGGTATAGGTGAATCGCCAAACCCACCTGTATCCCACCGAAGGAGGACCGTCGGATTGAGTCCGTAAACTGCTGT
>CAYZII010000043.1:0-18592 GCA_964478415.1 uncultured Methyloversatilis sp.
CGGTCAATGAAACGCAGGCGGCCACGGTCGGCTGTTCAGGCGTTCCACGCTAACTCCGTCGGTCATCAATATTCCAGTGGATCGACATCGATATGCCAGCGCAGATCGCGCGGCGGCTTCATCGCATACAGCAACGGCAGCCAGGCATCGAGGAAGGCATGCAGCTCAAGACGGCTGTGTGATTCGATCAGCAGTTGCGCGCGTTCGCGGCTCCTGACGCGAAAGAGCCGCATTGGCACAGGGTCGAACAGCGTGACGTGAGCAAAATTCGGCGCTCGTGACACGGCATCTTTAAGGAAAGCAAGCGCCGCTGAGAGTTCGCGCGCCTCGGCGCGCAGAATGGCCTGGAAGGAAAAGGGCGGGAAACCGGCAGCCCTGCGTTCGGCGAGCTGCTCCTTGGCGAAGGCGGCATAGTCGTGGGCGATCAGCGCCTGATAGAGCGGATGTTCCGGATGTTCGGTCTGGATCAGGACTTCGCCCGGCAGCGCATGGCGGCCGGAGCGTCCGCCGACCTGCATCAGCTGCGCAAACAGCCGCTCGGGCGCGCGGAAATCGGCAGCAAACAGCGCCGCATCGGCACCGACCACGCCGACCAGCGTGAGGAGCGGGAAATCGTGCCCCTTCGTGAGCATCTGGGTGCCGACGATGATGTCGGCTGCCCCCTCATGGATCTGCGCGAGCAGCGCCTGCCATTGCTTCGGCGAGCTGGCGGAATCGCGGTCGATGCGCAGGATGCGCGCGACGGGAAACAGCGAGGCGAGACGCTCTTCGAGCCTTTGTGTGCCACGGCCGAAAGGCTGCAGGTCGAGATTGCCGCAATCCGGACAATGATGCGGAATCGCCGTCTCGAGCCCGCAGTGGTGGCAGCGCAACCGTCGGTCGGCCAGATGCAGCACGAGATTCGCCGCGCAGCGCCGGCAGCGCGAGAGCCAGCCGCAGGCCGGACAGGCGAGCACCGGCGCATAGCCGCGCCGGTTCAGGAAGATCAGGCTCTGCTCCCGGCGTTGCAGGCGCTCGTTCACCGCGGCAATCAACTCCTGGCTCAAGCCATCCTGCAGTTTCTGCTTGCGGGTGTCGATCAGTGTGACCGCTGGCAGCCTGGCTTCGGCCACCGCGCGGGCCGGCAGATCGAGCCTGGTATAGCGTCCGCTCCCGGCATGGTGGAAGCTTTCCAGCGACGGTGTCGCCGAACCGAGCACGATCGGCACGTCGCGCTGGCGGGCACGCCAGATCGCCACGTCGCGCGCCGAATAGCGCAGCCCCTCCTGCTGCTTGAAAGACGGATCGTGTTCCTCATCGACGACGATCAGACCGAGCCTGGGCAGAGGCATGAAGATCGCCAGCCTTGTGCCGAGTACGATGTCGGCTTGCCCTGCCAGCGCGGCGAGGAAAGCGCGCGAACGCGCCGCATCGGTCACCCCGCTGTGCGCCACCACGATATTCGCAGTGGGAAAACGGCTGCGTACGCGGGCTTCGAGCTGGGGCGTCAGCGCGATTTCCGGCACCAGCATCAATGCCTGGCGTCCCCGCGCGAGCATCGCCTCGATCGCACGCAGATACACCTCGGTCTTACCGCTGCCGGTGACGCCGTACAGCAGAAAAGTCTGAAAACCCTGCGCCGCAAGAATCGCATCGATCGCCGCCAGTTGCTCTGCTGTCGCTACGGGAGGGATGGTTGCCGGCGGCGGAACAGCGGCTTTGGATGGCTGCGCGCGTGGCAGTTTGCCGCGCCGGAGGAGCGGCGGCAGCGCGAAGCTCAGCACCTGACCGAGCGGATAGTGATAATACTGCGCACAAAAAAGACACAGTTCGAGCCATTCGCCCGGCAGCGCCGGTAAATCGGTGATCGGCACCGCCATTTTGAGCTTTTCCGCTGGCTGTTCGGTCTGGTCGATTTCACCGACGACGATGCCGATCTTGGTCGCCTTTTCCGCCGTGCCGAAAGGCACGCGCACCAGCCTGCCGACAGAATTGACCGCATGATTCTCTTCGAGACGGTAATCGAACGAGCGGGGCAATGGCAGATCGAGCGCGACTTGGATCAGTTTCACTTAGCAACATTCCTTCAAACTTTTTTTCGCGTTCGTCTTCAATCGATTGCTGGGAAAGACTTTTTTCGATTCATGGCATTCCTGTGGATAATTTTGTGAGCAATTGCGGACATAGCCACGCAAAAAAGTCAAGCATCACACGAAAGTCAAATCAGCAAAGCCTTCTTCATCAGATTTCTCATTTGTTTTCAATATGTTGAAGAATGGATCGCCATTGCTTTGCCGAAAACCGCCAGCAAATCATGGGGATCGGAATTTTGTGCATAACTTAATGCGCCAGCCGACCGGAAAGCCTCACCGGAAAAGGGGTTGGCGGCAGGATAACGCTGCCGTGACCGGTGTAATGCGGCTTGGCGAGCCGTGGCTAGTGGCGCCGGAAGGCGTGCACGGTCTCGACCAGCACCGCGACATGTTCCGGCGGGGTGTGCTGATGGATGCCGTGGCCCAGGTTGAAGACATGGCCTGTGTCGCCGCCGTGGCTTTCCAGCACGCGGGTCGCTTCCCTGACGATGGCCTCCGGTGAGGCGAACAGCGCCAGTGGATCCATGTTGCCCTGCAAGGCCACCTTGTCGCCGACACGACGCCGCGCAGCGCCGAGGTCGGTGGTCCAATCGAGGCCGACCGCGTCGCAGCCTGTCGCGGCGATCGCTTCGAGCCATTGCCCGCCGCCTTTGGTGAACACGATGCAGGGAATGCGCTCGCCGTCGTGGGTTTTCTTCAAACCCGCGATCACGCGAGCGATATAGTCCTGCGAAAACTCCTGATAGGCGGCGTGCGAGAGTGCGCCCCCCCAGGTGTCGAAAATCTGCACAGCCTGGGCACCGTATTCGATCTGTGCGTTCAGATAGCGCGTCACGGCCTCGGCATTCACTTCGAGAATGCGGTGCAGCAAATCCGGCCGGTCGTAGAGCATCGTCTTCAGGATACGGAAGTCGTCCGACGAGCCACCTTCGACCATGTAGCAGGCGAGCGTGAAGGGCGAACCCGAAAAGCCGATCAGCGGCACACTGTTGGCGAGCGCGCGGCGGATCTCGGCCACTGCGTCGAGCACATAGCGCAGATGATCGTAAGGGTCCGGCGCGACGAGGTCGCGGATCGCCCATTCCTCGCGCAAAGGGCGCTCGAAGCGCGGGCCCTCGCCATCGGCGAAATACAGACCGAGCCCCATCGCATCCGGGATGGTCAGGATGTCGGAAAACAGGATCGCCGCATCAAGGTCATAGCGCGCCAGCGGCTGCAGCGTCACTTCGCAGGCGAGACTCGGCGTCTTGCACAGCTCGAGGAAGCTGCCGGCACGCTTGCGCGTTTCGCAATACTCGGGAAGGTAGCGGCCCGCCTGACGCATCAGCCAGATGGGGGTACGTTTGGTGGGCTCGCGCAGCAGTGCGCGCAGGAAATCGTCGTTCTCGGGACGGGCCATGTTTCGGAAATTCCCTATGCTGAAATCGAATTATCGCATGCCGGCCCGCGGCATAATCGCGCAGAATAGCGGCACCTCGGAGAAGACGATGGCTACCCGACAGATCGGCATCCTCACCGCCGGCGGCGACAGTCCAGGACTGAATGCGGCCATCCGCGGCGTCGGCAAGGCGGCGATGGGTTACTACAAGATGCATGTGATCGGTTTCCGCGACGGTTTTCGCGGCCTGGTGGAAAACCGCACGATGGCGCTCGATGGCGGGCAGCTCTCCGGTATCCTGACCCTGGGCGGCACGATCCTCGGCACCAGCCGCGACAAGCCTCACAGGATGCCAATCGGCGGCAAGCTGCTGGACATGACCGATGCGATCGTCGCCAACTACCACGAACATCGCCTCGATTGCCTGGTCTGCCTGGGCGGTGGCGGCACGCTGAAGAACGCGCTGCGGTTGAAGAAACGCGGCCTCAATGTCATCAATCTGCCGAAGACCATCGACAACGACGTCTGGGGCACCGACACGACCTTCGGCTTCGATACGGCGCTGGGGATCGCCACCGAGTGCATCGACCGCCTGCACAGCACCGCGCACAGCCATCATCGCATCATCGTCGTCGAGATCATGGGGCATCGCGCCGGCTGGCTCGCGCTGGGCGCCGGGATCGCTGGCGGGGCCGACGTGATCCTGATTCCCGAGATTCCCTATGATGTGGATAGCATCGCCGAGGCGATCCGCGAGCGGGTCAATGGCGGCAAACCGTTTTCGATCGTCGCCGTCGCCGAAGGCGCGATCTCGAAGCAGGATCTGGCGGCGATGCACGCGGCGAAGGAGAGGAAAAAGCTCGCCAAACAAGCTGCCAAGAACGGTTCGAAGCCGCCCAAGAAAATGGATGACGCCGAGGCCGATGCCGCCGAACTGATCTACGCGAATCGCACGCTGCGGCTCGCCAAGCAACTCGAAAAACTCACCGGACTGGAAGCGCGCGTGACCATCCTCGGCCACCTGCAGCGCGGCGGCACCCCCTCGGCGGCCGACCGCATCCTCGCCACCCGACTTGGCACCGCAGCCGCCGATCTGATCGCGAAAAAACACTATGGCGTGCTGGTTGCCGCACATGGCGAAGGCACACGGGCCGTGCCGATCGAGACGGTGGCCGGCAAGGTGAAGACCGTGCCGCCCGATCACCCGTGGGTGCTCTCGGCACGGCGCGTCGGCACGAATTTCGGCGACTGAACGACTCTTAGCCCTTTTTCCTGGACTCTTGAAAGCCTTTCTTCTCTCCACTGGCATCGTCGCGCTCGCCGAAATCGGCGAAGGTTTCGGCCTCTGAAATTCTACGTTGGCGGTGCGGCACGCAGCGCTATTTCTTCCAGAACGCCGGTGTCAGCACGACGAGCAGCGTGAAGATTTCCAGTCGGCCGAGCAGCATCGCGAAGGTACACACCCAGGTCTGGAAGTCGTTCAGCGAGGCGTAGGTCGTCGCAGGCCCCACTTCGCCCAGGCCCGGGCCGGTATTGTTGATGCTGGCGACCACTGCGGAAAACGCCGTGATGCTGTCGAGTCCCGAAAACGACAGCAGCAGGGTCAGCGCCGCCACCGCGACCATATAGACGAAGCCGAAAGCGAGCACCGCGAAGAGGATCTTCGCCTCGACCGGGGTGCCGCCGATGCGCAACAGCCAGACCGCTCGCGGATGCATCGCCCGCATCAGCTCACGATAGACCTGCTTGAACAGGATGATCGCGCGCATCATTTTGATGCCGCCGCCGGTCGAACCGGCGCTGGTGGCGAAACTGCTCAAAAACAACATCCACAACGGCGCAAAGGCCGGCCAGAGCGCATAGTCGGTATTGGCATAACCGGTGGTCGTCGCGATCGAAACGACGTTGAAGGCGGCATTGCGCAATGCGGTGGAGAAATCGCCATAGACATCCCGCAGATAGAGATAGAGCGCGATGCCGAGCACGCTGCCGAGCACGACGAACAGATACCAGGGAAGTTCCGGATCGCGCCGGAAGGGCAGCAGGCTGCGCTGATTGACGACGAGAAAGTACGTGGCGAAATTGATCCCAGCCAGCAGCATGAAGACGATCGCCACCGCTTCGATGGCCGGCGAGTTCCAGTAGCCGAAGCTGGCATCGTGGCTGGAAAAGCCGCCCGTTCCCATCGTCGTGAAGGCGTGCATCACGGCATCGAACCAATCCATGCCGGCCCAGCGGTACGCGAGGATGCATGCCAACGTGATGCCGGCATAGACGGCCCAGAGCCCTTTCGCGGTGTGCGTCATGCGTGGTGTCAGTTGTGCATCCTTCATCGGCCCCGGCGTTTCGGCCTTGAACAGCTGCCGCCCGCCGATGCCGAGCAGTGGCAGCACCGCGACGGCCAGCACGATCAGGCCCATGCCACCGAGCCAGACCAACAGGCCGCGCCACAGGTTGATCGAAGGCGGCAGCGTATCGAGATGCTCGAGCACGGTCGCGCCGGTGGTCGTCAGTCCTGAGACGGCTTCGAAATAGGCGTCGGTGAATGAAAGGCCGAGGTGGAAGATGAAAGGCAGGCAGGCAAAGGCCGGCAACAGGGTCCAGACCATCACCACGAGCAGAAATCCGTCGCGCACCTTGAGTTCGTTTTTCTCGTGGCGCAGCAGCCACCACAACCCGGCACCGCTACCGAACGTCGCCAGGAAAGCCTCGTCGTAGGCCGACGAGGCGCCGTCCAGCCACAGCCAAGAAAACAGCAGCGGCACCAGCAGGGTGAGGGAAAAACCCGTCAGCAGCACCCCGAAGACGCGCAGCACCGGATGGAAACGTTTCACGGTAGCCTCGGCCCCTCAACGGTTGGCATGTATGCGACGCGCGGCGAGTTGGGTCATGGTTTCTCAGAGGAACTGGAAACCGACCTGGAACAGCTTCTCGACCTGCGCCACTTCACGCTTGCGCGTGCAGAAGACGATCACGTGATCTTCGGATTCGATTTGCGTGTCGTGATGCGGGATGATCACGCGCGGCCCGCCACCGGGCTGGCTGCGCACGATCGCGCCGATGTGTGCCCCCTTGATCTTGGGCAGTTCCTCGATGCGCCGGCCAACCACCTTCGAGCTCGTGCGGTCGCCATGCGCGACCAGCTCGAGCGCTTCGGCGGCACCGCGCCGCAGGCTGTGCACGCGCGCCACGTCGCCGCGCCGCACATGGGTGAGCAGCGGGCCGATCGATACTTGGGCGGGCGACATGCCGATGTCGATCGGCCCACCCTGCACCATGTCGGCATAGGCACGGCGGTTGATCAGCGCCAGCACCCGCTTGCAGCCAAGACGCTTGGCCAGCGACGCCGCCATGATATTGTCCTCATCGTCGTTGGTCAGCGCCAGGAACATGTCGATCTCGTCGATGTTCTCCTGGCTGAGCAAATCCTCATCGGTCGCCTCGCCATGCAACACCAGGGTATGGGAAAGCCGCCCCGCGATCGTCTCGGCACGCCGCCGGTCGACTTCGATCAGCTTGACTTCGTAGCGCTCCTCCAGCGTGCGCGCGACACGCAAACCGATGTTGCCGCCGCCGGCGATCATCACACGCCTGACTGGTTCGCTGCTGCGACGCAGTTCGGTGATCACCAGCCGGATGTGCTGACTGTCGGCCACCAGGAAGACCTCGTCCCCTTGCTCGATCACCGTGTCGCCATCCGGATCGACCGGCTGATGCTCGCGGAAGATCGCGGCGATGCGGGCATCGACGCCGGGCGGCAGATGCTCGCGCATCGCGCGGATCGGCTGACCGACCAAGAGGCCGCCCTGCTTTGCGCGTACGCCGACCAGGGTGACACGCCCGCCAGCGAATTCCAGCACCTGCAGGGCGCCAGGGAATTCGATCAGCTTGACGATGTAATCGGTGATGTCCTGTTCTGGACAGATCGCATAATCGACGGCGAAATTCTCATTCGCCAGCAGCACCGGGTCAAGCAGATCGGTCGAGCGCAGGCGTGCGATGCGCGTGCCGACAGAAAACAGGCTGCGGGCGATCTTGCAGGCGACGAGATTCGTCTGGTCGGACTGAGTCACCGCGACGAGCATGTCGGTGTCCTCGATGCCGGCCTCGCGCAGCACCGACGGATAGGCGGCATTACCCAGCACGGTGCGCAAGTCGAGCCGGTCGGCGAGCACTCCCAGCGCATCGGGATCCTGATCGACGACGGTGATGTCGTTGGCTTCCGAGGCGAGCGCCTCGGCGACGCTGGCGCCGACCTGGCCGGCACCGAGGATGAGGATTTTCATGATGCGGCCTTACTCTTCGTCCTTAGCGCCACGCAACCCCAGGTCCCGCAATTTGCGATACAGGTGGGTGCGTTCGAGGCCGGTCTTTTCGGAAAGCCGCGTCATACTGCCGCCTTCGCTACGCAGATGGTATTCGAAATAGAGCTTCTCGAACATCTCGCGCGCTTCGCGCAGCGGCAATTCGAACATCTCCGGCACCAGACCGGGCGGCATGGCCGCACGCTCGGGGGCAAGCAGGCGTTCGACGTCGGCGACATCGATTTCCTCGTCGAGCGCAGCCAGCGCCAAGGACTTGAGGGCACTCTTCAACTGTGGAAAACCCTCCGGCCAGGGATACTGGCGCAGCGCATTCTGGGCGGCGACGGAAAGGGACTTCAGCGGCACCTCACCGGATTCGGCGAGTTGCGCGAGCAGATGGGTCGCAAGGTCGGGAATCTCGTCCTTCAATTCCGAAAAGTCGGGCAGTCCGACGCTGACTTCGAACAGGCGCCCGACCACCTCCGCCTCCCAGCCCTGTTCGACGAGGTGGGAGGCAGGGTGCGTCGTCGCGGTGACGAGACGCAGATTGTGGCGCTCGAGGCGCTCCAGCGCAAAGATGAGATTTTTTTGCTGCAGACGCGTCAGCTTCGCCAGTTCGCCGCAATACAGCACCCCGCCGCTGGTCGTATTGAGCACGTCGACCGAAATCGGTGTCGAATCGTGGCCAAGATCGATCCACGGTTTGCCGGGAATCTGCAGGGTGCGCGCGGCGAGTTCCACGATCGAACCAGGCGGCGCGCGCAGCAGCACCGAGCGGCTCTTGGCCGCGACCTGCTCGAGGCGGCGGCGCAGTTCCTTGAAGATCGGCGAGCGCGGAAAAGCGGAGAGAGAGAGTGCCAGGCCGGACTTGGGATGGTGGTCGAGCCCCTCCTTCACCGCTGCCAGCAGCTTCTGCATGCTGATCGGTTTTTCAAGGAAGCCGACGGCACCGATCTTGGTCGCCTCGACGGCGGTTTCGATCGTCGCATGACCCGACATCATCACCACCGGCATATTCAGCTGCCCCCTCCCCGCCCACTCCTTGAGCAAGGTGACACCGTCCGTGTCGGGCATCCAGATGTCGAGCAATACGAGATCGGGTCGCTGGGTATCACGAAAGCTGCGCGCCGCCGCGGCATTTTCTGCTGTGACGACATCGTAACCCTCGTCGCTGAGAATTTCCGAGAGCAATTCACGGATGCCGACTTCGTCATCGATGACCAGAATCTGGGGCATGGCGAGAGATTATCGCGAAAAAACCGCACCGGAATCCAGAACGACATGACATTTCCCGCGAACCATCGATGCCATCATCGGGCCGCGGGTTCAGACACGTCGCATGCCGAGCCTGGCGAGGAAGGCCGCCGCCGGCTGCGGGCGTCCGAACAGATAACCCTGGAAGCAGGGGCAACCGCTGAGTTTGAGCCAGGCAAACTGCGCGTCGCTCTCGACACCTTCTGCGACGGTTTCGAGGTGCATCTGTTCCGCGATCAACAGGATGGTCTTCGACAGTGCGGCATCGTCGGTGTCCTGGGGCAGGCCGGCGACGAAAGCCCGATCGATCTTCAGTTCCTGCAGGGGCAAACGTTTCAGGTAGGACAGCGAAGAATAACCGGTGCCGAAATCATCGATCGAGAACCGCAAACCGAGCGCCTGCAATTCGTGCATGCGGGCAGCCGCCTCGCCGACATCGGCGAGCAACAGGCTTTCGGTGATCTCCAGCACCAGTCGCGCAGGGCTGGCGCCGGTTTCCGTGAGGATTGCGCGCACGCGGCTCACGAAATCCGCATGGCGAAACTGGCGCGGGCTGATATTGACGGACAGGCGCAGATCATGGCCGGCCTCTTCGAGCTCTCTGACCAGGAGCGCGGCCTTGCGCAGCACCCATTCGCCGAGCTCATCGATCAAGCCGCTTTCTTCGGCCAGCGGGATGAACGAGCTCGGGGGCACCGTCCCACGTTGGGGATGCGTCCAGCGCAGCAACACCTCGGCGCCGACCAGACGACGTTCGGCATCGTACTGACCTTGCAAATAGAGTTCGAACTGCCCCTCGGCGATCGCGGCACGCAGATCGTTTTCGAGCGCAAGATGCTCCTCCACCAGCGCCTGCATTCTCGGTTCGAAGAAGCACACGGTATTGCGACCACCCGCCTTGGCCTGATACATCGCGGTCTCGGCCTGACGCATCAAGGCCTCGCCATTTTCGCCCGCACCGTCCGGGAACAACGCCACGCCGATCGAAGCACCCAGATGGCAGAGTCCGCCCACTGTGCCGAGATCGAAGGGCTGGCAAAGCAATCCTCGCAGCTTGTCGGAGATATGTCGCGCGGCCGCTGCAGCAGCCGTGGCATCGGCGGCCAGCCCCGGCAACAACACGACGAACTCGTCACCACCGAGGCGCGCGACCGTATCCACTTCGCGCAGGTGCCCCTTCAGGCGGCTAGCCGCCTCGAGCAGCAGGGTGTCGCCTGCCGTGTGGCCATGGGCATCATTGATCTGCTTGAAATGGTCGAGGTCGATGAACAGCAATGCACCATGCCGGCCCTGGCGGCGCGCTTCGGCAAGTTCACGTTCGATCCGGTCGAGCAGCAGACGGCGGTTGGGCAGCTGGGTGAGCGGATCGTAGAACGCGAGCCGCTCGATTTCCTCCTGGGCGGCACGCCGTTCGGTGATGTCCAGATGGGTGCCGGTCACGCGCAACGGCCGACCCTCGGCATCCCGCTCGGTGATGCGGCCGCGCGAGAGGATCCAGCGCCATTGACCATCCTTCGCGCGCATGCGAAATTCGGCCTCGTATTGCGGCGAGCGACCCTCGAGATGCTCCTTGAAGGCCCGTTTTGCCACCGGCACGTCGTCGGGATGGATCAAGGCGATCCAAGGGTCTTTGACGGCCGCAAAGTCCTCGACCCGATAGCCGAGCATGCCGGCCCAGCGTTCATCGACGATCAGCGCATCGGACATCAGATCGCGATCCCACAGGCCGAGGTTCGCGCCTTTGAGCGCCAGGGCGAGCCGCGTGCGCTGGGTCTCGAGATCGGCGCGCAGTCGGTAGGATTCGGAGATGTCGCGGAACACCATCACGACGCCGAGGAGCTTGCCGACATGATCGCGGATCGGCGCAGCGGAATCGGCGATATGGTAGCGGCGGCCATCGCGGGAAATCAACATCGTGTGATTCGCCAGACCGACGACAAGACCCTTCTCGAGCACGCGGCCGACCGGGATTTCCGCCGGCTGACCGGTCAGCGCATTGACGATGTTGAACACCTCGGCGATACCGCGCCCGCGCGCTTCGGCATCGCTCCACCCGGTGAGCGCTTCGGCGATCGGATTCAGGTAGGTGACGCGCATCGTCGTATCGGTCGCGATCAGGCCATCGCCGATCGACTGCAGGATCGCCGTCACTTCGCCTTGCGCGGCGGCGAGATCCTGCACCGTGGTCTGCAGGGTCTCGACCATCCGATTGAAGTCGTGGGCAAGCTGGCCGATCTCGTCCTGTTGCGCATCCTCCACACGGGCGTCGAGCTGGCCAGCGGAGACCTGGTGCGCGGCGCTGGCCAGCCGGGTAAGCCGCACGCCCAGGCGACGCGTCCAGATCGTGAAGAGGAAAAATGCCATGAGGCTCGCGAAAAACGCTGCCACCAGCAGGCTCCAGGCAAACTGGGCACGCAGGTCGCCGAACGGGTCTGTGCCGGGAAAGGCTTCCACCGTGCCGAAATCGAGCCCGGCGGCGCGCAACACGAAACTGCGCGGCGCGACGCCAGCAGAAAGATTGCCAGCCTCCGCGACGATAGCGCCGGCGTTTGAAAAGATGCGCAAGCCTGCGAGCGCTTCGCTCTTGACGAGTTGTGCAGCGATTTCACGCACCGCGGCATAATCGTGTTCGATCATCGGCCCGAGCAGTGCGGCGGAAAACAGCGGCGCGATGAGCTCGGCCTGGCGTTCCCTGGATTGTTCGGCGCTCGACCGCAACAGCGCGAAGACGACGACGCCCAGCAGCGCAAAGGCGAGAAAGGCAGTAGCGGCGCTGATCAACGTCAGCTTGAAGCGGATCGGCAGACCGCTGAGCCTGGCAGACAAGGAGCGGTTCATCGTGCACCCTCCCGGCCGATCTGGCGGTAGAACTCGATAATCATCGGATCGAGGGCCTGCATTTCCGCAGTCGTGACCGGCAAGAGCCCCTTGTGGCCGAGCTTGTCGAGAAAGGATCGGCCTGTCTCGCTCGTCGCGAAATCGATGAGAGCCTGCTCCAGTCGCGGCGCTTCCGCCGCCAGCCGTGGTGCGACGTGGTAGATCACGGCGGACAATCCAGACGGCAGCTTCACGAGCACGCGCGCCTTGGCGGCAAGATCTGGCGGCACCTGCTTGAGAGTGGTGACCGAGACGATCGCGGCCGCGACTTCGCCGCTGGCCAGCCGCGCCAGCGAATTGGCATGGGTGCCGGTGACCACGATCTCGATGTCGCGATCGGGGATGAGGCCGGCATCGCGCAAATAGCGCAGACCGATCACCGACAGCGCGGCGCTGCGCTCGGTAACGGCCAGTCTTTTGCCGGCGAGCGCGCGCATTTGCTGGATCGGATCGTCCTGGCGCACCACCAGCAGCGGCTCGAGCTGCGCCGCAGTGCGCGCGATGGGCACGTGACCTAGCTCACGCTGGGCGATGCGTGCGATGAACAGAGAATCGGCAACGATGTCGTAGGCGCCGGCGCGCAGCCGTTCGATGTGCTGGGGATAGCCCGGTGCAGAGGCGAAATCGACCGGACGGCCCAACACGGTCGTGAACACCTCGACGAGCGGTGCATAGAGCTCCAACAGGCGGCGCGCCGGGAGATAAGGCACCACGGCGAACGTCAGCCGTTCTTTGGCCATCGCGGCGGGGGGCCAGAGCGCAGTCAAACAGGCCGCTCCGAGCAGGCGGCGGCGCGTCGCGTCAATGGCCGGCCGTATGGTGTCGAACGTCATTGCTCACCCCTTTCTGATGTAGCGGCAATTGTATGAGCACTTTGGCGCCACCGCCCTCCGTTACCGGCCGATTGGCGATTCTCACCGTGCCACCGTGATCGACGACGATCTTGTGCACGATCGCCAGGCCCAGCCCCGTGCCTTTCGGCTTCGTCGTCACATAGGGCTCGAAGGCGTGCTGCAAGATTTCGGGTGGAAAGCCCGGCCCTTCATCGGTGACGGTGAGCTCGGCCAAGCGACCCTGCGTGCGCGTTGCCACACTGATGCGTGCCGTGCCGCCAGCGCCGATTTTTTCCTGCATCGCTTCCGCAGCGTTCTTGATCAGGTTGTGCAGCACCTGGCGAATCTGATCGGCATCGGCTTCGACCGGCGGCAGATCCCCGGCGAGCTCGGTGGCGATCTGCAGCGACCCGCCGGCGTAGAGATCGAGCACGTCGTGCACCAGGCGGTTGAGATCGAGCGGCCCGGTCTTCGGTGGCGGCAGGCGGGCGTAGTCGCGGAAGTCATTGACCATCGCCTTCAGCGCCTCGACCTGATCGATGATGGTCTTCGTCGCGCGGGAGAGGATCGCGGCATCTTCTGCGGCGAGCTTGTCGGCCAGTTTCATCTGCAGCCGCTCAGCAGAGAGCTGAATCGGGGTGAGCGGATTCTTGATCTCGTGCGCAAGCCGCCGCGCCACCTCACCCCAGACGGCGGCACGTTGTGCCGCCTCGCGCTCGATGCGCGCCTGGGCGAGCTGCTGCGTCATTTCATTGAACGAGCGTGTCAGCACCCCCAACTCGTCGTCGGTTTCCAACACCGCGCGCGGGGTGAGATCCCCCGCCGCCACCGCGCGTGTGCCTTCGGCGAGCATCAACAGCGGCTTCGCCAGCCGGCTGGCAAGGAAAAAGGCCAGCGCGATCGCCGCGAACAGCGCCAGCAGCAGTGCGAAGGTGAGCGTCAGGGTGTAGAGCCGCTTGAGCCCCGCGCGACCGAGTTGCAACTCCTGGTAATCGCGCTGTGCGCCTTCGACGAGTGCGGCGCTTCCCGCGATCGCCGCTGGCACCGGTTGTTCGAGCTGCAGGATCAGTGGCTCGGTTTCGAAACGGTAAGCGCCGACAGGGATCAGTGCACGCACGACGTAACCGCTCGCCGCATCACCTTCGACGCGTGCATAACCCAGGCCGATCCGCGCCTGACGCAGCTGGGTCAGATCCGGCAATACCGGCAACAAATCCCTTGTGCCTTCGGCGCTGCTGCTGGCGATCAGGTGCCCACTCGCGGTCAGCAGCAGCGCGCTGCTCACGCCAGCCTGCTCGCGCAGCCGGTTGAGCAGCACCGCCCCGGGCATCGGCACATCCGCCAGATCGTAGGCGATCGTGCGTCCCTTCGCGAGCAGATCGGCTTGCATCGTCTCGAACACGCTGCGCGCAAGCTCGAGACCACCGTCGAGGGCGGCTTCGATGCGCACGTCGAACCATGAATCGATGCTTTTGACTGCGAACTGCATCGATACCGCATACACCAGCACGCCGGGTAACACCGCCATCGAGGCGAGCATCAGCACTAGCCGTCTCTTGAGGCGCGCGCCGAACACGCCCTGCCGCCAGTCGCGCCACAAGCGACGCAGCTGGGTGATCACGAGGCCAAGCAGCAGTAGCGCCGCCAGTGCGTTGAAAAGGATCAACAGCGGTGTATGGCGCGCGAACAGTGCAGTATCGGCGCTCGCCGTGGTGAGCAGGATCACCAGCACGCTCCCCAGCGCGACGGTGATGGTCAGTGCGATGATCATTGCGCCTCGGCTGGCAGTGTGAACTGCCAGGTCAGGGTGCCCGCCTCGATCTTCCATGCATCGTTGGCCAGCGCATCGATCTGCAACGGCTTGGGCAATTGGCTGTGATCGAGCGACAGGCGCACGCTGGCAACAAGTGGCTCGCTCACCGGCAGCGCGGAGCTTACGGCGACGAAGAGCCCGCGGATGCGGGAAAGTGCCGCGAGCGCGGCGTCGAGACTGTCGAAGTTCTGATAGAGGCTGCCAACGGCGAGCCGGTATTGGCGGGTAAGCGCCTGATAGCTGAGCCGGTAATTGACGACACGGCCGGCCAGATGCTCGTCGATCCAGTACCAGCGTTTGCGCTTGACCTGCACCTCGAAACGGAAAATGAGCGGCACCCCCTTGCTCACCGCATCGGCAAGACGCGGGCCGATGTGCACGTCGAAATCGGCATTCACTACCCAGCCCCGCTCGTCAGGCACGATCGCAGCACTCTTCGGCTGGATGCCGCCCGCCCAGGCCCAGCCGGCGTACAACAGGAGCACGCCGAGCGCTAACAGCCGCTCAAGCGGTCTTTTCCAGCAGGGCGTAATAAAAACCGTCATAGGTGGCCGTGGGCAGCAATTGCAGTTCGGGAAGCACACCGCCTGTCGGCAGGCGGCGCGCATCCGGATGACGCGCATGAAACGCGCTCACCTGCTGGCTGTTTTCCGCAGGAAATACCGAACAAGTGCAGTAAAGCATTTTGCCACCGGGGGCCAGCAGCGGCCACAAGGCATCGAGGATCGCGGCCTGGGTGTGTGCGAATCCCGCCACATCTTCCGGCCTTCTCAGCCATTTGATGTCGGGATGACGGCGCACGACACCGGACGCCGAACAGGGCGCATCGACGAGAATGCGCGCGAACGGCCGGCCATCCCACCATTGGTCCGGCGCGCGCGCATCGCCGATCCTCACCGTGGCGGTGAGCCCGAGACGGGTGAAATTGTCCTTGATGCGTCTGGCACGCCCGGCATCGAGCTCCAGTGCGGTGAGATCCAGATCGGCACGTTCCGCGAGATGCGCCGCCTTGCCGCCGGGCGCCGCGCAGGCATCGAGCACACGCATGCCGTCCTGCACGTCGAGCAATGGCGCGGCGCGTTGTGCGCCCCAATCCTGTACCGAGACGATGCCCTCGCGGAATCCCGGCAGACGTTCGACGGGCACCGGTTCATCGAGCAGGATCGCCGTTTCGTCGAGCGCGCGCCCAGAGAAGCCGGCAGCTGTGAGACGCGCAAGGAATTCTGCGCTGGTGACACGGCACCGGGCATTGAGCCGCAGCGTCATCGGGGGATGCGTATTGCCGGCGGCAGCGATCTGCTGCCAGCTTTCGGGATAAGCCCTGCGCAACGTCTCAAGCCACCAGCGAGGATGGCAATAATGAGCCACCACGTCGGCGTCCGCCTCCGTGATCAGTGCCTCGCGCCGGCGCAGGAAATTGCGCAACACCGCGTTCGTCAGCCCCTTGAAGGCCTTGGCGGCAGCTTCGACCGCCTGATCGACGATCGTGTGCGCGACCAAAGGGTGGCGTTCGAGGCGGGAAAGCGCCACCAGCAGCAGCGCCCGCGCCGCTTTGTCCTTGAGCGGTTTGGTGAGCAGACGGGCAAGCAGAAAATCGCCGCGTCCATAATCCCGCAGCGCGGTGAAAGCGAGGTCGCGTGCCGCCGGACGAATGGCGTCCGGCAGGCTGTCGAGCGTTTTCGGGGTGCGTCCCGAGAGCACTTCCGCCATTGCCGAGGCAGCGGCCAAAAGCGCCTGGGAAAGCGGCGGGTGGTGCGGAAAAGGGGGGGAGACAGGGTTCATGGTCTTGCAATAACGCATGGTAAACGATCGCTGCTGTGGTAAACATCGGCCGATGAAAGCCCCACACGCTCCGATCTTTTTCCCCGGCCGGCTGACGATCGTCGGCTGGGGCGCGATTGCGCAAGGCGTGCTGCCGCTGCTGCTGAAGCATTTCACGCTGCGCTCCGAGCAGATCGCGATCGTCACCGCCGATGCCGAAGGCTTGCAGGAGGCACTCGACTATGGCATCTCGCACACCGTGCTGCCACTCACCCGCGAGAATTACCGC
Source organism: uncultured Methyloversatilis sp. (assembly GCA_964478415.1). GTDB lineage: Bacteria > Pseudomonadota > Gammaproteobacteria > Burkholderiales > Rhodocyclaceae > Sulfuricystis. The sequence continues at coordinate 16,582 of CAYZII010000043.1, forward strand.
CAGGTGCTCGCGCCGCTCGTCGGGCCGGGCGATTTCCTGCTCAATCTCTCTGTGAATGTCTCGAGTGTGGCACTGATCGAGTTCTGTCGCGAGCGCGGCGCGCTCTATCTGGATGCCTGCATCGAACCCTGGGCAGGCGGCTATACCGATCCGGCACTCACCCCTTCGGCGCGCTCGAACTATGCGCTACGCGAAGCCGCCAAGGCCTTGCACCGGCCCGGCGCGCCGACGGCGGTGCTCACGCACGGCGCGAATCCAGGCTGGGTATCGCATTTCGTCAAGCAGGCGCTGCTCGACATCGCGCGTGATTGTGGCCGCGAAGTCACCGTCCCGAATGATCGCGACGGCTGGGCGGCGCTCGCCCAGGCGCTGGGGGTGCGCGTCATCCACATCGCCGAACGCGACTGGCAGGTCGCCGAGCCGCGAAAACGGCCGGGCGAGTTCGTGAATACCTGGTCGGTCGATGGTTTCGTTGGCGAAGGCTGCCAGCCCGCCGAGCTGGGCTGGGGCAGCCACGAAAAGTCGCTGCCGCCGGATGGACATCGTCACGGCTTCGGCTGCGAGGCGGCGATCTGGCTCGAACGGCCCGGCGCCGCCACCCGGGTGCGCAGCTGGACACCGCTGGCCGGCCCGCTGCACGCCTTTCTGATCACCCATGGCGAAGCAATCTCGATCGCCGATTACCTGACCGTCGGCAGCGGCCCGACGCCCGTGTATCGGCCTACCGTCCATTATGCCTACCGCCCCTGCGACGATGCAGTGCTCTCGCTGGACGAGGTCGCCGGCCGCGAATGGCACCCCCTGGAAAACAAACGCATCGTGCGTGACGAGATCGTTTCCGGTGTCGATGAACTGGGCGTGCTGCTGATGGGACATCCCAAGGGTGCCTACTGGCTCGGTTCGCGCTTGTCGAACGAGGAAGCCCGACGGCTGGCGCCGTTCAACTCGGCCACCGTGCTCCAGGTGACCGCCGGCGTGATGGCCGGCATGGCCTGGGCGATCGAACATCCGGCGATGGGGGTGATCGATCCGGACGAGATGCCTTTCGATACGCTGATTGCGCTGTGCCGCCCTTACCTGGGCGAGGTGGTCGGCGTGTATTCGGACTGGACGCCGCTGAAAGGGCGCGCCGATTTCTTCCCGCAGGATATCGATCACGACGATCCGTGGCAGTTCAGGAACTTCCGGGTAAGCTGAGCCTGCCAGCACTGAATCTCCCTGTTGGCGGCACCGACAGGGAGACGAGGTTTTAGGTTCCGCAGGCTGCGACGATGTCTGTCTGCGAAAAATCCTCGCCCTTGTAGAGCAGGGGCAAGTTGCGTACCTTGGCAAGGGCGTAACTGAATACGTCGCCGAAATCGAGTGCCGCCGGATGGTCACTGCCCTTGCCGAACGCCACGAAAGCGGCATAGCGGCCGCTGCCTCCTCGAGGCCCGGAGCAACGATTTCGAACCTCGGCAGGCGCAGAAAATCGTTGAGCAGAACGACCGCCGCATGGCCCTTTCGACCATAGAGCACCATGCGCGTTTCCACGACGGAGACCGAGCTGACCGGCACCTTTCCTGCAACCTCGATGCAAGCAAGGAAAGGTTCCCGCTCCGGCTCGGCGAACATGATCGCAACGAGCGCCGAGGTATCCGCCACGATTTGCCGGGTTATCGCGGCAGGCCTAGCCCGTCCCATTCGAGCGGGTCATATGCGTCCGGCCGGTCCGGGATGTCGATTTGCGCCAGCAATGCCCGCACATTTGCTTGGGGCGTCTGTGCCTGTGCGATTTCCTCGGCCAGCCGATCCAGCGCGCGCTCGACGACTGCGGTTTTCGATATGCCCAACGCCCAGGCTAGCCGGGCCGCTTTATCGACTACGACGGGATTGGCAATCTGCAAGGCCATGACTTGATCGCGATATACGTTTAACCCAGATTGTCCATTAGACTGGGCGAGGATTGTGCAACCTCTTTTCTGTAAATTTCCTTGGCGCTGGTCATGATGGTTGGGTTACAGGTTGAGGT
>CAYZII010000044.1:0-8041 GCA_964478415.1 uncultured Methyloversatilis sp.
TCGCGCGTCGTCTACGACATCACCGGCAAACCGCCCGGCACGATCGAGTGGGAGTGAGCCTCCGGGCGGGCTCTGACGGACGTTCGGATCACGCCGCTGCGCGCTTCGGCAGAGCAGCGGGTACCCAACCAGGGTGTCAGCGGAAGATCTGCAGCACATAGCCGGCGGCGAGCGCGGCGAGCACCAGCGCTAACCCACGCTTCAGAAAGTAAGAGCTGATGTGCTTTTGTGTCCGTGCGCCGAGATACATGCCGATCAGGCCGCCTGCGCCGAAAAGGAGACCCAGCAGCCAGTCAGGGCTCGCGGGTGCGCCAGTCGGTGTCGGCAGGAACTGGTAGATCAGCACGCCCGCCACCGATGTGACCAGAGTGCCAAACAGCGCAGCACCGGCCACCGTTTGCACAGGAAAGCCAAAGACTGCGATCAGGGTTGGTGCCATCAGCGCGCCGCCGCCGATGCCATAGGCGCCACCGATCAGACCGATTCCCACTGACAGCAGGAAAATGGCATGTTCCGGAAAGGTTCGGCCCGTGACCAGGGATGTGACAGGACTGTCGGGAGAAGCGGATTGTCGAAACAGGCGTAGCGCAAGCCATGCCAGCACGCCGCCGACGAACAGCTTGAATGTCTTCGGCTCGGCCAGCCAGTTCAGTCGCAGCCACCAGCCTGCCAATAGACCCGGCAACGTGCCGACAGCGATGATGCGCGCCAGCCGCCAGTCCATGCGTTTCTCCCGGGCATAACGCCAGATGCCACCGGGGATTGCGACAAGGTTGAAGACCAGGTTGGTTGCCGAGACCGACGGGGAGACATAGCCGAGCACGCTCATCTGGAACGGCAGCAGCAGAAAGGCGCCGGAGATGCCGACCATCGAGCAGAAGAAGGCGAGGATGAAGCCGACCGTGGGCGGCAGCCAGAACGGGGCACTGATGCCGGCAGTGGGAAAGAACATGGCCCGGCGCAGCCCGGCCCTCAGACCAGGCCTTCGAAAACCTGCACCGTGACAGTCTCGCCAGCCGCGACATTGCCGCGCTCGGCGTCGAGCACGATGAAGCAGTCGGCCTTGGCCATCGAGCTCAAGATCCCCGATCCCTGTTGACCGGTCGGCCGCACACACCACTCGCCGTTTTCCTGGAACAGGATGCCGCGCTGGAATTCGGTGCGCCCCTTCCCTTTCTTGATCGGCGTTACACAGCGCACGCTGAAGGTGGGGATGTCCGGCACTGGCGCAACCCCCATCAGTTTCAGCAGCGCCGGTTGCGCGAACTGATAGAAGGTGACCATCACCGCGACCGGATTACCCGGCAGTCCGAACAGCCAAGCACTTTCCTTGCCGGCACCGATGCGGCCGAAGGCCATCGGCTTGCCGGGTTTCATCGCGATCTTCCAGAACGCGACTTCGCCGAGCCGGGTCATCAGTTGCTTGACGAAATCCGCCTCGCCGACCGAAACCCCGCCGCTGGTGACGATCGCATCGGCGCTCGCCGCCGCTTCGCGCAGCGCCGCTTCCAGCGCAGCCGGGTCGTCTTTGACGACGCCCATGTCGATCACTTCGCAGCCGAGGCGCGTGAGCATGCCCCACAGCGTGTAGCGGTTGCTGTCATACACCCTGCCGGGTGTGGGCGGTGTGCCGACCGAAACCAGTTCGTCGCCGGTGGAAAACAGCGCGACCCGCACGCGCCGTTTGACCACCACTTCGGCGATGCCCAACGAGGCGATGACGCCGAGTTCGGCGGGTCGCAGGCGCTTGCCGGCCACCAGTGCCGGCTTGCCTGCCTGCAAATCTTCACCGGCGCGACGGATGTTTTGCCCCAGTTGCTGGCCAGGCGGAATGATGACTTCTTCTCCATCGACGCGCGCGATCTCCTGGATCACGACGCAATCGGCGCCGGCAGGGATCGGCGCCCCCGTCATGATGCGTGCCGCCTCGTTAGCGCCGAGTTCGCCGCCGAACGGCCGGCCGGCGAAGGCAGTGCCGACGATCTTCAGGCGCGTTTCACACGTCGCGGACACATCGGTGTGACGCACTGCCCAGCCGTCCATCGCCGCGTTGTCGTGGGCCGGCACGTCGAGCGGGGAGATCACGTCCTTGGCCAGCACGCGACCGAGCGCCTGCCGGATGAAGACACGCTCATGACCGCTGACCGGCTCGACGGTATCGAGCAGGAACTGGCGTGCGCGTAGCACGCTCAGCGCGTTGGGATCGTAATCGTCCAGACAGGTGAAGGGAAGAGCACTCATGGAATGGCAGCCTCACAAAAATGCTCGCAGTGTAGGCCAGCCACACGCCACTGACAATCGTGCCACCAGGCTCTTCGGCAGGATCGGCACCACTGAAAATGCGGCGGCCGCAAACGGCGGCTCACCGCATTCCGGCCTTTCAAGGCGGGTGTTATTTCGCGATGCCGCCGGGATAGCACAGGCCGCCAGTGATTTCCAGCGTCGTGGCGTTGATCGCTTCGTTTTCGGCGCAATGGCCGATCAGACGGGCGATTTCCTCGGGTTCGACGAGGCGGCCGAGATGCACGTCCTTGAGGATTGCTTTCAGTGCCTCCTGGTTCATACCGGTGAGCATCGGCGTCGCGGTGTAGCCGGGGGCGATGCCCACACAGCGGATGTTGCGGATGCCACGCAGCATGAATTCGCCAATGATGATCTTCGGCATCAAGGCATCGGCGACCTTGGTCGAGGAGTAGTTGAGCTGGCCGATCTGACCGACCTTGTTGACCGAGGAGATGGTGACGAGCAGACCGGGCCAGCCGCCATTGACCATCGCTTCGGCGGCATCACGCAGGGTGAGGAAGGTGCCGGTGAGGTTGACATCGATCACCGCCTGCCATTTGTCGAGGCCCAGCTTGCGCACGACCTTGCCGGTTTCCTTGTCGAGGGTGAGCATCATGCCGTCGCGGATGATGCCGGCACAGGCGACGGTGATGTTGAGCTTGCCGAATGCATCGAGGGTGGCCTGGATGAACCTCGCGGTATCGGCTTCGCTGGTGACGTTGGCCTGTACGCCGATGGCTTCGGCGCCCATCGCTTTCAGGTCGGCGAGCACGCGATCGATGTTTTCCTGCACCATGTCGACGATCGCGATCTTGGCGCCGCGCTGGGCGAAATATTTGGCGACCGCTTCGCCGATGCCATTTCCGCCTCCGGTGACGAGAACCACACTGCCTTTGATCTCCATGTTCGAGCCTTTCTAGTGAGAAGTTGAGCGGCGAGGGGGCAAACTTCCCCCGTGTTCTTGCAAGCGCAAGTATCGCAAGTTTGGTTGTGCGCTGCAACATCCGGCGCGGCTGGTCTAGCCGCCGGCGATCGGTGGCCAGATGGCGAGGGTTTCCCCTTCCCTCAACAGGCGCGTGGCGCGTTCCGCGGGCGGTACGAAAACGCCATCGACCAACACCAGCTTGCAGGCGGGTTACGGCAGGCCGAAACGCTCGATCACCTGGGCGATCGTGGTGCCCTCTGGCACCTCGAGTTCGAGCGCATTTTTCTGTTTCGCCTCGGCTGGCAGATAGTCTTGCAGCGAGGCGAACAGCTTGAAGGTCACTTTCATGCCTGGCCCGACAAACAGGCAAGATAGGCAGCCATGAACTGCGTCGGGTCGGCTTTGAGCCGCGCCTTCCAGGCACCGAGTCGCGTACGGGACTGGATCAGGCCACGCAAGGCACCGACGTGGTCGGTCCAGCCGATGCTGGTGGCACCGATCAGCACGTCGTCGGCGAACTGCAGCGACAGATAGCGGAAGTTGGCTTCATCGACGAGTTCGACGCCATCCCCGACGCCTTGCCACTGGCCGAACGAGGCGGAGATCAGACCGAGTGTGTCGAGCACGTTGATTACCAGGCTCCCGGGCAGTTCGGTATTCGCGCCGGCCATGTTGTGCGCGGCGATGCGACCCTGCTCGACCGCATTGGGCTGAATCGCGTTGAGCTGGGGGGCACTGGAATGCAGACCCGGTGCTTCGGTGACGTCGCCGGCAGCATAGATGTCGGGCACCGAGGTGCGCATGCCGCGATCGACGCGGATGCCGCGCCCGATCTCGATGCCGCTGCCGGCGAGGAAATCGACGTTGGGTCGCACACCGGCGGCGCAGATGACGAGATCGGCAGGAATCTCCTGAGGTGCCGACTCACCAGCGCCGATTTTCACCCGTAGCGCGTCGCCCTCCGGCGCGATCGCCGTGAGGCTGGTGTTCAGATGCACTCTGACGCCCTTTTGTTCGACCCAGCGGCGGATCATGCCACCGGCCTGAGGCGTCATCATTCTCGGCACCATGCGGTCGCCCATTTCGACGATGGTGAGAGCCACACCGCGCGCGGCGAGCGCCTCGATCAGGATGCAGCCGATGAAACCGGCACCGAGCTGCACGACGCGTGCGCCCGGCTTGACTCTGGCCGCAATCGCGCGCGCATCGTCGAGCGTCCAACAGGTGTGTACGGCCGGCAGATCAATGCCCGGGATATTGGGGCGAATCGGCCGGGAGCCGCTGGCGATCAGGAGTTTGTCATAGCCGAGACGTTCGCCGGAGGCGAATTCGATCTGCTTCACTGCCGAATCGATGCAGCTGACGCGCCCCTGGATCAGATGAATGCCCAGTCGCGTGAAATGGTCGTGCGTCTTGCGTAAGTAAGTGCCGTGTGCATCGATCTGGCCTTTCAGGAAATACGGGATCGCCATACGTGCATAGGGCGGTTCGGGTTCGTCGCCGATCAATGCGATTTCCGCTTTCGGTTGCAGGCGGCGCAACGTTTCGGCGGCAACCACGCCGGCTGGGCCGTTGCCGATAATGATGTGTTTCATGTCATGACCTCGAAACGCAGACGGGGACTGGCGCTGCCAGTCCCCGTGCAGGAAAAGCGGATTACAGTCCCAGCCGCTGGAGGGTTTCGGGTTTCGGTCTGCCCTCGGCATCCCAGCCACGCAGCTGGTAATACTCGGGCTTCATCTTGTCGAGACCATTGACCAAACCCTTGGCGGGACCGGTCTTGGCCGGCTCGGTCTTCAGGCGCGGCGGCAGGTCGTCGTCTTTGGCAGTAAATCCAGCGGCGAGGTTGAACTGACGTTCCAGATTCCAGATGCGCTCGCCGACCTCATTGAGTTTTTCCAGCGACCAGTCACCTTCACAGGCGGCGGCGATCTGCGGCTGGATGTCGGCCAGTGTCCAGGCGAACGAGGTGAAGATGCACAGCCCGGAGGAATCGAACACCGCGGTGGCGTCCTGGAAGGCCTTGACCAGCGCGGCCTTGCCTTCGGTGACGTGCGGATCGGTCTTCACCGGGATGCCGAGCACCTCGGAGGCCACGGTGTAGCCACGCAGGTGGCAGGCGCCACGGTTGGAGGTGGCATAGGCCAGACCCATCCCCTGGATGCCGCGCGAATCGTAAGCCGGGAATTCTTGTTTCTTGACACCCATCGACAGTTCCGGCCGACCGTATTTCGCGCACAGGCGCGCCGAGCCTTGGCCGATTTCCTTGCCGAAGCCCTCGCCTTTCGCGGTCATCTGCGCAAGCGCCACCAGCGCCTGGGCCGAGCCGAACGGCGCTTCCATGCCGATGTCTTCTTTTTTGAGGATACCGAGTTCGTAGAGCTCCATCGCTGCACCGACGGTGGCGCCGAAGGAGATCGGGTCCATGCCGTCTTCATTGCAGATCATGTTGGCGAATTGCAGCGCTTCGAGATCGCCGACGCCATTCGCGGCGCCCAGTGCCCAGGCCGCCTCGTATTCGAGACCGCCTGAGGCGCCCCAGTATTCGGGCTTGTTGACCACCGAAAAATGCGTCGCGTCGATGCGCGAGATGCGCCCGCAGGCGATCGTGCAGCCGAAACAGGCGGCATTGGTGACGAGATGGGGCTTGCCATCGGTCGGACGCTTTTCATACATCGCTTCGGCGGAGATCTTGTTTGCCTCTTCGAACTGTACGTCGCGGTGATTGCGTGTCGGCAGGGCACCGATTTCATTGATCACGTTCATCAGCACCTGGGTGCCGTATTTCGGCAGACCCTGGCCGGTGACGGCGTTTTCGGCCAGCACCTTCTTGCCGGCAGCGACCGCAGCCATGAAAGCCTTGACGTCCTTGATCTGCCCGGTGCCCTGTGTGCCGCGCACGGCTACGGCCTTCAGATTCTTGCTGCCCATCACGGTGCCGACGCCGGACCGGCCGGCGGCGCGGTGCAGGTCATTGACGATGCAGGCATAGAGCACGCCGTTTTCGCCGGCGCGCCCAATGCTGCATACACGGATTTGCGGATCCTGATGACTGCGTTTGATGATCTCCTCGGTTTGCCAGGTGGTCTTGCCCCACAGATGAGATGCGTCCCGCAGCTCGGCCTTGTCGTTTTCGATCCACAGATAGACGGGTTTCGGACTCTTGCCTTCGAAAATGATCATGTCCCAGCCGGCGAACTTCAATTCCGCACCAAAGAAGCCGCCGGAATTCGAACAAGCGATCGCGCCGGTGAGTGCGCCTTTGGTCACGACCGAATAGCGCCCACCGGTCGAGGCAGGCGTGCCGGTCAGAGGACCGGTGGTCATGATCAGCTTGTTGTCGGGAGAGAGTGGATCGACCTTCGCATCCACTTCGCTGACGAAATATTTGGTCGCCAGGCCGCGCTGGCCGAGATACTGCTGCGCCCAGTCCATGTTCAATGGTTCGGCCTTGCAGGTGCCGTGGGTCAGGTCGACGCGCAGAATTTTACGAGCCCATGCCATGATGATGTCTTCCTTTATTACGCGGCGACGCGCGGGGCAGTGTCGGTCTTGCCGGCCCAGACGCGCATCTTTTCATAACCGGTCCAGTCGGCTTCCTGATAGGTGATCGCGCCGGTGGGACAGGCCGCCGCGCAGGCCGGGTCGCCACCGCACAAATCACATTTCTGCACCTTGCCCGTGGCGGCGACATAATTGATCGTGCCGAACGGACAGGCGATCGTGCATACCTTGCAGCCGACGCAGGTGGCTTCATGTACCACTTTCGCGCCCGTGTCAGCATCGATGCGGATCGCATCGACGGGGCAGGCGTTCATGCACCAGGCATCGGCACATTGGGTGCAGGTGTAGGGTACCTTGCGGCCCTCATGCTCGAAATTGAACACCTTGATGCGTGATCGCGCGGGATTGAACATACCGTAATTTTCGAAGGAACAGGCCAACTCGCACTGCAGACAGCCAGTGCATTTGTTGGCGTCGATGGTGAGCGATTTGTGCATTTTCCGTTCTCCTCTCGCACTCCCTGCATACCTTGTGCTGCACCGGCAGTGTGTGGCATCGGGCAGGGAAGCCTTTTTGTTGGTCAGATGGGAAGGGTGCCGCGGAGCCAATCTAGCATCTCGGATTTTCTATTGCAATATCAACGCGCCTTATCGCAATGCAACATGCTGGCATGGCGGAAACGGGCCGGCGCATGGGCGGAAATGGCCGAGCCGACGACGATGATCCAGAACAGCCACGGGCGCGCGCCGGTATCGAAGATCATCCAGGCGACGATCATCAGCTTCGCGAGCATCACGAGACCGGCGGCTTCGCAGAGGTGACGCGGCTTGCGCCACAGGTCGAGTGCGAACATCGCCAGACCACTGGCCGCGACCGCGAGTGCGGCCGGCGTTTCCGGTAGTGGTGCACCGAGCAGTGCGGCGCCGAGCACGATCACCGCCGCCAGATGCAAGCCCCGCAGGAACACGTTGATCCAGCGCAGCGTATGATCGAAAGGGGTCATCGGTTGTCGGGCCATGGCGCATGATAGGCTGACGCCGATGAGAGATGAAATTCGCGACATGGCGATGACAGCCGAGGAATTCCTGCGCGTCCTCCACTGGGCCTTTCCCGGGCGCGTAATCGATCGGGAGGGGCGGCTGATCGTCTGCGCGGAAGGTGCGACGCTGGAAATCTCCCTTGCCGCGCTGCCGCCGCGCAAGTTGGCGTTACTCACACTCCCGCGCCTGGAAGCGCGCCTGCGCTTCACTGCCGGAACGGTTGCACAGCGGAATGCACTGCTCACGCGCCTCGAACGCGCAATGCAGCGCGGTGGCGGTTGATGGGGTG
>CAYZII010000044.1:8141-18165 GCA_964478415.1 uncultured Methyloversatilis sp.
GGTTGATGGGGTGCCGTCCCGCCAGCGCCGAGTTTTGGAAGTGACTCGGCGCCCGGCGGAAGTCTCATTTTCGCCAGCGGCGGCGATCCTTCTGGTAAATGGGATAATCGCGCCCTCGAAATTTGATGAGCCCACCATGCCCATCCAATGGTTTCCCGGTCACATGGCCGCGGCGCGCAAGAAAGCCGCCGAGATGCTGGCGCGCATCGACGTCGTCATCGAAGTGCTCGATGCCCGTTGTCCCGAAGCAAGCAGCAATCCGCTGATCCGGCAGCTTGTGGCGGCGCGCCAGCGACCGACGTTGCGCGTGTTGAACAAGGCCGATCTGGCCGATCCCGCCGTCACCCAAGCCTGGCTCGATGTCTATGCGCAGCAGCCAGGCGTGAAGGCGGTGGCGATCTCCTGCAAAAAGCCCGGCGAGGTGGCCAGGTTGCCGGCGTTGTGCCGCCAGCTCGCGCCACATCGCAATGATCCGACCAAGCCGTTGCGCATGATGATCATGGGCATCCCGAATGTCGGCAAATCGACGCTGTTGAATGCTCTGCTCAAACGGCGTATTGCCGCCGTCGGCGACGAACCGGCCATCACGCGCCAGTTGCAGAGTTTCGATCTTGGCCCCGACATGACGATTACCGATACGCCGGGGCTGATGTGGCCGAAGATCGAGCATGACTTTGATGGCTTCATGCTCGCCGCCTGTCATGCGATCGGCCGAAATGCGGTGATCGACGTAGAGGTGGCGCTTTTTCTTGCGGGCATCCTGCTCGAACGCTACTCGGCACAACTTGCATCGCGCTACCGGATCGATTGCACTACACTCGATGCCGTTGGCGTTCTCGAGAGCGTGGCGCAGCGGCGTGGTTGTCTGCGCCAGGGCAGGCTCGACATCGAGAAGGCGGCGCAGATGCTGCTGGGCGATTTCCGCAGCGGGGCCTTGGGACCTATCAGTCTGGAGACGCCCCAAAGCCGCGCGGCGCTGCTGGCAATTAACAGGCGATGCTCATGGTGCTGAGCACCGTGCCGAGCAACTGGTTCAGCCGCGCTACGACATCACGGCCGGCGCTTTCGGCTATCCGCATGGCAATCGCATGATCTACACGACCCGCTGTAGGAGCGCTTTTAGGCGCGAAGGTGTCGACGAATGTGAAGCGCCTTTTAGGTGCGATGTTTATCGCGGCTGAAGCCGCTCCTACGCCAGGACTTGTGCCAGCGATTGGCTTCCGATTCGCCCCAAAAGGGTTGTCCAAATGATTGCCGAGTCACGAAGATGATGCACATTCATGCGTTTGCCCTGCAGCTGTCCGCTGGTAGGTGACAATAAAGAAGACGGCGATGCCCGCAACGAGAAAGGCGAGTAGCGTGAGAAGGATCGAGCGCAGGACGATGCCATCACCTGGGATGGGTTTCATCGCGTCACTTCGGAGCGGCAGAGCGGGGTTCGCGCATCCCGAAATCATATCAAGCGAATATCCGAATGGGAGAGGTTGCGCCGGGAGTGCGCTTCGGGTAGTGTGCGCGCCTTTTGATTTTCACGATAGTCATGCTGCCACCGATCGAATTCCGTATCGCCGCCGAACTCGACGTGCATCCTCATCAGGTCGCCGCCGCCATCCAGTTGCTCGACGGCGGCGCCACCGTGCCCTTCATCGCCCGTTACCGCAAGGAAACGACCGGCAAGCTCGATGATAGCCAGCTGCGTATGCTGGAAGAGCGCCTCGCATATTTGCGCGAACTCGAGGAACGTCGTGTCGCGATCCTGCACTCGATAGAGGAGCAGGGCAAGCTCAGCGCCGAGCTGAAGCATGAGATCGGAAATGCCGAAACCAAGCAGCGCCTCGAAGACCTGTATCTACCCTACAAGCCGAAGCGCCGCACCAAGGCGCAAATCGCGCGCGAGGCGGGTCTCGCGCCGCTTGCCGAGGCGCTGTTCGGTGACCCGACGCTGATCCCCGAACAGGAAGCGGCGCGCTTTGTCGATGCCGAAAAGGGTGTGCCCGATGTCAAGGCGGCGCTCGAGGGCGCGCGCCAGATTCTGATGGAGCGCTTCGCCGAAGAGGCCGCGCTGATCGACAAGTTGCGTCACTACTTGAATGAACATGCTTTCATCGTCTCGACGGTGGTCGAGGGCCAGGAAGAGGCCGGCGTCAAGTTCCGCGACTGGTTCGCTTTCCGCGAGCCACTCAGGAGCGCAGCTTCCCACCGTGTGCTGGCGCTGTTGCGCGGTCGTAACGAAGGTGTGTTGCGGCTGGCGATCAAGACCGAACCCGAACTGCATGATCCGCCGGAGGCCTCGCCCTGCATCGCGATGATTGCGCGCCATTTCGGCATCGAGGACCAGGGCCGGGCAGCCGATGCGTGGCTCATCGAAACCGTGCGCTGGAGCTGGCTCGTCAAACTCTCGCTGCATTTCGAAACCGAGTTGCTGGCCAGCTTACGCGAACGTGCCGAAGAAGAGGCCATTCGTGTCTTTGCACGTAATCTGCGCGACCTGCTGCTCGCCGCGCCGGCCGGAGCGAAGGCGGTGATGGGTCTCGATCCGGGCATCCGCACCGGCGTCAAGGTGGCAGTGGTCGATGCCACCGGCAAGCTGCTGGAGACCGCAACGCTCTATCCGTTCGAGCCACGGCGTGATCGGGAAGGGGCGATTGCCACGTTGCGCACGCTGGCGCAACGGCATCACATCGCGCTCGTCGCGATCGGCAATGGCACCGCGAGCCGCGAGACGGATCGTCTCGTCGGCGAACTGATCGCCCGCCATCCGGAACTGACATTGACCAAGGTCGTCGTCTCCGAGGCCGGTGCTTCGGTGTATTCGGCTTCGGAGCTCGCGGCGCGTGAATTTCCCGACCTCGATGTGAGCTTGCGCGGCGCCGTCTCGATCGCCCGCCGCCTGCAGGATCCGCTGGCGGAACTCGTCAAGATCGAGCCGAAGAGCATCGGCGTCGGCCAGTATCAGCACGATGTCAATCAGGTCAAGCTCGCGAAGGCGCTCGATGCGGTGGTCGAGGATTGCGTGAATGCGGTCGGCGTCGATGTCAATACCGCGTCGGTGCCGCTGTTGGCGCGGATTTCGGGCTTGAATCAGACGCTTGCCGCGAACATCGTCGCGTTCCGCGATCAGCATGGCGCCTTTCCATCGCGTGCAGCGCTCAAAAATGTGCCGCGGCTGGGCGAAAAAACCTTCGAGCAGGCGGCCGGTTTCTTACGGATCAACGGTGGCGAGAACCCCCTCGATGCCTCGGCAGTACACCCGGAAGCCTATCCGCTGGTCGAACGCATCCTGGCCGACATCGGCAAGAGCGTCAAGGAGGTAATCGGCGACAGTCGGCTGCTACGCTCGCTGAAAGCCGAGAAATACACTGACGAGCGCTTTGGTCTGCCCACCGTGCAGGACATTCTGAAAGAGCTGGAAAAACCCGGCCGCGATCCCCGTCCCGAGTTTCGGAGTGCGACTTTCCGCGATGGCATCGAAGAGATCACCGACCTTGAACCCGGCATGGTGCTCGAAGGGGTGGTCACCAATGTCACCAATTTCGGCGCCTTCGTCGACATCGGCGTGCATCAGGACGGTCTCGTACACATATCGGCGTTGTCGGAGAAATTCGTCCGCGATCCGCATACGGTGGTCAAAGCTGGCGACGTGGTCAAGGTCAAGGTGCTCGAGGTGGATGTGCCGAGAAAACGCATTTCATTGACGATGCGTCTTGCCGACGAAGTGCGCAAAGAACCAAAAATCGGCGCTGGCGCAGCGGCACCTGCGCGGGGCAGGGGGCTGCAGCGGCCGCCGCAGGCGGCGCAGCCACAAGGTGCAATGGCGGCGGCGTTCGCCAGACTCGGGCAGGCGAAGGATAGTCTATGATGTGCCCGACTGCACTTCCTTTCGAACGCTGCGAGTCTCTGCCGAGCGGGTGTGTTTAGACGAATTCTTTACCGGGTCGCCCCGAAGCTGCTCATCATCGGGATCGTACTGGCTGCGAGTGGTGTCGTCAGGGCACGGGACGTTCCCCCGATCGCCGCTGCCGCCGACCTCAAGTTCGCACTCGACGAGCTCGCCAGGGATTTCCAACAGCAGACCGGTCGCGAGGTGAGGCTGTCCTTCGGCTCGTCCGGCAATTTCCTGCGCCAGATCGAGCAGGGGGCACCCTTCGAGCTGTTTTTGTCTGCCGACGAGGACTATGTCTTTCGATTGGCCGACAAAGGGTTTCTCGTCGATCGGGGCACGCTCTACGCGATCGGCCGCATCGTGTTGTTCGCGCCGCAGGGGTCGCCCCTCGAGGTCAAGGCCGGGCTCGAAGGATTGCGGGCAGCGCTTGCCGCTGGCCGGCTCAAGCGCTTCGCAATCGCCAATCCCGAACATGCCCCCTATGGCCGGGCGGCGCGCGCCGCGCTCAAGACGGCCGGGCTGTGGGAAGCAATCCAGCCGAAACTGGTGTTCGGCGAAAATGCCAGCCAGGCGATGCAGTTCGCCGCATCCGGCGCGGCCGAGGGCGGCATCGTGCCACTCTCGCTCGCGCAAGCCCCCGAAACGGCCAGACTCGGCACGTTTTTCCTGATTCCGGCGCAGTGGCATGCCGACGAACCGCTGCGCCAGCGCATGGCGCTGACGAAGAAGGCAGGCGAGACCGCGCGCCTGTTCTACGACTATCTGCAGAAGCCGGTGGCGCGCCGCATCTTCGTGCGCTATGGTTTCGTTTTGCCGGGGGAATGACGATGGACTGGCCGGCGTTGCAATTGTCGTTCGAGCTGGCCCTGGCGACGCTCGCCGTGCTGTTGCCGCTGGCGCTGCTGGGCGCCCGCTTCCTGGCGTACTGGCCCTCTACCGTGCGCCCCTGGGTCGAGGGGCTGCTTGCTTTGCCGCTGGTGCTGCCGCCGACAGTGATCGGCTATTACCTGCTCGTCGCGATGGGCAGCCGCTCGCCGCTCGGCCAGTGGTTCGAGCAGCTCGCCGGACAGACGCTGGCTTTCAACTTTACCGGCCTCGTGGTTGCCTCGGTGATCTTCAACATCCCTTTTGCGGTGCAACCGATGCAGCGCGCCTTCGCTGCGATCGAGCCGGAGGTGCTGGAAGCGGCGAAATGTTGTGGCCTGTCGGCGTGGCAGAGTTTCGTGCGCATCGAGCTGCCGCTGGCCTGGCCGGGCATCCTGTCGGCGGTGGTGCTGACTTTCGCGCATACGCTCGGCGAGTTTGGCGTGGTGCTGATGGTTGGCGGCAACATTCCGGGCGAGACGCAGACTATCGCGATCGCGATCTACGACCGCGTGCAGGCTTTCGATCATGACGCAGCCGGTACGATGTCGCTCGCGCTGCTGCTCATTTCGCTGGCGACGATCGCGGTCTCTTACGGTCTGGCCGAGCGACTGCTGAAAACCCGGCGGCCATGAGCCTGAGCATCGAAATCCGGCACGATGCCCCGCGGCTCGATTTCGCCACGACGCTGCCGGTGGGTGAAATCACCGCACTGGTGGGGCCTTCGGGTTCGGGCAAGACCTCGTTGCTGCGCGCGATCGCCGGCCTGCTGCGTCCCCGGCATGCCCGCATCATGCTGGGGGGTGAAACCTGGGATGCGCCGGGCCGGCATGTGCCGACCCAGCAACGCCCGATCGGCCATGTGCCGCAGCACTATGGCCTGTTTCCGCATCTGACCGCCTTGGGAAATGTCGAGGCCGCCTTGCTGCACCTGCCGGCGAGGCAACGTCGCGTCCAGGCGCTGCGCTTCCTCGAGGCTGCGCATGTCGCCGATTGTGCCGCGCGCTGGCCGCGTCAGCTTTCGGGGGGCCAGAAGCAGCGCGTCGCGCTGGCGCGTGCGATTGCCCGCGAACCCAGGCTGCTGCTGCTCGATGAGCCGTTCTCGGCGGTGGATCGCGCCACGCGCAAGTCGCTCTATGTCGAGCTGCGCCATTTGCATCAGCAGCGTCCAATGACGATGCTGCTGGTGACCCACGATCTCGACGAGGCGGCGCAGCTCGCCTCGCACCTGGTTCTGCTCGATGCCGGCCGTCTCGTTCAGGCCGGCCCAGTCGCCGAGGTGCTGACGCGCCCGGCGAGCGAGACGGCCGCCCGGCTGCTCGACATCCCGAATATCTTTCCCGGTCGCGTGGCCGGTGACGGCCTGCACTGGGGGCCGCATCGGCTGCAACTGGCCGGGACGGCGAAGACGCAAGGCGAGTGCCGTTTCGTCGTGCTGCCGCAAAACGTGCTGCTGGTGCGGCCCGACCGGCCGCTCGGCAGTCATCTCGAAAACCTGCTTGCGGGCGCCGTGCGCGAGACGATGCGGCTCGGCACCGATGCGCTGGTCTGGATCGAGCCGACCGGTCTGTCGGGCGTGCAACTGCAGATGCGGCTGCCGGTGCGCGCCTTGGATCGTTACCGCGTCGAGGTGGGCAGTGAGGTCACGCTCAGCCTGCGCCCTGCGGACATCTTGGTGTTGGAGCGTTGAGCGCGGGTGCCGTTCCGCCAGCGCAGATTTTTCGCATTCCCAGCTGCATCCTTTTTGAGCCGGCCTCGTCTTCTGCAAAAATTCCCAATTTGGAGTCTTGCATGAACGAAACCAGCATCCCTGCCGTCTCTCCGGCACCGACTTCGTGGAAATGGATCGTCGGCATCGCCGTGGCCGCCGTCGCCTGGGTGGCGGCCTATTCGCAACTGACCTCTTTCGCCGACTGGATGGTCGCCTCGCTGGGTCTTGCGCGCGGCACGCATTTCGCCGAGGCAGTGCATTTCTTTTTCTACGACACGCCCAAAGTGCTGCTGTTGCTGACCGGCATTGTCTTCCTGATGGGCATCGTCCAGACCTTCTTCTCGCCGGAACGCACGTGCGCCTTGCTGTCTGGCAAACGGCTCGGCGTCGGCAACGTCATGGCGGCCACGCTTGGCATCGTCACGCCGTTCTGCTCCTGCTCGGCAGTGCCGCTGTTTATTGGCTTTCTTTCGGCCGGCGTGCCGATGGGGGTGACCTTCTCCTTCCTGATTTCCGCGCCGATGGTCAATGAAGTCGCGCTGGCGCTGCTCTTCGGCATGTTCGGCTGGCAGGTCGCGGCGCTTTATCTCGGGCTGGGCTTGGCCGTCGCCATCGTCGCCGGCTTCATCATCGGCGAGCTGAAGATGGAACGCCATCTCGAAGACTGGGTGCGCGCGATCCATGCCGGCGAGGCGCAAGCGGCCAACGGCGTGCAGATGAACTGGGTGGAACGCTTCGCAGCCGGCTGGCGTCACGTCAAGGAAATCGTCGGCAAGGTCTGGCCTTATGTGCTCGCCGGCATCGCCCTGGGCGCTGGCATCCACGGCTATGTGCCCGAGGATTTCATGGCTTCGATCATGGGCAAGGATGCGCCCTGGTGGTCGGTGCCGGCGGCCGTGCTGCTCGGCGTGCCGATGTACACCAATGCCGCCGGCATCATCCCGGTGGTCGAAGCACTGATCGGCAAGGGCGCGGCGCTCGGCACCGTGCTGGCCTTCATGATGGCGGTGATCGCGCTCTCCGCCCCCGAGATGATCATCCTGCGCAAGGTGCTCAAGCCCACGCTGATCGCGACCTTCGCCGGCATCGTCGCGGTGGGCATATTGCTCGTCGGCTATGTGTTCAACCTCGTTTTGTAAAAGGAGTCGTCGATGAAAAACGTCAAGGTGCTCGGTACCGGTTGTGCCAACTGCAAGACCACGGCCAAGCTGATCGAGGAAGTCGCCCGGGAGAAGGGTGTGGCGATCCAGCTCGAAAAGGTCGAGGACCTCAAGGACATCATGAGCTATGGTGTGATGAGCACGCCGGGCGTGGTGGTCGATGGCAAGGTGGTGCACTCGGGCGGCATTCCCGACCGTGCCAAGATCGCCGGCTGGCTATGACGGGATGGCAGACATGCCGATGGGGATCGTTTGATCTTCGGCGCCGCACACCATGCGTTGCACGAGATCGCCGTGTGCTACCGCGAGCGCTGGTTCTGGGGCGGCGACGAGTGAATAAGTGTCTATTGGCAAGGAGCGCGGGCGGAAAGCCGCCGATTGCAGGCCCCAAGCCGTAGCAATGGTCGTAACAGAGGCAGGTTATGCTCATCTCACAGCCCTCGACCGGTCTAATGGACAATCAGGGTTAAACGTCTCCGGTCGTTCGCGTCCGCTGCCGCGGTAGATGGAGGATGGCGCGCAGTCCTCCTTCTGCCAGATTCTCCAGCAGCAGATCTCCGCCGTGCCGCCGCGCGATCTCGCGGACGATGGCCAGGCCCAGCCCGATGCCGCCGGTCTCCCGGCTGCGTGAAGTCTCGAGGCGGACGTAAGGCTCCTGTACGCGCGAAAGTTCTCCGGCAGGAATGCCCGGTCCCCGATCCTCGACGACGATTTCGAGATGATCGCGCGTTTCACGGGCGCTGACCCTGGCTTCATGGCCATATTTGACGGCGTTGTCGATCAGATTGCCGATCGCGCGTTTCAAGGCCGATAGCCGTCCAAGGTAGGGTGTTGCGCGCACTTCACCGAGTATCACCGGCCGGCCGAGCGCCTGCTCGTCGGCAACCATGCTGTCCAGCAACGCTTCAATGTCGATTTCCTGCAGCGCTTCGCTGTCGGACAGACCGCGCAGATAAGCGAGGGTGGCCTCGATCATCGCCTGCATCTCGTCGATGTCCGCGTGGATCTGGCGACGCAGCGTCTCGTCCTCGACCAGCTCGGCACGCAAGCGCAGGCGGGTCAGCGGCGTGCGCAGATCGTGCGAGACGGCGGCCAGCGCCCGGCTCCGCTCGGCGATCAGACGTTTGAGGCGTGCCTGCATCCGGTTGAAGGCTTCGGCGGCACGGCGTGTCTCGATCGGCCCGCGTTCCTCGAGGGGGGGCGCATCGAGATCACGGCCGAAAGTCTCGGCGGCATCGGCCAGGGTCTGCATCGGACGGGTGACCGCACGCACGGCCACGAGCGCGACGGCAATCACCGCGGCGAGCGTGAGCATAAGGTGCAGCCAGAAGCGGCTCGGCAAACCATCCGGATGGATGGCACCGTGTCTGAGCAGCAGTTCGCGTTCTTGCAGATGCAGCCACAGGCTGGCGAATTGCGCGGCCAGCAGGCCGATCACCAGGATCAAGGTCAGCCGGCCGAACAGGCTTTTGGGCATCAGTCGCATGAGGCCCTGCCTTCGACGGTGCTCGCGAGCACGTAGCCTTCGCCGCGCACGGTCTTGATCAGTTTGGGCTCACGCGGATCGTCACGCAGCCGCTGGCGCAGGCGGCTGATTTGCACGTCGATCGCGCGATCGTAGGGTTCCGCGCTGCGGCCGTGGATCAGCTCGATCAGTTGGTCGCGGTTCAGCACCCGGTTCGGATGTTCGAGCAGGATGCGCAACAGCCGGTATTCACCGCCGGAGAGCGGCACCACCACGCCATCCGGCGCGGTCAGAATGCGCGTCGCGGTATCCAGACACCAGCCCGCGAAAACGAGACAGCGCTGGGTTTCGGGTTGCAGGTTCGGCGGCAGGGCACGCGTGCGACGCAGCACCGCCTTCAGACGTGCCAGCAGCTCGCGCGGACTGAACGGCTTGACGAGATAGTCGTCGGCACCCATCTCGATGCCGACGATGCGGTCGGCCTCTTCGCCACGCGCGGTGAGCATCACCACGGGCAGGTTCGAGCGCGCGCGCAGGTCCCGGCAAAGCATCAGGCCGTCCGTGTCCGGCAGGTTGAGATCCAACACCACCAGATCGATCGCGTGTCGATCCAGCATCTCCCGCATCTGTCGCCCGTCGCGTGCCGGCCAGGCTTCGAATCCCTGTTTGGTGAGGTAATCGACGAGCAGCCGGCGGATTTCGGGATCGTCATCGACGATGAGGATGCGGTCGCGTCTGTCCATGCCGGAAATTTACGCCAGCGGGCCTTGGCTTTGTAACGCAGTGTAACGAAGGTAGGGCAGGCAACGTTGGGATGCAAAAGCGCCGGTTAGCGCAACGAGACGGAAATCTCTTTGCGCTGAAATGGCGGCATCGCCTTTTGCGAGGAATGAAGCCATGAAGAGAATGATCGATTTTGGCATGACGATCCCGGGGTATAA
>CAYZII010000045.1:0-17747 GCA_964478415.1 uncultured Methyloversatilis sp.
AGGAGCGCGGGCTTGATACTGCCGCCCATAGGCCCCAAGCCACCGCGTAGGGCAGGAAATCGCATGGTCGGAAGGTTCATCGTCGCCCCGCCCGGTCTAATGGACAATCTGGGTTCAACCATAGCCAACAGAATGAAATCCATCGAATTTCTCAAGATCGTGCATCTGCGTGGTCCCAATATGTGGACCTACCGTCCGGTATTGGAAGCCTGGGTCGATATCGGCGAATTTGAAGATCATCCTTCGAACACGCTGCCGGGATTCAACGAACGTCTCGTTGCCTGGCTGCCTTCGTTGCAATCTCATCGTTGCAGCTACGACACCGAAGGTGGGTTCATCCGTCGGCTCGAGGAAGGCACCTGGCCGGCACACATCCTCGAACATGTGACGCTGGAACTGCAAAACCTGGCCGGTCTGCCCGGCGGTTTCGGCCGCGCGCGCAGCCTGGATGCACGGGGTCACTACAAGGTCGTCGTGCGCGCCTGGCATCCGGACGTGACCCGCGAGGCACTGTTGGCCGCCCGCGATCTCGTGATGGCGGCAATCGAAGACAGACCTTTCGACGTCGCGGCGACCGTCAAGCGTTTGAACGAGATGGCCGACCGTTTGATGCTCGGTCCCAGCACCGCTGCGATCGTCACCGCCGCCGAGGCCAAGCCCCGCCGCATCCCCCACATCCGTCTCAACGAAGGGAACCTCGTGCAGCTCGGCTATGGGGCGAAGAGCCGGCGCATCTGGACCGCCGAGACCGACCAGACCGGCGCAATTGCCGAAAGCATTGCCTGCGACAAGGATCTGACCAAAACGCTGCTCGCCGCCTGCGGCGTGCCGATTCCCGAAGGACGCATGGTCTCCGATCCCGACGACGCCTGGGAAGCGGCGCAGGAGATTGGGCTGCCGGTGGTCGTGAAACCTTATGATGGCAACCACGGTCGGGGAGTCTCACTCGAACTGATGAGCGAAGACGAAGTGCGGGCGGCGTTTCCGGTCGCCGAGCGTGAAGGCAGCGGTGTGATGGTCGAGCGCTACGTGCGTGGTGAGGAGCATCGCCTGCTGATCGTCGGCGGACGCATGGTTGCCGCCTGCAAAGGCGAGAGCATTTACATTACCGGGGATGGTCATTCGACGGTGCGCACCTTGATCGACACCCAATTGAATGCCGATCCGCGCCGGGGCGACGCCGAGGAATTCCCGCTCGAGACCATCGTGCTCGACCGCGATACGCTGGTGCAGCTCAATCTCAGGCGCCAGGGCATGGACGGAGAGAGCATTCCCGCGCCTGGGCAGAAGGTGCTGATCCAGCGCACCGGTACCTATGCGATCGACGTCACTGACGATGTGCATCCTGAAACGGCGCGGCTGGCTTCCCTGGCCGCGAAAGTCGTCGGCCTGGATATCGCCGGCATCGATCTGGTCGTCGAGGACATCTCCCGGCCGCTTCTGGAGCAGGGTGGCGCGATCGTCGAGGTGAATGCCGGCCCCAGCCTGTTGATGCATCTGAAACCCGCCGTTGGCAAGCCCCGGCCAGTGGGCGAAGCGATCGTCGCCCAGCTGTTTCCCGAAGGCGACGATGGCCGCATTCCGGTGATCGGCGTCTGTGGCCATCGTGATACCACATTGGTTGCGAAAATCGTCGCCCATCTGCTGCAACTGGCCGGACGCCGCACCGGTCTGGCCTCGGCCGATGGATGGTTCCTCGAAGGCCGCTGTGTGGAGGCTGGCGACAGCACGCATTGGGAAGCCGGCCAGCGGTTGCTGATGAATCGCGGTCTCGATGCCGCGGTGATCGAAAACCCGCCGCCCTCGATCGCCGGCGAAGGGCTCGCTTACGACCGCTGCCAGGTCGGGATCGTCACGGGGATCGACCCACATGCGCTGATGCCAGAGCACGGTATCACGAACGAAGAACTGCTCTTCAAAGTCATCCGTACCCAGATCGATGTCGTGTTGCCCAATGGGGCCGGTGTGCTCAACGCTGATGACGAGAGGGTCGCCGAATTGGCTTCGCTGTGCGATGGGGAAGTGATTTTCTTCAGTCGTGATGCAGCCTCGACGCGACTGGCAGAACACCGTGCCAAAGGCGGCCGGGCCGTCGTGCTGCGCAACAGCCAGGTCGTCCTGAGCAATGCGTCGAGCGATGAACCGATCGCCGCGCTCGAACAGCTTCCACTGCTGGAAGACTCACAGGAACACCTGATCGCCGTGATGGCAGCACTCTCCGCCGGCTGGGCCCTGGGTCTGAACAGTGACATCCTGCGTGCCGGCATCGAAACCTTTCGCACATTTGCCGAAATCTGAACGATGAACTCTCGGGGTTGAAGCCTCATCATGGAAATCTTCCGTATCCGCGCGCTGCGCGGCCCCAATCTCTGGTCCCGCCATACTTCGATCCAGGCCCTCGTGCGCTGCGAGAAAAACGAACGCGCCCTGAGCCATCTGCCCGGTTTCGAGGCGCGCATCCGCGCGCGTTTCCCGCAGATCGGAGCGATGCGCCCAATCGGCTACACCGGTGAACTGTCGCTCGCCCATGCGGTACAGTTCGCCACGCTGAATCTCCAGGCGCAGGCCGGCTGTCCGGTTTCCTTTAGTTGTATTGCACCAACCACTGAAGCGGGTCTTTATCAGGTGGTCGTCGAATACAGCGAGGAAGCGGTCGGGCGGCGGGCACTGTCACTGGCCGAAACGCTTTGCCGCGCCGCATTGGAAGACAAACCGTTCGACCTCGATGCGGCGCTTGCCGAGCTGCGCGCGCTCGACGAGGATGAGCGGCTCGGACCCTCGACGGCCTCGATCGTCAGGGCTGCCCAGGCACGCGACATCCCCTGGCGCCGCCTGACGCGCGGCAGCCTCGTGCAGTTCGGCTGGGGAGCGAGACAGCGGCGCATCCAGGCGGCTGAGGTCGATACGACTTCGGCGGTTGCAGAATCCATTGCCCAGGACAAGGACCTGACCAAGAAGCTGCTGCGTGCTGCCGGCGTTCCGGTGCCGATCGGCAAGGTCGTCGATGATGTCGAAGCCGGTTGGCGGGCCGCCCAGGAAATCGGCCTGCCGGTTGTCACCAAACCCTATGATGGCAACCAGGGCAAAGGAGTGACGGTGAATATCACCAGTCGCGCGCAATTCGAGGCGGCGTTCGCTGCCGCCCAGACGATCAGCGAGCATGTGCTGGTCGAACGTTTCATCACCGGTTACGACTACCGGCTGCTCGTCGTTGGCGACCAGTTGATCGCGGCGGCACGTCGCGAACCGCCCCATGTCGTCGGCGATGGTGTGCATACGGTGCGAGAGCTGGTTGACATCGTCAATAGCGATCCGCGCCGCGGCGAGGGGCATGCCACGTCACTGACGAAGATTCGTCTCGATGACATTGCACTGCGCCGTCTTGAAAGCCAGGGTTACACGCCCGAGTCGGTGCTGCCGAAAGGGGTGCGCGTCGTGCTGCGCACCAATGCCAATCTCTCGACTGGCGGCACGGCGACCGATGTGACCGGCGACGTGCATCCCGAGGTGGCGGCGCGTGCGGTCGCCGCGGCGCGCATGATCGGCATCGACATCGCCGGGGTGGATGTGATTTGTGAGGATATCGGCCTGCCTCTCGAAGAGCAGAACGGCGGCATCGTCGAGATCAATGCCGCACCGGGTCTGCGCATGCACCTCGATCCCTCTTACGGCAAACCGCGCGACGTCGGCAAGGCGGTGATCGAGATGATGTTCCCACCAGGCGAGGACGGCCGGATTCCGGTCGTGGCCGTTTCCGGCACGAATGGCAAGACCACGACGGTGCGGTTGACTGCCCATCTGATCGGTCAAACCGGCAAGCGTATCGGCATGACTTTGACCGATGGCGTGTTCGTCAACGGTCACTGCATCGACCGTGGCGATTGCAGTGGGCCGAAGAGCGCCCGTAACGTACTGTTGCACCCGGAGGTCGATGCCGCGGTGTTTGAGGTGGCGCGTGGCGGCATCCTGCGCGAAGGGCTCGGCTTCGATCGCTGTGACGTGGCCGTGGTGACCAATCTCGGTCTGGGCGATCATCTCGGCTTGAACTACATCACGACGATCGAGGAGCTGGCGGTCGTCAAGCGCGTGATCGTGCACAACGTGCGTCCCAATGGGATGGCGGTGCTCAATGCCGCCGATCCTCATGTGGCGAAGATGGCCAGCAGCAGCCCGGGCAAAGTGACGTTCTTCGCCATCGATCCCCAGCATCCGGTCATGATGACCCATCGGGCGCAAGGCAAACGTACGATCTTTCGTGAAGGCAATGCAATTGTCTGTGTCGAAGGCAGTCATGTCGAGCGCCTGGAACTTTCCGCGATACCGCTGACGCGCAACGGCACGGTCGCTTTCCAGGTCGAGAACGTGATGGCGGCGGTGGGTGCCGCTTGGGCGCTCGGGATCGACTGGGATACGCTGCGCCGTGGCTTGGCCACCTTCATCAATGACGCCAGCACGGCGCCGGGACGCTTCAATGTCTTCGACTATCGCGGCGCGAAATTGATCGCCGATTATGGCCACAACCCGGATGCGCTGCGCGCGCTGGTACAAGCCCTCGAAGCCTGGCCGGCGAAGCGTCGCTGGATCGTGATCAGCGCGGCCGGCGACCGACGCGACGCAGACATCATCCTGCAAGGCCAGATCGTCGGCACCGCCTTCGACGGCGCGATCCTCTACCAGGATGCCTGCCAGCGCGGGCGGGCCGATGGGGAAGTGCTGGCCTTGCTACGTAAAGGGCTCGAGAACGCGCCGCGCACCAAAAAAATCGAGGAAATTCGTGGCGAATTTCTGGCCATCGATACGGCACTCGCCAATCTGCAGCCTGGGGATCTTTGTCTGATCCTGATCGATCAGGTCGAAGAAGCGCTGGCGCACATCGCGCGCCAGGTGCAGTGTGCAGCAGACAGCAGCCAGTAAGCTGCTTTCGTCGAGAGTCGCGCGACGTGGCTTCCCGTCAGCTAGACGCGAGTGACTCGCGAAAGCCGCCCAGTGCGGCAACCAGGTCGTCGAACATCTGCACCAGCTCCCCGGTCATCAGGGCGAAATCGGCATCGAATTGCTCGTCGGCGTTCTCCGCGGATTTCTCGGCCTGCTCCTTGAGGATGTCGAGGAAGGCGAGCCGCTTGATCTGCAGCTTGTCGGTCAGCACGAAGGAAATCTTCTCGTTCCAGGTCAGTCCCAGCCGGGTGACAAGCTTGCCTGCAGCGATGTGCTGGGCGACTTCCGGCCCGCCGATGTCGTGATGGACATAGCGGATCGCCGCCTGTGACTGGCTCACGCTGCGCAGTTCGAGATCGCTGTCGAATGAGAATCCGGCGGGTGCCTGCCTTTCGGTCAGCCAGGCAGTCATCGCCGCCGTGGGCGAAATCCGGGTCTGTAACGGTCGTGGCGCCAGATCCTCGACGGTGGCCAGCAGTGTTTCGATGAATTCGTCGGCGCGGGCGTCCGAGCCGGCATCGACGACCAGCCAGCCGCGCTGTGGATCGATCCAGGCCCATGTGGTGCGCCGCTGGGCGAAGGCGCGCGGCAGCAGTTCCTCCATCACCCGCTCGTAAAGATCACGCATTTCGCGACGTCCGACCTTGCGTCCCTGTTCTTTCTCGATCGCGGCGGCGCGCGTTTGCGCCGTCTGGCGCACCACGGTTGCTGGCAGGAGCTTTTGATCGATGCCAAGCGCGAGCAGCCACTGTCGATCGACGGCATGGACGAAATTGCCTTCGTGACGTGGATAGACCCAGCCTCGACTAATCATCTCGAAATGCCCACAGGGTGCCAGGAGCCGTTTGCCTAGCCGAGCGTCGAGATCGGCTAACCTGGGTGCAATACCGGACGCGAGGCGATAAAGCCGCAGATTCCTGAACCACATATCCGTCAATCCCGAAAAAGTGCGCAGGATACCTGGCTTGTCGCGGGCAGCAAAAATTTCCCGCAATGAGGGATCATTTGATATGTTTACAATCTGCTGCTTTGCAGCATTAAGAGCTAAATTTCAAACCAACACCAGACGGGAGCGGATATGACAGGCAAGAAGTTTGTGTACGACTTCGAAGAAGGCGACGGCAAGAACAAGATGCTGCTGGGCGGCAAAGGAGCGAACCTTTGCGAAATGACGCAGATTGGCCTGAATGTGCCTCCTGGATTCACGATCACGACCGAAGCCTGTCTCGCTTATCTCGAACACGACGAACTGCCGGACGGGGCTTGGGAGGAAATCCTCGCCCATATGCAGGCCCTCGAGAAAAAGACCGGCAAACAGTTCGGCGGCGCTGACAACCCATTGCTGGTCTCGGTACGCTCGGGCTCGGCGATGTCGATGCCGGGGATGATGGACACCATCCTCAACCTCGGTCTGAACAAGACGACGCTGCAGGGCCTGATCAAGCTCACCAACAACCCTCGTTTCGGTTACGACTCTTACCGGCGCTTCATCCAGTTGTTTGCCAAGATCGCGCTCGGTCTCGACGACAAACCGTTCGACGACGCGATGAAGGCGATCAAGGAAAAGACCGGTGCGGCGCAAGACATCGATCTGAAGGCGGAACATCTCGCGGAATTGGCCGAACAGTTCCTGCAGATCGTCAAGGATCACAGCGGCAAGCCGTTTCCGGAAGATCCTTACCAGCAGCTCAAGATCGCCATTGGCGCCGTGTTCCGCTCCTGGAACGGCAAACGTGCCGTCGATTACCGCAAGCAATTCAAGATCACCAAGGAGATGGCCAACGGCACCGCGTGCAACATCTGCACGATGGTGTTCGGCAACATGGGCAACGATTCCGGCACCGGCGTTGGTTTCACGCGCAACCCGGCCACGGGTGAGAATCATATCTACGGCGAATATCTCGTCAATGCTCAGGGTGAAGACGTGGTCGCCGGCATCCGCACGCCGAAGCCGATCGCCGAGATGGAACAGGACATGCCGGAGATTTACCGTCAGCTGCTCGAGCTGCGCAACCGCCTCGAAGCGCACTACAAGGAAGTGCAGGATTTCGAGTTCACGATCGAGCGCGGCAAGCTCTATTGCCTGCAGACCCGTAACGGCAAGATGAACGCGGCGGCGATGGTGCGCACCTCGGTGGAGATGTTCAAGGAAGGCCTGATCACGAAGGAAAGGGCCCTGTTGCGTGTCGAACCGGCGATGCTCGAGCAATTGCTGGTGCCGCAACTATCGCCGACCTTCAAGGGCAAACCGCTGGCCATCGGCCTGCCGGCTTCGCCGGGCGCCGCTTCGGGCAAGATCGTCTTCGATGCCGATACCGCGGAAGCGCGTGGTCGTGCCGGTGAGAAGATCATCCTGGTGCGCGAGGAAACCAAGCCCGAGGACATCCACGGTTTTTTCCAAGCTCAGGGCATCCTTACCAGCCGTGGCGGCAAAACCTCCCATGCGGCGGTAGTCGCACGCGGCATGGGTAAGCCCTGCGTCTCTGGCTGCGAGGCGATCCATATCGACGATGTGAACCGTTGTGCGACGATCGGGGACACGACGCTGCACGAAGGCGACGTGATCACGATCAACGGCAGCAATGGCCATGTCTATGCCGGCGAAGTGCCGACCGTGCGCGCCGAGTTCAATGAATACATGGCCACGCTGCTCAAATGGGCCGACCAGGTAGCGCGCCTGAAAGTGATGGCCAACGCTGATACGCCGGAAGACGCGCTGCGCGCGCGCGAATACGGCGCGATGGGCATTGGGCTGTGCCGCACCGAACGCATGTTCAACGCCACCGATCGACTACCGATCGTCCAGGAGATGATCCTCGCCGAGAGCATCGAAGAACGTCAGGCGGCGATCGATCGGCTGCTGCCAATTCAGCGCGCCGATTTCAAGGCCATCTTCAAGGCGATGCGAGGTTTACCGGTGACCGTGCGGCTAATGGACCCGCCGCTACACGAATTCTTGCCGACCGCCGCCCAGCTCGAATTGGAGATCGCCCACCTGCACCATTTGCGCGATTCGTTGAATGCGCTCGAGGAATTGCCAGAAACGCTCAAGCAGCTCAATCCGAAGCTCTACATGCAGTATGCCGATGGTCTGACCAGTCTGTCGCGCAGCATGACCGCCTTCAAGGACAGTCACCTCGAAGAGGACATCATCCAGAAGAAAGAAAAGACGCTGAAGAAAGTCCGGGCGCTTGCCGAGATCAACCCGATGCTCGGCCATCGCGGCGTGCGTCTCGGTATCACCTATCCCGAGATCTACCAGATGCAGATCCAGGCCATCCTCGAAGCCGCAGCGCTGTGCGCCAAGGAGGGCATCGAGGTATATCCAGAAATCATGGTGCCGCAGGTCGCCACCGTCGAAGAACTCAAGCGTATCCACGATTACGTGAAACGCATCCACAAGGTGGTCGAGCTTACTCACGGCATCAACGTCGGCTACAAGTTCGGCAGCATGTTGGAAGTGGTGCGCGCCTGCCTGCGTGCCGGACGCATGGCGGAGGACGCCGAATTCTTCAGCTTCGGCACCAACGATCTGACGCAAGCGACCTTCTCGTTCTCCCGCGAGGATGCCGAGAACAAGTTCCTGCCGTACTACATCGAGAGTGGCATCCTGCAGGACAATCCGTTCGAGGTGCTCGACCAGAAGGGCGTCGGCGAACTGATGAAGCTCGCCGTCAGCGAAGGGCGTAAGACGCGGCCCGACCTGAAGGTGGGCATCTGTGGCGAACATGGTGGCCATCCGGCCTCGATCCATTTCTGCCACAAGATCGGCCTGAGCTACGTGTCTTGCTCCGGCCCGCGCGTGCCGATCGCCCGGCTGGCCGCAGGTCAGGCCGCTTTGCTCGACCAGGGCGGGGAGGTCAGCAAGAACGCCTGACGACGCCGTCCGCCTGCGCCAGCGCCGGGAAGGAATCTCGGCGCTGGTGTGCCGGCACATGCGTTATCCTTGCACCCTTCTTTGCTGCGAGGATGCGCTGATGTTCACAATAGAAATCGTCGCCGATGTCGTCTGCCCCTGGTGTTTCATTGGTACCCGTCGGCTGGCAGCCGCCGTGGCTCTCGTCCGCCAGGAACGCCCCAGCTTCCAGTTCCGCAAGCACTGGCTGCCGTTCTTCCTGAACCCGGATACGCCGCCGGAAGGTGAACCGTATCTTCCCTTCCTGGAAAAGAAATTCGGCGGCCGGGCGCAGGTCGAGGCGCTGTTTTCGCGCGTCCGTGAGGCGGGAAAAGCGTGGGGCATCGATTTCGCCTTCCAAAAAATTCCCTATCGCGCCAACACGCTGAAAGCCCACCGCCTGATCCACCGGGCGCAGACGGTCGATCCCGATCCGGCGAAGATCGATGCGCTGATCGAACGCCTCTATGTCGCTCATTTCCAGCGTGGCGAGCCGATCGGAAACATCGACGTGCTGACGTCCTGTGCTGCCGAATGCGGCTATGATGCGCCGACGATACGGGACTATCTGGCTTCGAACGCCGATGAAGAGGTGGTCAAAGGAAAAGCTGCCGAGGTGCAGGCGCTGGGCATCAATCAGGTGCCGACCTTCATCCTGCCTGGCAGACGCATCATTGTCGGTGCCGAGGACCCGGCCATCCTCGCCGCGGGCATTCGTGATGCGCTTGCCGTCTGAAGGTCATGGATGATGAGGCCTTCATGGGCGTTGCGCTCGAGCTGGCCCGCGAGGCGGCACGCTGTGACGAGGTGCCGGTCGGCGCGATCGTCGTCAGGGAGGGCGAGATCGTTGGCCGCGGCTTCAACCAGCCGATCCGCCGGCGGGATCCGACCGCCCATGCCGAGGTAGTGGCACTGCGCGATGCAGCAGCGCGACTCGGCAACTACCGCCTGCCAGGCTGCACGTTATATGTGACACTGGAACCTTGCGTGATGTGCATCGGCGCGATGTTTCATGCACGCATCGCACGGGTCGTGTTTGGCGCGCACGATCCGAAAACCGGTGCGGCCGGCAGCGTGATCGACCTGTTTCAGGTGGAGCGCTTGAACCATCATGCCGAGGTGGTGGGGGGCGTGCGCGCCGCCGAATGTGGGGCGCTGCTATCGGCTTTCTTTGCCGCTCGACGGCAAAAGACGGAACAGGCATGATGCGCATCCGCGTCAGTCTGAGCGATCAGTTTCTCGAACTTTTTGACGACGGCGGCGAGCCGATCCGCCGCTATGCGGTCTCGACTTCAAAGAATGGCGCAGGGGAACGGCGTGGCAGCTTCTGTACTCCGCGGGGCCGCCACATCATTCGCGCCAAGATTGGCGCGGGAGCCCCGGAAAACACCGTCTTCGTGCGCCGCCGGCCGACCGGGGAGCTCTGGACACCGCAGCTTTCCGTCCAGTACCCGGAGCGCGACTGGATACTGACACGCATCCTCTGGCTTTCCGGCTGCGAGGTGGGCAGAAACCGGCTCGGCGAGGTCGATACGATGCGCCGCTTCATCTACATCCACGGCAGTCCGGATACGGTGCCGATGGGCACGCCGGGCTCGATCGGCTGTATCCGGATGCGCAACCGCGACATCATCGAGCTGTTCGATCTGGTGCCGCCTTACACGCCGGTCGAGATCATCGAGTAAATGGGGGACGTGGGTAAGGTGCCCCCGTCTCGTCGATCTGAGCTTCGATGATCTGCCAGTCTGCGACACCCCCGCGGTCGAGTGTGATTTTTAACATCCAGCCGAGCTTGGCGGCCGGCAGCTCGAAGCCGTCAAAGACGAAATTGCCGAGGCTGTAGATGATCGGCCTGCCGCGATAAATTTCCATCCCCTGGGTGACATGCGGATGAGCACCGATCACGGCATCGGCACCGGCATCGATCATCATCCGCGCGAGCCTGCGTTGGCGTTCGCTGGGTTCGGGTTCCCGTTCCCATCCCCAGTGCATGAAGGGGATGACCAAATCGGCGCCGGCAGCACGAGCGGAGCGAATATCGGCAACGACGTGGCTGTCTTCGCTCCAGGCGATGCCCGGCCAATGCGGTCCCGCGGCGAAACTGCGCGGTTTGAACTCGTTGTAACCGAGCACGGCGATGCGCAGCCCCTTTTTCTCTATCCACAGCGGCGCATGAGCCTCGCTTTGGTCACGCCCACCACCAAACGGATTGATGCCGATGCTGCGCAATCGACCCAATGTCTCGAGGAAGGCGGCCGGCCCGTAGTCACCGGAATGATTGTTTGCCACTGACAGGGCATCGAAGCGTCCGGCGAGCACGCGCAGCACCCGCGGATCGGCGCGGAAGCTGTAGATTTTGTTCTCCAGAGGAGTTCCCGACGTAGCGATGGGACACTCCAGATTGCCAATGCGGAAGTCCGCGTCGGCCAGCAGAGGTGCAAACGACGCCAAGGGATCGCCGCCGCCGGCAATCATCCGGCCCGGCCCGTCATCGAGCATGATGTCGCCGACGAACACGATTCGCACCGGTTCTGCACGGACGACAAGACTGCCAAGCAGGATCAGCAGACTCAGTAAAGCGCGCACCAATAGGCCAACTCCCCGTCACGTAACGGTTCATAGACGAAATGCAGACCACTGAAACCATAGGGCCCCTTGTTGTCGAGCGGCAACGGATAAACCGCTTGGTGGAGGGGTAAGGGATTATGCTTTTCCCGATCGGCAAAGACATACACCTTGACGGCGGTATCCGCCTCGAACACCAGTCTGAACAAAAAATACGAGCCAACCGCCTGGGTCGGGACCTGATAGGGCGCTGTAGTCGGAGTGGCCGCAAAGCGGTGCGTTTCGCCACCGTAATCGACTTCACAGAGTGCCGTCTGGCCCATTGCAAGGTCGAAGCAGCAGGCGAATGCGCTGGCGGCCAAAACGCGCTTCATCGCACCAAACGGAAGCGCAAACGGCGCCGCTCTCCGGCAATACCACCTGGGAGCCAGCCTTGCTCGTCGAACGTGGCGATGCCGCCGGCGCTGAACGTCAGCAACGTCGAACTGCGCGTGCCATAGTTCGGGGCGCTGACGAATGCGGCCGAGAGCAGGCGTTCCCATTCGAGCGGGATACCGGTGGCGGGCAGTGCAGCATCGGGATAGGGCCTGTCATCACGCAGCAACGCCCAGAGGCCATGTTCATCCGGCAGATGGGCGAGGGCGGCTTCCAGTGCCGTCTTGCCAGCGCCGACTTTCGGCCACGGGGTATCGAGAAGGGCGTTCGACAGACCGTAAATTCCCGGAGCGAGTTCATGCCGCTCGCCACTCACGTTGCTGAAGGCAACGAGCCGGAGACCATCGCACAGCAGCAGGTTGAAACCGTTGTAACGTTCCGGGGACAGTGAGGCCAGATAGGCATCGATGTCGGTTTCATTGCAGAGAAAGTCGGCAACCAGCCGGCCACGCGACGGGGCACGGGGATTGTGACGCCCAGGGTCGCGGAAATTGGTCAGAGCCGCGAAGCGTCCTTCCCGGGTGATGCCGAGCCAGGCGCCACCGCCCACCAGATCACGGCCGGCCAGAACCTGGGGATGATCCGCCCAGAAAGCCGCCGGCGCAGTTGGGCGGTTGAAATACTCGTCGCGATTGGCGGCCACCACGAGAGGAAACTCGGGATGCTGTTGCCAAGCGACGAGGATCAGACACATGCTTATTCGATCGGGTAAGGCAACGGAAGAATCTGCGCCTTGGGGCCATCGGGTCTGCCCAGATGCACGGCATCCGCCTGTGCGCCGGAGGTCTGCACCACCAGCAGGGCCTCGCACCCGCCTGCGGAAGAGGGCGCGCACAACAGCACGTTGCCGCAGTGCTGATCGCCCCCTTCCGGCGTGAAGACTTCGCTACCGGGAGGGAAGGCTGCGGGAAGCCATACACGATACATACGCCGTTTGACCTTGCCCAAGTATTGGGTGCGTGCGACGATTTCCTGCCCCGGATAGCAGCCTTTCTGGAAGCTGACCCCGCCGACTGCTGGCAACTCGTAATTGACCATCTGCGGCGTAAACAGCTCCTGGGTTGCGGCGACGATGCGCGGGATGCCGGCGCGGATCTCGGCAAGGTGCCAGTCGGCCAGTTCGCCTTTGCGACCGGCGGGTGGCAAGGCGCTGCCGTCTGGCAGAGCGAGGATCATGCGTGCAGCATCGAGACGGATCGCCGTGCCCCCCTGCCATGGTGCCGTGGTCATTGGCTCGGCCGGCCCGATCTCGGTGCCGAGCAGGCCGAACAAGGTGCGCTCGGCACTGATGTCGGAAAGCTTCACCTTGCTGCGCAGGATGTACATCGACAATTTCTTCAGAATGCCGGGCAGAATGTCGCGGGAGAGCATCAGCAGATAGTCGCCACCTTCTCGCCAGATCAGGAAACTCGCGATCATGCGGCCTTTCGCCGTACACAAGGCGGCATGGCGGGCACCATTGTCCGGCAGATGGGTGATGTCGTTGGTCAGCAGGTTGTGGAGGAAGGTTGCAGCTTCCTCGCCACTGGCGCGGATCAGACCATGGTCGGTGAGGGGGATGAAAACGCTCTGGGTCATACGAAGTCCTCGATCTTTGCAACGGCTATCATAGCCGCCTGATATGCGACTGCTCAAACGTTTCTTTTTGCTTGTCTCTCTCCTCACGGCCGGTTTTGCCGGCTGGATGGCATGGTTCGCAACTGCGGCCATTCCGTTGCAACTCAACCCCGATGGCGTGGTGGATTTCGATATCCGTCCCGGGATGGGTTTGAAGGGAGCGGCGCAGGCGATGGCGCAGGCAGGGGTCGGTATCCGTCCCTGGCAGTTCGCCCTGCTCGGGAGATTTGCCCGGCGCGAGCGGGCCATCAAGGCGGGTTCTTACGAAATCGGCCCCGGCATAACGGCATGGCAGCTGCTAGAAAAACTCACTGCCGGCGACGTAACTCAGCGCGAGATCGTCATCGTCGAAGGCAAGACATTCCGCGAGATGCGTGCCCTGATCGACGCCCATCCCGATCTGCGCCACGAAACGACGGGCTGGAGCGACCGTGAAATCCTGCAGCGCATCGGTGCGACGGTTTCTCACCCAGAAGGCCGTTTTTTCCCCGATACCTATCTGTTTGCCCGCCATTCGAGCGATCTCGACATTTACCGGCGCGCCTTCCGGGCCATGGAGCACCGTCTCGCCGCCGCCTGGGAAAAACGTGACCCTTCAGTGCCTTATCGAAACCCGGATGAGGCGCTGATCATGGCGTCGATCATCGAAAAGGAGACCGGGCTAGCCGAGGATCGTGGCAAGATCGCCTCGGTGTTCGTCAATCGCCTGCGCCTGGGCATGCCCTTGCAGACCGATCCAACGGTGATCTATGGGTTGGGGGATAAATTCGACGGCAACCTGAGGAAGCGCGATCTGCAAACCGACACCCCGTGGAATACCTATACCCGCACCGGTTTGCCACCGACACCAATCTGTCTGCCGGGCATGGCTGCGCTCGAAGCCGCGTTGCATTCACCACAGACCGATCTACTCTATTTCGTCGCACGCGGCGACGGTTCGAGCGTGTTCTCGCGCAGCCTTGAAGAGCATAATCGCGCGGTGGCCAAGTATCAATTGAGCAGGAAATGACCCAGCGAGGCAAATTTCTCACTTTGGAAGGTATCGACGGCGCGGGGAAAAGCACCCATATCGACTGGTTGGTCGAATTTCTGCGTCGCCGCGGACATCGCGTCGTTCAGACGCGTGAGCCCGGCGGGACACCGCTCGGTGAAAAATTGCGCGCCTTGTTGCTCAATGAGCCAATGCATCTGGAGACCGAAGCGCTGCTGATGTTCGCCGCGCGCCGCGAACATCTCGAACGGGTCATCTGGCCGGCGTTGCAACGAGGCGACTGGGTCGTCTGCGATCGTTTCACCGATGCCAGTTTCGCCTACCAAGGGGGCGGGCGTGGTCTGGCGGTCGAGAAACTCGAACAATTGGAACGCTGGGTGCAAGGAGGGTTCCAGCCGGACTTGACCTTGCTGTTCGATCTTCCTGTCGAACTCGCGATGCAGCGCATCGCCGGCACAGCACGAAGACTCGATCGCTTCGAGCAGGAAGAGGGCGATTTCCACCGGCGCGTGAGATCCGCCTACCTGGCCCGCGCTCAGCAAATGCCAGCACGCATGCGAGTGATCGATGCCGGTCAAAGCCGTGAGCAAGTTAAAAATCAACTTGAAAAAATACTATTATCTATTTGATTATGTTATTAAATGAAGCGGTCTGGCGTGAATTGACGGGCGCGAACGTGCGCCTGCCGCACGCGCTGCTTTTCGCTGGTCCTGCCGGCATTGGCAAACTGGAACTGGCCGAGGCGCTGGCGAGCCGTCTGCTCTGCGAGGTTCCTCGCGGTCCTTTCGAGACTGCCTGTGGCGGCTGTCCCTCCTGCTTGATGATGATGGCAGGACAGCATCCCGACTATCGCTTATTACAGCCCGAGGCCGAAGGTGAGGTTGGAGAAGGGGAAAGCAGCGGGGAGACGAAAAAAGCGAGTCGGCAAATCCGCATCCAGCAGATACGCGAACTCGAAGACTTTTTTCATGTTGGCAGTCACCGTGGCGGCGCGCGGATCTGTGTGATCGATCCAGCCGAGGCAATGAACCCGGTAGCGGCGAATTCTCTGCTTAAAATACTTGAGGAGCCTTCAGTATCTTTTTATTTCATAATGATTTCTCATCGTTGGCGCAATCTGCTGCCAACCCTGCTCAGTCGTGCGCGGCGCGTGATGTTCGCTCACCCTTCGATCGAGCAGAGCCGACGCTGGCTGGCCGAGCGGGGCCTGGTAGGCGAAACCCGCTGGCTGCCTTTTTTTGGTTACGCTCCATTGGATCTTGCCGAAGCTGCCCGCAGCGGTCGTTTGAAGGCGCTGGAAACCCTGGTGAAAGACTTACGCCAGCCAGGCGATCCCTTGGCGCTCGCAGCCCGCTGGGAAGGACTCACGAAAGCCGACGCGAAGCTCGATCTCGAGACCGTGGTCGTCACCCTCCAGAAATGGCTCTATGACCTCGCCTTGTGCGTCTCTGGCGGCGTGCCGCGCTATTTCGAACGAACTGATGTCGAGCCGCTCGTCCGGAAACTCGCGCTTCCCCAACTGTTGCGCGCCCAGCAGCAGGTCGCCCAATTGCGCGCCTGGGCCAATCATCCCTTGAATCCGCGGCTTTTCCTCGAAGACCTGTGTGTGCGCGCCCTGAAACCTCTCGCAGCATGAATGCCCTGTTGGTCGATTCGCACTGCCACCTCGACTTTCCCGAGCTGGCAAACCGATTGAATGAACTGCTGGCAGCGATGGCCCAGGCCGGGGTGGGCTGGGCGCTGTGTGCCGGCGTGACAATAGAGCGTTTCCCGGCGCTCCTGCAACTCGTCCAAAGGGCGCCGAATCTTTTCGCGGCGGTCGGTGTGCATCCGGATATAGAAAATACCGTGCAGGAACCGACGGTCGAAGATCTCGTTGCATTGACGAGTGATGCAAGGGTCGTTGCGATTGGTGAAACCGGGCTCGATTATTATCGGCTGAGCGGTGATCTGGAGTGGCAGCGTGAGCGTTTCCGCACTCATATCCGTGCGGCGCGAGCCTGCGGCAAGCCGCTGATCATCCACACGCGCGCGGCTGCCGCTGATACCTTGCGCATTCTCAAAGAGGAGGGCGCGGACAATGTCGGTGGCGTTTTCCATTGCTTCACCGAGAGCGCCGAGACCGCACGCGCGGCGCTCGAACTCGGGTTTTACATTTCATTCTCTGGCATCGTCACCTTCAAAAACGCTGTCGAGATCAAGGAAGTCGCCAAGATGGTGCCGCTCGATCGCATGCTCGTCGAAACCGACTCGCCCTATCTTGCACCGGTGCCCTTTCGCGGCAAAGTGAATCAGCCCGCCTATGTCGTGCATGTCGCCGAAGAGATCGCCAGACTGCGGCAAATGCCGCTGGAAAAGCTGGCAGCAGCGACGACCGAGAACTTTTTCCGTTTGTTCAGATTCGCGAGACGATGAAAGTCCAACGATGAAAAAACTTCTGACCCTGCTCCTGCTCAACGTCATGCTGGCATTTCCCGTCATTGCAGGGGTTTATGAGGAAATCCTGCACGCCGTGACGCATAACGAAACCCAGCAGGTGATTGATCTGTTACGCCGCGGTATGGACGTGAATACCGCCGATCCCCAAGGCAACACCTTGTTGATGATCGCCGCACGAGAAAATAATCTCGAACTGACGCGTTATCTGCTCGACAACCGAGCCAACCCTAACCGCCGCAACCGTTATGGTGACACGGCACTGATGCTAGCTGCATTGCGCGGACATGAGGCGATCGTCAAGTTGTTGCTAGAACGGGGCGCCGAATCGAACACCCCGGAGTGGACGGCGCTTCATTATGCCGCTTTCGAGAACCGGCCACAAATCGCTGCACTGCTCCTGGCTGCCGGCGCGCAAATGAATGCCCGAGCACCGAACGGCGATACGGCCTTGATGCTCGCAGCCCGACGCGGCCATCTGGAAATGGTGCGTCTGCTCGTTGGCGCCGGAGCGCGACTCGCTGAGGCCAACGGCGATGAAGGAACCGCCCTCGATATGGCAAGAAAAGCACATCACGCAGAGGTCGTCGATTTTCTGCTTCGTGCAGGCGCACGGTGAAAATGGTAAAAAAACCATATCAAGTTTAGATTCATTCTGTTTTATAATGAATGCATGAGCGCAAAGCTCGTAGAAAAACGTAATCCCGAACCTTTTCTCCCGCCCCTGGAAGAATGGGAGCCGGTCTTTTTTGATTGCCGGGGCCGGCTATGTCCGTCACTGCCTTCGCCCCAGCATGCTGTACGCTACCTTGAATTCCTCAAGCATCAAACCTCGCGCAAACCGACCGACTTGTTATCCCATGTGCGACGGAT